>NZ_JACSQB010000095.1 GCF_014836835.1 Clostridium faecium | reverse complement strand
AATTATACTATACATAGTCATAATTAGTACATTCTTAAATGATCATTTTCTTACATTTCTATATTATCATTTATAAATTATTTGAGTTTAAGATGTATTTATTTGTTTTATTTTAGCTTACATTAGAATTTACTAACAATTGTTGGTGAATTCTTGTAGATAATAGCATAATATGAGAATTACCATATTCATTATTATGAAAAGATTAGTATAATAAGGAATCCAAGAAATGGATTATATTATTTTGATGAAGCACAAACTGATATTTTGGAATTATGTAATGGTACAAATAATCTAAATGAAATAAAAAAGAAAATATTAATGTTATATGCAGCTGATAAATCAAATGAAGCGAAGGCAACATTAATTATAGAAAAATTCATTTTAAATTTAGTTAATGAAAAAAATTTAAAATTCAATGAAAAGTATATAAATATTAATAGTAAAGCAGTATAAGGAAAGAGAAATAAGTGTTATCCTAGAAATATATATGTAGAATTAACAAATAAATGTAATTTAAGATGTGAGCACTGTTTTAAAAACGCGACTAATAATCAAGGTATTTTTTTAAGTGAAGAACAATTTAAATACATAGTTAATGTTTTAAATACTAATATATATGAAATACAATTAACGGGAGGAGAGCCATTAATTCATCCTAATATAAATAAATTTTTAGAATTATCAGTGGATAAATTTTATATATCAGTAACTACAAATGGAGTATATCTTAACAAAGTTCGTGAGGATTTATTAAAAAAGATTGGATTTGTACAAGTATCAATGTATGGTACTACAGTTGATGAATATAAATTCATGACGGGATCATCTAATGCATTCTATGGATTTCAAGATGGCTTAAGAAAATTATACAAATATAACATAGATAGCTTAGTAACAGTAGTTCTGAATCAAGATAATATAAATAATATGGAGAGGTATGTATCTAAGGCATATGAACTTGGTGCTACAAAGATAAAATTTGGGTTGCCTGCACCTTTAGGGAGAGCTATAGATGATAACAATAAAAGGGAAAAGTGGAATTTGAACGATGAGAACGAGAAATTTGTATACAATGAATTAATGAATTTGAATGAAAAATATAAGAATAAAATTAAGGTTATTATATGGGAAGATTTTAATGTAGAATTTAGGGACCCAAATAAGGAAGCAATTTTAAGTGAAAATTACAAAGATTGTTTAGGATGTGGAGGAGGTTGGCTTTCATTAAATGTATCAGAATATGGAAGAATTACTCCGTGCCAAATTGTTTCACCAAAATATTTTGATATGGGAAGTCTAGATAAACTAGAAGATATAGTAAATGGAAAATATAAAACAGATTGGTTTAAAAGGGCATATGAATATAACAAATATTTAACAAACAATAATATTAAATCTAAAAAGGTTTGTACCGCTTTAGAAAAATTAATTAAAAACAAGTCTATTATTTAGATAAAATTCTAGCTTAGGAAATTCGAAATAATAGCTAAGATGATAATAATTAAATATATAGTTGTAATAAAATTGCTATTTACATTTGAAATTAATTGTAGTGAAAAATTAAAAAGTAACTTTAATACAACATTAGTGTAGCTTGAATAGTATATTAATAATCTATATCCTTTTCAAGGATTGTTAAAATTATCGTACCAAGAAATTATAATTTCTTGGTACAATAAAATAAAGTTATTTTGGGTTTAGACACTTAAATATATTGAAGATTTGAATTAATAAACTAACTAATAAAATGAGGTAAGAAATTTATGAGGAATAATAAGACACTAAGAACAGTTTTTTCTATGTTAAAATGGACAATAGTTTTATCAATTTTAAATAGCATTTTTCTTCAATTTATAGAGTTTTTTATAGTTAATACTATAGGGGATTTTACAGATAGCATATTAAGAAGGGATAGTATATTCATAAAGGAAAAATTATGGTTATTAGCTTTAGCATTAGTTATGGTTATGGTCATTGCACCACTTTTAAGATATATGAAAAACAAGAGTCTATTAACTAATAGCTTAACCCATGATGAATATATTTTTGGAAAGGTTATAAGACAAAAGTTAAAGTATCTAAAAAGTTTCAATGAGGGGGAACTTCACTATAGGATACAGGATGATCCTATAGATTTAAGATGCTATATTAATTTTGCTGTGACAGGTATAGTAACTTTGATTCTTGTTATATTAGGTGCAATTTTTATTATGGGAAATATAAGGTGGGATATGGCTATATTAACAATAATATTAAGCCTATTTTCAGTTATTGGACCTATTATTACAAGAAAAATTCAAGGCAAATTATACAAGAATAATAAAGCTGTAGAAGGTCATATAGTAAATTTAGAAAGAAATGCTGTAGAGAACATGGCTTATATAAAGGCAGAATCTTTAGAGAAAGACATATATGAGACGTATGAAGGGGATTTAAATAAGTTATATAATACTATAAAAGCTACTATAAGGTTAGAGTCATTAATAGCATCAGTAAATAAATTTATATCCTTGCTTTGTGAGTTAATGATTTATATAGTGATAAGTTATTATATATCAAAGACGTACATAACCGTTGGTGAGGCAGTTAAATTCTTGGGAATATATGGTATATTAAAAAATAATTTTAGCCAAATAGAAAGTTATATAAAGCAAGCAACATTAGCAATGGTAAGCAAGGACAGAGTTTATGAACTTATATGTGATGAGGAATTAATGAGAACAAAGATTGTTGATAGTATAGATAAAATATGTGTAAGTAATCTAACCTTTGGATATGGAGATAAAAAGGTCTTAAATAATATAAGTTTCAATATAAATAATGGAGATAAGTTGCTTATAATGGGAGATAATGGAACAGGAAAAACTACTTTCATAAGAGTTCTTATGGGCTTATACGATGATTATCATGGTGAAATATTTATAAACGAAATAGAACTTAGGGATATAAATAAGGATTGTTTAAGAGATAAAATATCGGTGGTGAGTCAAAATCCATACATAATAAATGATAGCTTATATAATAACTTAACATTAGGCAGAGAGGATATTAGTGAGGACCATGTTAGAAAGGTAATAAAGGAACTTAAACTGGAGGATATAGTAGAGAAAGATTTAGGAGAAAATGGAGCACATATTTCAGGTGGCCAAAGGCAAAAGATTTCTTTAGGACGGGCATTTTTAAGAAAAAGTAATGTGGTAATTTTAGATGAGCCTACTAGTTTTTTAGACAGAGAAGCTATGGATAAGGTTATGCGTAGAATAAAAGAATTAGATAGTACTTGTATTGTTATAAGTCATGAAGCTAATCTTAAAGAAGTTTTCAATAATATATATACTTTTGAAAGGGCTTAAGGTGAACAATATGAAAAGAAAAGTGTTTAAAATATATAGAAAAGCTATGGTTATTAATTCATTATATCTATATGTAAGCACATTTGTACAGATTTATATTGCAACCATAGTAGGAGGATTTTTTAATGAAGCTATAGCAGGAAATACATCAACAATCATTAAATCAGGAGTTACATTTTTAGGCATTATAGCTGTAGTTACTATAGTTCAATGGCTATTATCCAATTACACAAAACTGTTAAATGAAAAAAGTTCAATGGAATTAAGAAAGTATATATTTAATAAGTTTTTGCTATCAAGTTTTCAAAACATAGAAAAGTTTTCATCAGGGGAAATTATAAATAGATTTAAAAAAGATATCCATACTATAAGTGATTTATTTAAGGATTCCTATGTTGTTGTTTTTACAGGAGTTTTATCCTTAGGAACTTATTTTATAGTACTGGCAAATTTAAATGTGACAATAGCACTTATAATATTAGCCATAGGGCTTATACCAATAATAAGTCCTATAATATTTCAAAGGATATTTTCAAAAATTTTTTATGATATGAGAGAAATAGAGGAGATGACTTCAGAGACTCTGATGGATGCTATAAAGGGTATAGAGCATATAAAAATAAACAATTTGTATGATTTTTTTAAGGAGAAATATCACTACTGCATGAAGTCATATTTAAAGCAAGGATTAAAAGCAGAAGGTACGATAGCAATACAGGATGGCTTAGAACAAGGCTTTGATAAAATATCATATATTATGATATATATAGTCTTTGCCTACTATATATTTAAAGGATATATAAATGTGGGACAAGTTGTAACCGGAATATTTTTAAGCAGACAAATAATAAATTCCATGATGGATGTATTAAATCAATATATCAACATTGTAAAAAGCAAGATATCCTTTAAGAGAATAGAGAATATCTTAATGCCAGAAATAGTAATAGGAATTGAAGATATAAATGCCATAGACAAAATAGAAATAAGTAATCTAATCTTTAGTTATAATGAAGAAAGGAAGATTTTGAACAATATATTCTTAACTATAAATAAAGGAGAAAAGATTGCTATCTTAGGAGGTAATGGTAAGGGAAAAAGCACACTCATTAAAATATTATTAAAGCTTTATGAGGAATATGAAGGGGATATAACTATAGATGGTAAAAACCTAAAAAATATAAGTGCTACTAGCTATAGAAATAGGCTCTGTTGGTGTCCGCAACATACAACTTTCTTTTTTGATAAAGTAGAGGAGAACCTAGACCTATTAGGTAATATACAGAAAGAAGAAGTTATAAAACTTTTAAATAAATTTAATCTTCCAAATAATATTACGGAAAAGAAATGGCAGGAACTTTCTGGTGGACAAAAGCAAAAGCTATCCCTTATAAGGTCATTAACTAAAGATGGCGATGTGGTAATTTTAGATGAACCTTCAAACTACTTAGACAAAGATGGAATAGAGGAACTTAAAAATATATTAATGCAAGATAAGAGAACAGTTGTGTTAATAACTCACAATGAGGATTTATTAGAAATTGCAAATAGAAAGTATGTTATGGGAACTTAAAAATTTCTTAATAAAACTTATTCAGAGGAATAGTGACATTGCTATTATAATAAATGGGATATAAATTTATTTTTTAGTGTGTGATATAGAGGTATTTAATAAAAAGTATATTTATAGGCACTCCAAGACTGATAACAGGAGTAAGGAATGAAATAAGAGATGATGGAATTTATATACGAAAAGAGATTTATAAGTGGAATAGAGTTGAGTCATATCAATGGGAAAAAGAAGATAAAAGAGGAAATGGAAATATAATATTTTATGTACCTAAATACCATGATAATTTTTATGATGCAGAGGTTAAATTTAAGGTAAATAAAAATGATAAAGAAAAATTGCAGAGTTTTTTAGACGGAATAGGGCTTAAAGTCAGTAATATGATTTAATCATGGAAAAATTTTATTTTAATTAGCAGCTACGATATAAAAAATGTGACAAAGTTACTTTACTAAGTAATTTTGTCACATTTTTTTAGATTATTTATAAAGAATCTATTCTTAAATTACCAATTCTCCATTGCTTAAAGTTGTGAATTGTAAATTGTGAATTGAAATACTCAAGGGTGTAGTTATATTTAGCTATATATTAATCACTGATCCCAAATCATGGTGTCATTTTGCTGATATTCTCACTATATTCACCCGTTTCATAGTTATTTAATATCATATTAAACATATATGCATTATAAAAATTAATTTTGAAAACCTATTGACTTTTCATCTTTACAGAGCTACAATTTTAACCATACTAAACATATATGCATTATATGATTTATAGATATACAAGTCCTAAAATTAATATTATGCAAATAATGGGTTATATTATATTTATAGCTAAAGTGTAACATTAATTGGATTTACATCATTTATAAATATAGAGTATATTATAATAAGGAGAAGATAAAAGATGAATGACACATTATTGATAGTACTAAACATAATAGTGATGGCTGTTTTAATTGGGACAATATTTTGGATGCAAAAGAAACACTATTCCTTTACTGTTAGAGTGCTTACAGGATTAATAGTAGGAATTTTATACGGAGCAATGCTTCAAATAATTTTTGGAGTGGAATCTCCAGTTGTTGAGGGAGCTAATAATTGGTTTAATATAGTTGGAAGTGGATATGTAAGATTACTAAAAATGATAGTAATGCCGCTTATATTTGTTTCAATTACTTGTGCTATAGTTAACCAAAAAGCTAGTAACCTTGGAAAACTTACAGGTACAATCTTAATTATACTTTTACTTACTACAGCCATATCTGCATTTGTAGGAGCAACTACTGCTAATACTTTTGGATTAACTGTAGAAGGATTGCAAACAGGAGATACAGAAATCAATAGAGGAAAAGAACTAGAAGAAAAATTAACTAATTTGCAGCAAAAGCCAGTTCAAGAGCAAATTATAAATATAATTCCAACTAATCCTTTTTACTCTTTAACAGGTCAAGGGGATTCACCTACACTATCAGTGGTATTTTTTGCAGGTTTTATTGGTGTTGCAACATTAGGAATTAGAAAGAAACGACCTAAATCAGCGGAAATATTTATTGGATTTTTAAATGCATTGCATGATGTAGTAATGCGTATGGTAACTTTAGTTTTAAGATTAACTCCTTTTGGAGTGTTAGCTCTTATGACAACAATGATTTCAACTAGTAAATTTTCACAAATTCTTGGACTTATGAAATTCGTAGTAGCTTCATATGTGGCTATATTAATAATGTTTATTATACATGGGATTATACTGATGATATTTGGAATAAACCCTATTACCTATTTCAAAAAGTCAGCATCAGTACTTATTTTTGCTTTCACATCAAGAACTAGTGCTGGAGCATTACCAATTAATATTAAGACGCAAGTTGAAAAATTAGGTGTTTCAGAAGGAGTTGCAAATCTTTCAGCATCACTAGGTGTTAGTATAGGGCAAAATGGATGTGCAGGAATTTATCCAGCTATGCTTGCAGTAATGGTAGCACCAACATTAGGTATTAATCCAATGGCACCAGGATTTTTAATAAAGCTTATACTTATAACTACACTAAGCTCTTTTGGAATAGCAGGTGTAGGTGGTGGTGCAACATTTGCAGCATTGACTGTATTTTCAGCATTGGGTTTCCCAGTAGGATTAGTAGGACTATTGATAGCCATTGAACCATTAATAGATATGGCAAGAACAGCATTAAATGTAAGTGGTTCTATGGTAACTGGAGTGGTTTCAGGAAAGATTATGAAAGAATTAGATATGGAAATATATAATGATAAATCTAATGAAGAAATTAATTAAAATTTTGCATTGGAGGAGGACTTATGAAGATTGTAATTATAGGTGGTGTAGCAGCAGGAATGAGTGCTGCATCAAAAGCTAAAAGAACAAATCCTAACTCTCAAATAGTGGTTTATGAAAAAACTGAGGTGGTTTCTTGGGGAGCTTGTGGATTACCTTATTATGTAGGTGATTTTTATGAAGACCCTAATACAATGATGGCAAGACCACTAAATAAATTTATAGAGAGTGGAATTGATGTAAAAATAAAACATGAAGTTTTAAAAGTATATCCAGTAAGTAAAACTGTAACTGTAAAAAATTTAGTTACAGGGGATACATTTGATGATAACTATGATGTGCTTATGGTGGCTACAGGAGCTAGCGCTATAATACCACCTATAGAAAATAAGGATTTAAAAAATGTATTTACTTTAAAAGAATTTAATGATGGTATAGCTATAAAAGAAGTTGCTAAAAATAATGAAATTAAGGACGTAGTTATAATAGGTGCAGGTTTTATTGGAATTGAAACTGTAGAAGCAATGAAAAAATTAGGTAAAAATATAAGAGTAATACAATTGGATTCTAGAGTTTTGCCAGATACCTTTGATGAAGAAATTACTTCAATTATGGAAAAAGAATTGCTAAATCATGGAGTAAACCTTAATTTAAATGAATCTGTTAAGGCTTTTAAAGGAAATGATAAGGTTGAAGAAGTAATTACAGATAAGGGAAATTATAAGGCAGATTTAGTAATAATATGTACAGGAGTAAGACCTAATACTAACTTTTTAAAAGCTACAGGAGTTAATATGCTTAAAAATGGAGCTTTAATTATAGATGAATACGGTGAAACTAGTATAAAGGATATTTATGCAGCAGGAGATTGTGCTAGTGTATATCATTTAATTAAAGGTGAAAATGTATATATACCTCTTGCAACTACAGCAAATAAAATAGGAAGAATTGTTGGAGAAAATCTTGCAGGAAAGAGAGTTTCTTTTCAAGGAACACTAGGTTCTGCAGCTATAAAAGTGATGAACTTGGAAGCTGGAAGAACAGGAATTTCTGAAGCAGATGCAAAAAAAATGAATATAAATTATAAAAAGGTATTTATACAGGATAAGAATCAAACTAATTATTACCCGGGACAAAGTGATATTTATGTAAAGTTAATTTATCATGGTGAAACAAAGGTATTACTTGGAGGACAGATTATTGGTGAAAGAGGTGCAGTGTTAAGAGTAGACGTATTAGCTTCTGCAATATTTAAAAAAATGACCACAGAGGAACTAGGTATGTTAGATTTATGTTATGCGCCACCTTTTGCTAGAACTTGGGATGTATTAAATGTAGCTGCAAATGTGGCAAAGTAGAAAAAATTTAAAAATATATATTAATAATATAATAAAGCAGAAAATAAAGGTGAAATTTCTAAAAGAAATTTCACCTTTATTTTTGTTGTAATTAATTTTAAATTTTAGAAAAATAATTATATATTACCAAATTTAAACAATATAATGTATAATTAAGGAGAGTACATTTGCAATACTATATAAGGAGGATTTGAAATGGGAAGTAAAATAAAGAGCTTTTTTATGGCACTTGGGTATTTATTAATTGCAGCTATTATTCAAATAATTGTATCATTTATTGGAGGAACAATTACAGCAAAGAAACATCTTTCTAAACAGGTTGAAAATAATTTGTTAAATATGGAATCACAAAATATGACTAATATGATTAATGAAGTATTTGGAAATTTTAATTATATATTATTAGTTTCTTCTATATTAACAGTACTTATATTTTTATTGATATATAAAATAAAAAAGAGAAAACTTTTTGAAGAAATACTTCTTAAAAGAACAAAAAACATAAATTTTGGTACAGGAATATTAACAGGTATATTTGCATGGTTGTTTAATTCAGGAATTTTATATTTATTACTACAAAATAGAAAGTTTTTACAGCACTTTGACACTATGGATGAAATTTTGAATCCATTATATCAAGGAAATTTATTTATTATAATATTGACAATAGGAATAGTAGCACCTTTTGTAGAAGAGTTTTTATTTAGAGGTATTGTATATAAAACTTTAAGTAAAAATATTTCAATATCAGCT
Source organism: Clostridium faecium (assembly GCF_014836835.1). Lineage (GTDB taxonomy): Bacteria > Bacillota > Clostridia > Clostridiales > Clostridiaceae > Clostridium_J > Clostridium_J faecium. The sequence continues at coordinate 39,585 of NZ_JACSQB010000095.1, read as the reverse complement.
GTAATAGTTATACAAGGAATTTTATTTGGTATATATCATCTCAATATTATTCAAGCAGTTTATGCAAGTTTATTAGGAATAATATTTGGATTTATAAAATACAAAACTCAATCTTTATGGCCAGCCATAGCAGCTCATATGGCAAATAATATAATGGCTGTAATTATACCTACTATTGCTGGTGACAAATTTAGTAGTGCAACATGTATAATATTTATTATTATAGGTCTGATTGGAACAATTATAACTTTATTTTTCATCCATAGAAATAATCCTAAAACCATGGACGAAAGCATAAAAATAAACAGTGAAATTTATGATTTTGAAGAATACTAAAATGTAAAAATGTATTGAAAGTGCATTAAGTTAGATTGTAGCATCTAATTTAATGCACTTTTTATTTTTTGTATATAATAATATAAAAATTATAGAAAAATATTAATTTTAAATATTATTTTTTACGAAAAAAATTAAATTACAGAAAATTTACTTTGAAATAATTTTCAAAGCAATAAAAAAAGTATATTTTGTCGAAGAATAAATAATAATAGTTTATATAGAAACTAAATGATACAGATAACTGGCAAATATAGTAAATGCAGATATCAAAATCTATAAAGTTAAGCTATATGTTGTTTAAATATCTAATTCAAAATATTTATTATAACCAAGGAGGGAAAGGTATGAATAACTTTATAAATGTTACCTCTGAAATTGGAAAATTAAATAAAGTAATGCTGCATAGGCCAGGAAATGAGGTGGAAAATTTAGTTCCTGACTATTTAGAAAGATTACTTTTTGATGATATTCCATATTTGAAGGTAGCACAAGAGGAACATGACAGATTTGCTGAAGTATTAAGAGAAAATGGTACAGAAGTACTGTATTTAGAAGATTTAGCAGCTGAAGTTCTAGAAGACAAAAAAATTAAAGATGAATTCTTAAATCAGTTCTTAAAGGAAAGTCATATTGATAACGTGGATGTATATGAAACTTTATACCAAGATTTAGTTGGTCGGTCAACTAAAGATATGGTAAATACTCTTATGGCTGGAGTAAGAAAAGAAACAATTCAAATAAAAACATCACGTTCTTTAAGAGAGCTTATGGAAGACAAATATCCATTTTATCTAGACCCTATGCCAAACTTATATTTTACAAGAGATCCAGCAGCGGCAGCAGGAAATGGACTTATAATCAATAGAATGAAAAGAGCAGCAAGAAGAAGAGAAACCTTATTTATGAGATATATCCATAAATACCATAAAAATTTTAAAACTCCTGAAATACCATTATGGTATGATAGAGGATTTGATTTTTATATTGAAGGCGGAGATGAATTAATATTATCAGATAAGATTATTGCTATAGGTTGTAGTGAGAGAACTTCACCAGAAGCAATTGAAGTTGTAGCTAAAAATTTATTTGATAATAGTAATTTTGAAAAAGTATTGGTTTTTGAAATACCATCACGTAGAGCATTTATGCATCTTGATACCGTATTCACTATGGTTGACTATGATAAGTTTACTATTCACCCAGGAATAGAAGGACCACTAAATGTTTTTGAAATTACAAGAGGACAAAATGATGGATTAAATATTATTCATGACAAAAATACAGTAGATAATATTTTAAAAAATGCATTAAATTTACCAGCTGTAGATTTAATAAGATGTGGAAATGGCGATGAGATAGTAGCAGCTAGAGAACAATGGAATGACGGCTCTAATACTTTAGCAATAGCTCCAGGTAGAGTTATAACTTATGAAAGAAATTATGTAACTAATGAAATACTAAGTAAACGTGGTATAGATGTACTTACAATACCTAGTGCAGAACTTTCAAGAGGTAGAGGCGGCCCAAGATGTATGAGTATGCCTTTAAATAGAGATAACTTAGTATAATTTATGCGAAAATTTAGGAGGAAAAAATATGTTTAATTTGAGAAACAGACATTTTTTAACTTTAATGGATTTCACACCAAAGGAAATAAAGCATTTTCTTGATTTATCAAGAGAACTTAAAAGAGCAAAATACGCAGGAACAGAAGAACAAAAATTAAAGGGAAAAAACATAGTATTACTTTTTGAAAAGGATTCAACAAGAACAAGATGTGCATTTGAAGTTGCAGCACATGATCAAGGAGCACATGTAACATATCTTGGACCAACAGGAAGCCAAATGGGTAAAAAGGAATCAATACCTGATACAGCAAGAGTACTTGGAAGAATGTTTGATGGTATTGAATATAGAGGCTTTGGTCAAGACATAGTTGAAGATTTAGCTAAATATTCTGGAGTGCCAGTTTGGAATGGACTTACAAATGAGGACCATCCAACTCAAATTTTAGCAGACTTTTTAACTATAACTGAGCATTTTGATAAACCATTAAACAAAATTGTATTTGTTTATAGTGGTGATGGAAGAAATAATATGGCTAATGCACTGATGATTGGTGCAGCTAAAATGGGCATGGATTTTAGAATTTTATCTCCAAAGAGTTTGTTCCCAGAAGAAGATTTAGTATCTAAATGTAAAAATATTGCCAAAGAAAATGGCGGGAAAATTACAATAACAGATGATGTTGATGAAGGTGTTAAAGATGCAGATGTCATTTATACTGATGTTTGGGTATCTATGGGAGAAGCACCAGAAGTTTGGGAAGAAAGAATAAAGCTATTAAAACCATATCAAGTAAATATGGAAATGCTAAATAAAACAGGTAATGAAAATGTTAAATTTATGCACTGTCTGCCAGCATTCCATGATTTGAAAACTACTGTGGGAAAAGAGATACACGAAAAATTTGGTTTAGAAGCGATGGAAGTTACAGATGAAGTTTTTGAAAGTAAACATTCCATAGTTTTTGATGAAGCTGAAAACAGAATGCATACTATAAAGGCAGTAATGGTAGCTACATTAGGACAATAAGTAAATTTATAAAAACTTATTATTTACTATATAAAAATATAAAGTTAAGGGAATTTTTAATTCCCTTAACTTAAAATTAGTAAATTATATAGGAATTTAAATACTTAACCTAAGGGTCCATATTTATATCGTTGGGAGATTAATTGATAAAGATATGAATTTGTTTTAAAAAATTAAAAAATAAGACTAAAGAGAAGGAGCAAAACAAATGGATGGTGATAAAAAACTAGGCTTATCGTTATTAGTTGCCCTTGGAGTAGGATCAATGATTGGTGGAGGAATATTTAATAGCCCTACTGATCTTATTGGCAGCACAAATCCACAAGCAGTTTTATTATCGTGGATTATTGGAGGCTTTGGAGTTATATTTTTAGCTCTAGTATTCCAACTACTTGCAAACAAAAGACCAAAGCTTACAGGAGGAATTTTTACTTATGCTAAGGAAGGCTTTGGTGATTTTACAGGTTTTAATTCCGCTTGGGGATATTGGTTAAGTGCATGGCTTGGAAATGTTGCCTTTTTTATTCTTATGATTAAAACATTAGATAGTTTAGTTGGTGGAATGAAACCACTAGTTTCATTTATATTAGCATCTTTAATACTTTGGATAGTTCATTGGATTCAGTTAAGAGGAACTAAAAGTGCAGGTATTATAAATGCAATAGCAACTGTTGCAAAAATAATTCCACTATTATTAGTAATTATTTTAGGATTGTTAATATTTAATTTAGATACATTTAATGTACCAAATTGGAAATCAGTACTTGTTGCTACTGGTGAACCAACAAATTTACTAAGACAAGTTAATAGTGCAATGGGAATTATATTATGGTGTTTCATTGGTGTGGAAGCTGCCACTGTATTATCTGAAAGAGCTAAATCAGCTAAAATCGTTGGAGCTGCAACAATATTAAGTTTACTTATAACACTAGCTTTGTACATGCTTGTATCTATAGTCTCTATGGGGGTAGTTCCAGGAGAAATACTTTTAAATTCTCAAACACCCCTTGCAGACGTATTAGCAAGAACAGTAATAGGTAGATCTGGTGCAATAATAGTTAAATTAGGATTACTTATTTCTCTATTAGGATGTTTAATTAGCTGGGTAATGCTTGCAGCAGAAATTCCATATGTTGCAGCAAAAGGCGGAACAATGCCAAAATGGTTTATGAAACAAAATAAAAATGGAGCACCTTCAAATTCATTATTATTAACAGATATACTAACTCAAATCTTTTTATTATCATTACTTTTACCAGTACTTCAATCAGCATACAATAATGTATTTTTAATTGCTACTACATGTATGTTAATTCCATATTTATTTTCCAGTTTATATGCAATTAAAGTTGCAAAAGACGACAAATTAGGATTTAAAGATATGTTTATATCAATAATTGCATCAATTTATTCTTTATATGTAATTTTTGCAGTAGGAATACAATATTTAGGTGCAGCATTAATAATGTACGCCCTAGGAATAGGTATTTACATAAAAGCTAAAAAAGAAAAAGAAAAGGAAATTACATCAAAAGAAAAGGGAGCAATGACAGTAATAATATTATTAGCAATATTTATGATAGCAATGATTGGAATTGGAAGAATACAGTTATAATAGAGTATTTCAAGGAAGGGAGAAATATAAATGTCAAGAATAGTAATAGCACTTGGAGGAAATGCACTTCAAGCTAATCCAAAAGATACTACAGCAGAGGCTCAATTAATAACAGCAAAAGAAACTTCACAGGCTATTGTAGATTTAATTCAGGAAGGTCATGAAGTTATTGTAGCTCATGGTAATGGACCACAAGTAGGTCAAATTGTGGCTACTTATGAACTTGCAGCATCTGTAAATGAAAATAATCCAATAATGCCTTTCCCAGAATGTGGAGCAATGAGTCAGGGATATATTGGATATCATCTTCAACAGGCGATAAGAGAAGAACTTAAAAAAAGAGGTATAAATAAAGAGGTTGCAACAGTTGTAACTCAAGTTGTAGTTGATAAAAATGATGAAGGATTTAAAAATCCTACAAAACCAGTAGGATCATTTTTTACAGAGGAACAAGCAAAAAAATTAATGCAGGAAAAAGGTTATACAATGAAGGAAGATTCTAATAGAGGATGGAGAAGAGTAGTTCCTTCACCAATGCCAGTATCTGTAGTTGAAGAACCTATTATTAAAACCTTAGTTGATGCAGGGCATGTTGTTATAACTGTTGGTGGTGGAGGTATACCAGTGATAGATAAAGGAGATGGAACTCTTGAAGGAGTACCAGCAGTAATTGATAAAGACTTTGCATCTTGCAAAATAGCACAACTACTGAATGCAGATGCATTTATTGTGTTAACAGCTGTGGAACAAGTAGCTATTAATTTTGGAAAACCAGATCAAAAGAATCTTTCAACCTTAACGTTAGCTGATGCAGAAAAATATATTAAGGAAGGACATTTTGCACCAGGCTCAATGCTTCCTAAGGTGAAAGCAGCTATGAGTTTTGTAGAATCAAAAGAAGGAAGAAAAGCAATTATAACTTCTCTTGAAAAAGCAAAAGAAGCCATCAACGGACTAACAGGAACAACAATAGTAAAATAAATTTTATAGTAAATAAATGAAAGTATAGTTAATTTAATATATAACTATACTTTTATTATTGCTGTCCAATTTCTATTGCCAATTGACTGATTGTAAGGCCTAATAGCATTCTTCAGAAAATCAAATTATATTTATATTTTAATTCATTAAACTGTAGGCAAGAACAATGCTCTAAGGAAATGCCAAAATCATATACATATAATTATAGTGACAAAATTTAATCATAATATATACAAAAAACTAGCAATAGAATTGCTAGTTTAAAATTGTCCATTGCCAATTTTTAATTGATAGTGGTTTTTACTTCAAAATCTATACATTTTTTATAAATTTCTTCATGAACCAAGGCTTTAATACAAGTTCCTTCTTCAATATAGTATTCCTTAATGACTTTGGAATACTCATGAAGAATTGAAACTAAGTCTTGATTGCTGTAAGGTATAATAAAATCTTTTTCTATTAACTTATTTGGAATTTCACTGCTTATCATGTGGAGCAATTCAACTAAATTTATTTCTTTTATAGCACTAATTTCTATTACTTTTTCATCTTTTAAGAAGTCTTTTAATTCTTTTAAATTTTTATCACATGCTTTATCAATTTTATTTAACACTATTATAGTGTTTTTATTTTTAGCATTAAGTTCATTAAGAACAATATTTACTGAGTTAATTTGTTTTATTGCATCTTTATTAGAACTGTCAACTACGTGTAAAAGTAAATCAGCCTCAGTAACTTCTTCTAGAGTTGATTTAAATGCTTCTACAAGTTCATGAGGAAGTTTGCTTATAAAACCAACAGTATCAGAAAGTGTAATTTTTCTATTATCATATAGAGTTATAGCTCTAATGGTGGTATCTAATGTTGCAAAAAGCATATCAGCTTCTAAAACACCTTCTTTATTTAGAATATTGGAAGCAGAAAGTTCACAGATTTTATTCCTTAAAGTTGATTTACCTGCGTTAGTATATCCTACAATAGCTACTTTACCAATATTATTTTTAGATCTCTTTATTCTTTGAACAGCTCTTTGATTGATTATTTTATAAAGTTCATTTTTTATTTCTTCTATTCTGTCTTCAATATATCTTCTGTCAGTTTCAAGTTTTTTCTCACCAGGTCCTCTTGAACCAACTCCGCCTTTTACTCCAACACCACCTTTAATTCTTGCAAGATTTGCATTTGCATTTCTTAATCTAGAAAGTTTATGGTTAAGCATAGCAAGCTCAACTTGTAGTATACTTTCTTTGCTTTTAGCACGCCTTGCGAAAATATCCAAAATTAAGGTTGTTCTATCTATTACTTTACATTTAATAGCACCTTCTAAATTTCTAACTTGGGAACCGGATAGCTCATCATCAAATATTACTACATTAGCATTTTTAAGTTGTCTTAAATGTGCTATTTCTTGAACTTTACCTTGACCTGCATAGTAAGCAGAATTAATTCTAGTCTTTTTTTGAAAAGTTTTATATACAGGAACAACATTACAAGCTTTGGCAAGATTACTAAGTTCTTCAAGGCTTTCCTCACTATCAGTTCCAACTAATATTGCTCTTTCCACATCATCTTCATATTGAGTTATATCACCAATTATTTTATCAATATAGTCTATATTATCTTTAAAGTTTAATTGTAATGAATCTTCTAGACTTAAATTTTCAAGTTCTTTAAAGATTAAATTATTATTATAAATATCACAGAAACCTATATTTACATTAATATTTTCTATATTTTCATTAACACCAATGGCAGCAATAGCATCTAATTTTAAATCTACTAAGGCTGATGTATCCATTGAAGACAATTTGCTATCTCCCGAAGGGTGAGTATGAATTATTCTAAAGCCGCTTAATCTTTTATCTTTAACATTTATATAGGGTATTTCAACAGTGTTAATTTTACCAACTGAAATTGCAGTAATTTTTCCTCGTCTATTAATAACTACACATAATTCTTTTTTTATATTTTTACTAATTTCATTAAGTTTTTCCACCAATTCATAAGAAAAAATGCTGTAGCTATCTATTGTAAGTTCATATAAGCTCTCTAATTTTTCAAGTATTACTTTTTTAATTCCATTAATATTTCCTGTTATCATATAATTTCCTCCAATTAAATATTTATCATATAATTAAAAAAACTGTTTCTATCTATAAAAATCTTAACCTCATTTTTTCCCTCCTATTAAAAATTAAAATTTAATGCTGACCGCAGCATTTTTATTTTAGGCTCATTTTTAAACCCTCCTAATATGAACTTTTACTTAGTTCTTTTTACTATTAAATATAAAAGCCGCAGAAACAATGAAAACTTTGAAATTTCATTGCACTGCGGCTAAAATATCAATAAAATAATTTGTTATCTTCGCATAGAGTTAATTTATATAGAAGATATAATAATTTATCTACGACATTATTTATTATAGATCTACTTAAAGAGTAATAGCATCAAATAATATACATAGATAAATTGCAAATTAAAAAACCGCAGATTTTTCCTGCGGTACTTATATGAAAATTAAATAGATATACAGCTACATTTTAAACTACTTTTATTAAACTAAAAACTTATTTAGAGTTATGCTACTGATTGTGTCAAATCACAAAGGATTGTATCAGTAGTTTTTACTACACACAGTTGAAAAAGTAATTCACAATTAATATCTATAAAATATAATAAAACCGCAGATATGAAGTCTGCGGTCACGATTTTATACACATAAATAATGTAAGATATAACTAAAATCTTAACATGAATAATTTACTGACAGCAGACTGTATATATTATTGTTTAAGGATTTTTTAATTCTATCTTCATAAATTAACATTTTACAGCCTCCTTTCAGAACTTTTAATATATTTATTGTAAACCAAATTCACTTAGTTGTAAATACCTTTTTCGAAATAATAAGAAAATTAAGAAAAAATCACTTTAAATTTTTGAGATTAAAATATTAAGTTTATGTTTTTGGATTTTTAAACTTCTCAAAAAATTAATATAAAAATTAAAATTTGATAATAGTATTAAATATTTTATATAGAAGGAATATTTGTATTTATAGTTAGGTTAACTTTATCATAGTAAATATTAACAACGTGAAAAGTATTGATATTGTTAGGATTGCGAGAGGTTCTATTAGTGGTTGAGTTGATTCAATTAAAGGTTTCTTGATATTTATACAGCTTTTATAATACCATAAGTATGAAAAGGGGATGATTTAGAATGGCTACTTTAGAGACGGGGAGGCTAATTACAGAAATACGTAAAAAGAAAAATATGACTCAAAAGGACGTTGCTAATTATCTTAATGTTTCAGATAGAGCGGTTTCAAGATGGGAAAGAGGAGAAAGTTATCCTGAAATTACTACATTGCCTAAATTAGCTGAATTACTAGAAATAAGTGTAGATGAACTTTTAAGAGGAAGTATAGAAAATAAGGATTTAAAAAGTGATAAATATGATGTAGAAGATATAAATAAGGAAGAAAGAAAAAGAGCTTATTCTTGTTTGTTGGAAGATGCAGGTAATAAGTTTCATCGAAGTACTATTATAACTTATTTAATTTTAGCTATAGGAGTATTAAGTTACTTGTGTGGGGTGAATGAAGGTTTATACAATGTATCTCAATTTATTTCAATAACTCTTGGTTTATTTGCAATAGGATTTTATTATTTTTCAATTTGTAATTATAAAATTGCAATTAAAAGATTTGGTTATTATTTTGATATAGATAAGCAAAAGAATAAAATTAAAAGTGAAATTAAACACAGTAGTATATTTATTGGAACAACACTAGGATTATTAATTTTAACTATTATTAATAATTTTATAGAAGTTTTTCATTATATAAAAAAATATAATAAAAATTTAAGTATAAGTTGTAATTATTCAAATCTAAATACACTTATCATGTTGGGAATAGTAATATCTAATCTATTTTACTATTGTATAATGTATAAGAAATATATTGAAAAAAACTTATTAAAAAATAATAAAAAATTAAGGTTAGCTAATGCTATAAGTACTTTAGCATCAGTTTTAGATGGATTAGTTGTGATAGTTTATAAATTATACATGATGATTTCATTTGAAAAATATAATGTAACTTCTATAAAATATTGTATTTAGTATTTATAGGAGCATAGATATTAATTATTATTATCAAACATATGATACGAGTGTTCTAATAAAGACAAACTTTAGTAATTTATTTTTATCATTATTAGTTGTAGTAACTATTTATCATTTAATGAATTTGTTTATATTAAAAAATAAATTAGATGGATAAACACTTTCAGTGTAAAAGAGTAAATTTTCATTTACTTTGATAAGGTAATTTGAAATAAAAAAATTTCTAAAATAAAGGATACGTCATTTCTAATATGACGGATCCTTTAATATACAATATAAGAATAAATATATTAATAGAACTATTCATTTTACCTCCTAAACTATTTAAAAAATAAAGAACTATTTTAAAATAGTCCTTAAAAATGTTAACTGTATACTATTATAACTTTTTGGTTAGATAAGTCTTTTCTAAAATCTAGTTAGTATTTAGCTTATTTTTTGATTTTTCTTCTAAACTCTGTAGGTGATATTTTCTCTAAATACTTAAATACTCTAGTAAATGATGAATTATGTTCATAACCTACAATTTGAGAAACTTGTAAAATTGTTAAGTTTGTATTTAAAAGAAGTTCCTTTGCTTTTTTCACTCTTAGATTTTGTATATATTCAATAGGAGAGACATTCATTTTATTTTTAAACCATTCACTATAATAACTTATATTATAATGCTCAATATCTGCTAATTTTTTTAAATCTATATCTTCTGCAAAATGTTCATTCTGGATTTAATGAAGTTCGTAAATATGTATTTGGAGATCAGCTTGTAAATGCTCAGGGATGCGAATCTACAGGTATACCAGTTAGTGCAGGATATGCAGTAGGATATCATGCAGTACAAGGATTTATAAAAAATACAGGTATTTCAGTAGAGGAAGCAACATTAATAAACAGTGATGAAATAATCATACAATTGACTCAATAACTGTTATTGATGAGGAAGAAAAAGTTATCAATGCAGGGGATAACATTGGAGATAATATGGATGAAATTGTTCCAAGTCTTTATTGTGATCCAAAGTTATACAATGATACACTTTTAAAATATCAAAAGATAGATTTTGATACTTGCATTTCAGGACATAATGTAATACAAAGAAAGGAAATTATAGATAAAATACTAAGCAAATTATAACGGAAAATAATGTTATAATTATTGTATAAATAAGTGAAATAAGTTACACAATTGTTTTATATTAAGATGTAATTTATTAATTAGAATTGAAGGTGTTTTATATGAAATATGAATGGCTTGATGAGTATTGTCTTTCTAAAAGTGGAGCAGTAAAAGACTTTAAGATAGAATGGGATGCAGCAAGATATGTCATAGGAGGTAAAATGTTTGCTATGCAGGGGGGAGACAAAGATAAAAAACCAATTATTACATTAAAGTGTGAACCACTATTTGGACAGCATTTACGAGAAGAATATAAAGACATTACTGCAGGATATTATATGAATAAACAACACTGGAACTCTGTGTATTTAGATGGGGATGTGCCAGATGCTGTTTTAAAACAGATGATAGATATGTCATATGAATTAGTATTAAATTCTTTGAGTAAGAAAATGCAAAGAGATATCCTTAAATAATACACAATTTTTTAACTAGCAACTTTATGTTGCTAGTTTTTTTCACCCCTTGGGAACAGTAGTGAAACCTTTCAGATTTCTCTGAGGGCAGTATAATTTGGAGCTAGTAAAAGTAGTTATAAATTTTAAATTTGCAATTATTTTAAATCTTGTTTGAATCTATAAATTTCTTATAAACTCCATGAGGGGAAAATTAGTAAATTTTCAGCTAATGCTAAGAAATATTTATAATTGTAAATTTTGAATTTAAAAAGGTGTTTGTTTTTTTAAATAAGTAAATTTTTACTTTATTAAAGAAAAAAATTATTTGGTGAAAAAGCAGATATAACAATGTATTACACCATTAACAAATATATTCTTAAAAAGAAAAATAAATAATTTATTGACAAATATAACTATTAATAAGTATAATCAATAATGATATTCATTATCAATAAGGAAGTTTATATATAAACAAAATCTTATATTAAATATTAAATATTAAATTTAATTGCATGTGGTACATAAGTACTTAAATTTTAATCTCAGTAGATTAAGCACTTGTATGTACATAAAACTACATAACATATTAAAGGGGAGTAGATGTTAATGAAAAAAAGATTATTAGTATTAACTTTATCAGCATTAGTGGCTATTGGAGCTACTGGATGTGGCAGCAAAAATAGTAGTGAAGGGGCTAATGAAAATAATAAAGAAGTACAACAAAGTACTAATGAGTCTAGTGAAGAAAAGAAAATAACCTATTTAGGAAAAGAATATATGGTACCAAGTAAAGATGCCAGGATTGTTATAACAGGAAGTATGGAGGCAATGGAAGATGCATTAATACTTGGTGTAAAGCCTGTAGGTGGAATCACTGTAGGCGGAAAATTCCCAGAGATGTTTAAAGAAATAACAAATGAAACAACATCTATAGGGGAAAAAATTCAACCTAATGTTGAAACTATTTTATCACTAAAACCAGATATAATATTAGGATCCACTAAATTTCCAGCTGAAACTTTAGAAAAGTTAAATAAAGTAAAAGATACTGTTCCAGTTTCTCATATAGCTAATGATTGGGAAGATAATCTTATGCTTATGGCACAAATAAGTGGTAAAGAAGATAAAGCAAAAGAAATCATAGAAAAATATAAAGAAGATGCCAAAGAAGCCAAAGAAAAACTTGGTGATAAAATGAAAGATAAAAAAGTAGTTGCTATAAGAATAAGAGGCGGCAATATATTTATTTATCCTGAAACTGTATTCTTTAATCCAGTCCTTTACAATGATTTAGGATTAACAGCTCCAGAGCCAGTTAAGGCTGCAAAAGCTCAAGAAGAGGTTTCACTAGAAAAGTTTTCAGAATTAAATCCAGATTATATTTTTGTTCAATTTTCAGAGAATGAAAATTCAGACAAGCCTAAAGCATTAGAAGAACTAAACAATAATCCAATTTGGAAAAGTATTAATGCAGTAAAAGAAGGCAAAGTGTTTGTAAATACTGTTGATCCATTAGGTCAAGGGGGAACTGCTTGGAGTAAATCGAATTTCTTAAAGGCGGCTGTATCAGAGTTATCTAAATAATTAGGAGTGAACATAGTGTTATGTCAAAAAAGATTTCAAAACCAATGTTAATTTTATCAATATCGCCAATAATTATAGTGTTAACAGTGGTGTTATCAATCCTATATGGAGCAAAGGACATTGATATAAACACAATAAGAGATGCTTTCTTAAATTTTGATTCAACCAACGTAAATCATCAAATTATAATGTATTCTCGTTTACCGAGAGTTATAAGTGCACTTTTAATTGGAGCATTTTTAGCAGTATCTGGAGCATTAATGCAGGGGGTGACAAGGAATTACCTTGCATCCCCTTCTATTATGGGAGTTTCCGATGGCTCAGTTTTTGCAGTTACAATTTGTATGATATTTTTTCCAGAAGCATCTTCATTGAGTTTAATTATCTGGTCTTTTATAGGTTCTGCCATTGGAGCATTAATAATTTTTGGACTAGCATCTCTTTTGCCAAATGGGATGTCACCAGTAAAACTTGCCATTATTGGAACAATTACTGGTGCTTTTTTAAGTAGTATTTCTTTGGCTTTATCTACATATTTTCAAGTTTCACAAAATATAAGTTTTTGGTACAATGCTAGGTTACATCAAATTACTCCAGATAAAATAAAGTTTATAATACCTTTTGCTATAGGGGGAATGATAGCTGCAATGGCAATATCTAAATCTATAACAATATTATCTTTGGGGGATGAAATTTCAATTAGTCTTGGACAAAGAACTGGACTTATAAAAATTATTGCTATGACTATAGTTGTTGTACTGACAGGAATATCAGTAGCTTTGGCAGGGAAAATAGCTTTCATTGGGCTTATAATACCTCATATAATTAGATTTTTAATTGGAAGTGATTATAGGTGGATCATTCCATGTTCTGCGGTTATTGGAGCTATATTTCTAGCAGTTTGTGATATAGTAAGTAGATTTTTGAATTATCCATTTGAAACACCAATAGGAGTTGTAACTTCTCTTATAGGAGTGCCTTTCTTTTTATATTTAGCAAGGACTAAAGGAGGGCAAAAAAATGCATAGAGATTCTTTAAAAAGGTATAGTACTGTAATTGTAGTAACTACTATTTTAATTTTAGCAGCAATGTATATAAGTGTAAGTAACGGTACTTATGATGTATCTATTAAGGATTTAATAGATACAATATTTAGAATAAATCCTGATCCAAATAAGGATTTAGTTATATTTGAATTTCGTCTGCCAAGAATTGTGATTGGGGCTTTAGTAGGATTTGGCTTTGGTATTGCAGGAACAGTAATTCAAGGAATAACGAAAAATGGTTTAGCTGACCCAGGAATTTTAGGAATAAATGCAGGAGCTGGAATGGCAATTGTGCTATTCATGTTCCTATTTCAAGGAAATATTAATAATACAGGATGGTTTTCTGTTTTTGCCATGCCTTTATTTGGTTTAATAGGTGGACTTACATCAGCTATATTAATTTATATTTTTGCTTGGAAAAATGGCAGGTTGGATACCCAAAGGCTCATTTTAGTAGGAATAGCAATAAGTTCAGGCTTAGGAGCAGTTTCACTATTTATATCCTTAAAAATGAACCCTTCAGATTTTGAAATGGCTACAGTTTGGATTAACGGAAGTATATGGAATGCTAATTGGAAATATATTTTATCTATAATACCTTGGGTAGTTGTTTTATTTCCTGTTATTTTAAAAAAAGCATTTATTTTAGATCTCTTTCAATTAGAAGAAAATACAGTTAAAAGTCTAGGAATATCTACTGAAAGGGAAAAAGCTATATTATTATTGGCAGCCATAGGTATTGTTAGTGCATGTGTTTCTGTATCAGGTAATATTGGATTTGTAGGATTACTTGCACCTCATATTTCAAAGAGTTTAGTTGGAATACAACATAAGAGAGCCATTCCAGTAGCTGGATTAATAGGAATGTTATTGGTTATAGTTTCCGATTTTATTGGAAGAACAGTATTTGCTCCAGCAGAATTGTCTGTTGGAATTGTTATTTCTATAGTTGGCATACCTTATTTTGTGTATCTACTATTAAAAGCAAAAGTATAGAAGGTGATTAAGGTGAGTATATTAGAAGTTAATAAATTAGAAACATGCTATGAAAACTTTAAAGTGTTCAAAGATATAAATTTAGAAATAGAAGAAGGGAAAGTAACTACTATTATTGGACCTAATGGATGTGGAAAGTCTACTTTATTAAAAACTATGGGTCGTATTATAAAGTCAAGCAGTGGAGCCGTCTATTTAAGAGGAGAGAATATTACTAAAATCCATACAAAAGATATTGCAAAGGATTTAGCTCTTCTTCCACAAAATCCTGTAGCTCCTCCAGAGTTAAAGGTTGAAGAATTAATTTCTTATGGAAGGTTTCCTCATTGTAAGAAGATGAATAAATTGACAGCAAAAGATAAAGAAATTATAGATTGGGCTATAAATATTACAAAGGTTAATAATTTTAAAGATCGTGAAATAGGATGTTTATCTGGAGGCCAAAGACAAAAGGTATGGCTTGCCATGGCATTAGCTCAAGAAACAGATATTTTGCTTCTTGATGAACCTACCACTTATCTTGATATGTCTCATCAACTAGAAGTACTTAAAATAGTAGAAGAGCTAAATAAGGAAAGAAAATGTACTGTAATTATGGTGCTACATGACATCAATCATGCCTCAAGATTTTCTCATAATATTGTTGCAATGAAAGGCGGAAAAATAATTGCAACTGGAAAGCCAGAAGAAATAATTACAAAACCTGTACTCAAAGAAGTTTTTAATATTGAAGCAAGAATTATGATTGATGAAGAAAATGGATCTCCTGTGTGCTTTGGATATGATAGTATATAAAATTGATAATGGACAGCTATGGTAAATTATCATTGGAGTATGAAAAAAATTCAACTGATTTATTCCTTCATAACAAATTGTCAAGCTAAATAATTTAGCTTGGCAATTTGTTATTTGGATTATAGATTTATTTAAATGTATTTATGTTTAATATTTAGAAATTATTTGATTAAAGTATTAAAGTAATTCAGTGTAAAAGTGCTAAATTTTAACAAATTTAGCACTTTTATGCCTAAATATAAAATATATTCTCTTTTATGTTTTACAAATATTTATTTTATTTCTTATGCATTATTTAATGCATCACTAATTACTTCCCAAACTTCTGGAGTAACAATTCCATCTACCTCAAGTCCATGTTTTTCTTGGAAATCCTTAACTGCTTTTTCAGTTTTAGGACCAAAGACTCCAACTATGCCCAAATTCTTATATCCTAGACCACTAAGAGCACATTGTAAATGTTGCACATCTCTAGTAAATCCGTCAATATCACCAAGACGGCATGTCCTTAAAAAGTATGGCACAATACCTTCATTTCTGGATTCCATATCACAATAATCTTTATGTCCTGTTATAACACATCCACCTGGTAATATACCTTGACCTTCATCAGTAGATGCCTTTGCTGGAACTGTTAAAATACTAGCAGTCATAACTGCTGTTAAAGCTAAAATTGCATATTTTTTCATGATAATCTCTCCTTTATAATTTTAGTTAATGATAAATTAAATAATATGTCTGTGAGTTCTATTATGATTTTCCATTAATTTATTGAAAGCTGCAAGTTTAATTTCTTCCCAATCCTCTGAATCGACAATTCCGTCTACCTTAAGATTATGTTTTTCTTGAAAATCTTTAACTGCTTTTAAAGTATTAGGACCAAACACTCCAACTTCATCTAAATCTTTATATCCTATAATATGGAGCTGGCATTGTAAATGTTTAACATTACTATTGTTATCGCCAAATTGACATGTTGGTAGTGCTTCAAGCGATGATAATTCTTCACCTTCTTCTATTCTACAATAATCATTTGAAAACTCATTTCCTAGAACACATCCGCCCTCTACGATACCTTGTGGCTGGGTAGGTAAAGCCTTTGCAGGCACTGTTAAGATACTAGTAGCTATAACTGCTGTTAAAGCTAAAATTGCATATTTTTTCATAGTAATCCTCCTCTAAAAAATATTAGAATATGAATATTTTTATAAGAATATGAATATTCTTATAATTTTATGAACAATTTTTAACGTCCAATTGAATTATACCTTTATTTGGATATATACTCAATGATTGAATTCTTTGGAATTTATTGTTTAAAGTCTATTAGAATGAAGCTTCTTATATATGGTCTAATTTACATATTTTATCTAATATTCTCTTGTATTATTAAATTTAGTACTAATTTATCAATAAAAAATATGTGATTTAGTAAAATAGAGAAAAATCTACATTATTTTTTAATATAAGTGGTATAATTATATATAAATGAAATATATTGTAAAAATATTATTGGATAAATTAAAGATAATAAATTTCATATTTAAATTTAGGGAATAATGGGTTACAAGTAATGTTATTGGAGATGATTTAAATAAAAAAGAAAAATATATCAATAAGAAAGAAATTTTTAATAGTTTATATACCATTAATTATCATTTATATGTTGTTTAGCGGTGATGTAGGTGAAATTCCAGTGTATATAAGAGAAGTTTTCACTAAAGTTTAAAAGATTTCAGTTATAAAGGATAAAATTATTAAATAACCTTATTTAGTATATTAAAAATAAAAGTCTATAAATATTATTTATAGGCTTTTAATTGTATTGTATGAACAAAATTTAAGTAGTTTTATTTGCTAAGTATCTCTATTCCATCATCTGTTACTAATATGGTATGTTCCCATTGTGAGGAAAGGGAGCCATCTTTCGTATATACTGTCCAACCGTTGTCTGAATCTATTACTATTTCATAAGAGCCAGCATTTATCATAGGCTCTATAGTAAACACCATACCAGGAACTAAAACCATACCTTCACCTTTTCTACCATAATGAGCTACAAAAGGATCTTCGTGGAATTTTAGTCCAACACCATGACCACCAAAATCTTTTACAACAGAGTATCCATGTTTTTCAGCATGCTCTTGAACTGCTGCACCTATATCACCTAAAAATCCCCAAGGCTTTACTGCTTCTATGCCTTTATATAAACATTCTCTTGAAACTTCTACTAGTTTTTTTGCTTCTTCACTTGCTTCACCAATAATGAACATCCTTGAAGCATCTGAATAATATCCATCTAATATTGTTGATACATCTATATTTACTATGTCTCCATTTTTAAGTATTATATCTTCACTAGGAATACCGTGACATACTTCATTATTTATTGATGTACATAAACTTTTAGGATATCCTTCAAAATTAAGAGTTGCTGGAATTGCCCCTTGGGATATTGTATAATCATAAACTAATTTATCAATTTCCTCAGTGCTCATACCTTCTTTTATATTTTTATCAATTAAATCCAATACAGCATTATTAATTTTGGCACTTTTTCTTATACCCTCAATTTGTGTTCTATTTTTAATAATATTTTTTTGTGGAATTTGTAATCCTTTAGCTTTGAAATCAGCTAGCTTTTTATCAAATTCAATGTGACATTTTTTATATTTTAATCTGCTGCCACACCAGCATAAATCATTTCTATTTAAATTCATATAATCACTCCTAACTTTATATATTTACCATATTTGTACTATTATTTAAATTATACTGCTATAGTTATAATTTTAAAATGTTATTTAGTTTAAATAGTAATTTTTATTATAAAAAATGAACCTATAGGTGTTTGGCGACAATAACTTAATGAGGGGGTGATGATGGTTGGAAGTTAAAGAGATAGAAGATCTGATTAATAGCTATGGTGATATCATATATGGATTTTGTATTAAACTAACCCTTAACAAGATAGATGCTGATGATCTTTATCAGCAAACATTTCTAAAGGCTTTAGAGATAAAAGAAAAAATTGATAGACATAATAATCCTAAAAATTTTCTTATTTCAGTTGCAATAGGGATATGGAAAAATCATAGAAGAAAGTTATCACGTCGTCATGGAATTATAAATGCATTAAGTATAGAGCAGGAGGAATTTGATATTCCAGATAAAAATGTAGATATTTTTAAAAGTACCTACAATAAAGAATTAGAAAATGAGGTAACTATATTAGTAAATGGTTTAAATGATAAATTTAGACTTCCAATTTTGATGTATTATAACTTAGAAATGTCAATTAAGGATATTGCATTAGCTTTAAAATTGCCACAGGGAACGGTGAAAAGTAGATTAAATAGAGCTAAACAAGTGATAAAAGAAAAATTGATAGAAAGGGGCTATGATTACTATGAATAATAATGATTTAGACAAATTACTTAAAAAATCTCTTTCAGTTAATGTAAAACCTGATGAGAAATTAAATGATAGATTAAAATATAAATTACTAGAACAATCGCAAAAAAAAGAAACATCATTATGGTGGCTACCAATGGTTTTATCGATTATATTTATGGTTATGTCAAATCTCATAGTGGATATTTTTGTACCAAGTAAATTACTTAAAATATTAGTATTTATTTTTGGAATTTCAACCATTACTTCCTGTACAGTTCTTACAATTGTAGGGGTCAAAAAATATAATCTGAAAAAAGGAGCTGTAATATAGTTATGTTTAATGAATTTACACCATTTATAATCTTTGGGTTATTTGCTTTATTTGTTATTTTATCTTTAGTCTTTTTAGGAATATGGACCTATAAAGATGCAAAAAGTAGAGGGTTAGATGGAAGAATGTGGACTGCTATTGTAATTCTTATTCCTAATCTTATTGGTTTATTGATTTATTTTTTAGTGGGAAGAAATCAAGTATATATAGAATGCGATAAATGTAAAAGAAAAATACAGCAAAATTCTAGGTATTGCATGAATTGTGGAAATGAAGTTACAAATATATACAATAATTACTCATCAGTAGAGAGAAAATCTATTAAAAAATATATGGTAGGTTTTATAAGCTGTATAGTAATTTTTGTTATGATATTTATATGTTTTATAGTTACTATGATAAGAAATCCAGAGATGGAATTTAGTAGTGGGTATTCTATTATGCTTGTACAAACAAATATTGGAGATAAATGGAGTATTTCTTTTTCAACCTCCACTGAGACTTTTTCAAAAACAATAAAAATCAAAGAGGGAGCACCAAAGAAAATATATGTGGAATTTACTTGTGAGGAAGGAGAAGCCCATCTTACTCTAAAGCAGTATGATAAAGAAAAAAAATTTCAACTCACAAATAAGAAAAATATTTATGAAATAGACCTATCAGAATTTAATGATGGTAAATTAAAATTATATTTAGAGGGAAAACAAGCGAAAAAAGTTAAGTTTAAGGCCTATTGGGAATAGATAAGTTTGTGATTCATAATTTAGAATTGATTAACTGTAGCGGAGAACAGTGTTCTCCATAAAATCCTTAAATGTGAAAAAAGAGCTGGCAAAGGGTGTTTGCCATATAATGTTGCTAGAAGTAATGGGGACGGTTCATTACAAATTGCAAAATAAAGTAATGGGGACGGTTCATTACAAATTGCAAAATAAAAATTGTTAAAAAGAATGAACCGTCCCTATTCTTTATAATTTAGTTCAGAATTGATTAGCTGTAGCAGAGAACAGTGTTCTCCATAAAATCCTTAGATATGAAAAAAGAACTGGCGAACAATGTTCGTCTCTACAATATTGCTAGGAAAAAAGTGAGTGAGAGAAACTAATTAGGTTTAGAAAGTTTTTAAAATGCAATTGACCACAATAGTCAAAAATTGTTACAATATAATTGACTGATGTGGTCAATTGTTTTTGTATTACAAAGGGGAAGTGAAATATGTTTTCAAAGTTTTTAAATCTGGATATGGAAAAACAAGATAGAATTTTAAATTCAGCAATGAAGGAATTTGCACAAAATGGCTTTGAAAAAGCTTCTACAAATGAAATTGTTAAAGAAGCAGGAATATCAAAGGGGTTATTATTCCATTATTTTAAGGATAAGAAGAATTTATTTTTATTCTTATATGATTATTGTATTGAGGCAGGTATGAAAGAATTTTATGAAAAAGTTAATTTAGATGAAAGAGATTTTTTTATCAGACTAAATCAAATCATATCAATTAAATTTGAGTTATTAGATAAATATCCAGAGATGTTTAGATTTATTGAAAAAGCATATATGGAAACGTCAAATACCGTTAAAAAGGATTTAGATGAAAGAAATGAACAACTTATTAAGATTAATTTTAATAAAGTCCTTGAAGGCATAGATACTTCTAAATTTAGAGAGGATATGGATATAAAAAAAATAATTAATATTATTATTTGGACTTTTCGAGGATTAGGGGATGATGCACTTAAAAAAGCAAAGTTATTATCATTAGATAAACCTGACTACAATGAAGTGTTTACGGAAGCAGAGGATTACATAGATATGTTTAAAAATTGTTTTTATAAATAAATATGCAGGAGGTCATAAAATGAATGTTATTGAAATAAAAAATTTGACCAAAAATTATGGAAACTCAAGGGTGATTACTGATGTAAGCTTTAATGTTGAAGAAGGTGAAATTTTTGGGTTTATCGGTCCTAATGGCGCAGGCAAATCAACAACAATTAGAACATTATTATCACTTATACATCCAACTAGTGGCAGTGCTAAAATTTTCGGTAAAGATTCTTTAAAATTTGCTCCTGAAATTGCTAAGGAAATAGGATATTTGCCATCAGAGGTGTTCTATTATGACAAAATGAAAGTTATTGATCTTTTAAAATATTCCGCTAGTTTTTATAAAAAAGATTGCAGTAAGAGAATAAAAGAGTTAGCAGAAATAATGGATCTTGATTTAAATAAAAAAATTGATGATTTATCCTTTGGAAATAAGAAGAAAGTGGGCATAGTTCAAGGACTGCTTCATGAGCCCAAACTTATTATACTTGATGAACCTACTAGTGGTTTAGATCCACTTATGCAGCAAAAATTTTTTGATTTATTAAAGGAAGAAAATAAGAAAGGAACTACAATTTTATTTTCTTCACATATTTTAAGTGAGGTACAAAAACTGTGCGATAGAGTTGCCATTATTAAAGAGGGAAAGATAATAACTGTTGAAAAGATTAGCTCACTAAAAGAAAAGAACCACAAAAAAATTAAAGTTGAAGCTATAAACAGTATTGATAAAAATTATTTTCATATTGAAGGAGTTAGTAATTTGGAAATAAAAGATAATATTATTAGCTTTTTATTTAGTGGAGATATAAATTTAATTATGAAAAAGCTTTCTTCAATAGAATTGTCTAATTTATGGGTAGATGAACCTGACCTTGAAGAAATATTTATGCATTATTATGAAAAGGAAAAGTAAAGCTATGAATATGTTTTTACATGAAATAAAAACTTATAGAAAATCAACAATTATATGGACATGTGCATTAGTAGCTATGAGTATTCTATTTTTATCCCTATTTCCATCCTTTTCAAAAGATGTTGTAGAATTTAATAAAATACTTGAGAATTTTCCAGAAGGAGTAAGAAAAGCATTTGGAATTTCTACAGAGAGTATTGCTACTTTTATAGGTTTTTACTCCTATACATTTTTGTATATTCTATTATGTGGAGCTATTCAAGCTATGAATTTGGGGCTTTCAATTTTATCAAAGGAGGTTCGAGAAAAAACTGCTGATTTTTTATTAACAAAGCCTGTAACTCGTATGCAAATTGTTACATCTAAATTATTAGCATCATTGACATCTCTTATAATTACTAATGCAATTTATATAGCATTAACTACAATAATTGCCTTAATTGTGACAGATG
Source organism: Clostridium faecium (assembly GCF_014836835.1). Lineage (GTDB taxonomy): Bacteria > Bacillota > Clostridia > Clostridiales > Clostridiaceae > Clostridium_J > Clostridium_J faecium. Next base: position 17,006 of record NZ_JACSQB010000095.1, on the reverse strand, counting down.
AAAGATTTGATTTAAAAATATTTTTTATGATTGCTATTACATTATTTTTTATTCAGCTTATGTTTTTATCCTTAGGAATATTTATTTCTGTGGTAGTTCCTAAAATTAAATCTGTAATTCCAATTTCACTTAGTATAGTATTTGGATTTTTTATTATAAGTATGTTTGCATCTGTCATTGGAGAAAATTCAATAAGATATATAACTCCATTTAAATATTTTGATACAGCTTATATAATTAAAAACTCTGCTTATGAAGTTTCTTTTATAGTAATAGAGATAATTTTTATCATTGTTATTACTGCTATAAGTTATATAATATACTCTAAAAAGGATATCCATGCAGTTTAATCATTGTAGTATTTAAAATTTTCATGTAAAGGAGATATGTCTATGAATATATTTGTAAGAGAAATGAAAGCAAATAGAAAATCCCTTATTATTTGGTGTATTGGTGTAATATTAATGGTGGCTGCTGGAATGACAAAATATGAAGTGGTATCAAGTTCTGGACAATATATGAATGATATAATATCTTCAATGCCTAAATCTTTGCAGGTTATGTTTGGTATAGCTTCTTTTGATTTATCAAAGGCTAGTGGATTTTATGGAGTAATTTTTTCATATTTGGTTTTAATGGCTGCCATACATGCTTCAATGCTGGGCTCTAATATAATTTCAAAGGAAGAAAGAGATAAAACTGCAGAATTTTTGATGGTAAAACCTGTTTCAAGAAATAAAGTTGTAACATCGAAATTATTAGCAGCTTTTTTAAATATAGTTATTTTTAATGCTATAACTTTAATTAGTTCTATTACTATTGTAAACTATTATGCTAAAAATGAAAAAATAACTCATGATATTATAATATTGATGATTGGAATGTTTATTTTACAGTTAATGTTTTTAACTATAGGTACAGGAATAGCAGCTATAAATAAAAATCCAAAGATTGCAGTTACTACATCTACAGCTATACTTTTAATTACTTTTATATTATCTATGATAGTTGATATAAATAGCAATCTTGAAGGATTAAAATATATTATACCTTTTAAATATTATGAGGCTAAAAACCTTATGTTTGGCGGGGGTTTTGACCCTATATTTTTAACTATATCTTTTATAATTATTGGAGTGTTATTATATATAACTTATGTGTTTTACAGAAAAAGAGATTTAAATATATAACTAATAAAATTAAAAGATTTGTTCAAATTATTGGTAATTTTTATCTAAATAAAAATGCTCAGCTAGTTGTTAAAAATAGTTGGGTATTTTTTATTATAAAAATATATAGAATTGAAAGAAAGTATTTCCAAATAAAATAGAGTAAATGAAAAGTTGCAAAAGAAAAAACAAGTAATTATAATATAAACTGGGTGTTGTGGTATAAAAAGGGTGAAGTTAGTGCTAAATTGGTAATGACAGTATGAGATTTAAAGAGGTGATAGTTTGCTAAAGAATTTTACTGTGTCATTAAATGAAAAAATGAAAGAAAAACCTGAAATTACTTCAGGAAAAATATTTGATAAAAAAAATAAAATAGTAATAAAAAGATTAGAGAATGAAGCAGAAAGTTTAGTAAATTGTGCATATAGGGCTTACGGCAATTCTTATATACACAAATACATTTATGACAAAACCATGATAGATAAATTGAATCATGAAGAAAAAATAATATCTTATATAGCTCTAAATGAGGAAAAAAGAGTGGTAGGTCATGTAGCCTTAGAATATTTTAATAAGGCTAATATATGTGAAATTTCACATGCTTTTGTTGATCCAGAATTTAGAGGAAGAGGATGTCTTACAGATTTAACAAGATTTGCAATAGATGAAAGCAAAAAAAGAGGAGATGTTGGCATATATGTACATGCGGTAACAAGCCATATATATTCTCAAAAATCTGCACAAAGTAATGGGTTTAAAGATTGTGCACTACTTTTATCAAGAATTCCAGCCTTAGATTTTAAAGAAATAGATGGTAAAAGTCCCAAAAGAGAAAGTTTAATATTAGAATATAAATATTTAAAGAAACAACGAAAAAAATATATTTATGCATCAGAGAAATATAAAAAAATGATTGAGGACATATATCATAATTTAGGAGTAAAAATAGTATTTAAAAAATTAAAAGATAATGAAGAAAAATATTCAAAGGAAACCCGTATAGAAACTGTTGTAGATAATTATGATACAGCAACAATATACGTAAAAAATTTTGCAAAAGATGGCATGAATAAAATACTAAAGCAATTCAATAAATTATACTTTGAAAGGAAAAAAGTAATATTTTTAAAATTAAAACTTTGTAGTAAAAGCAGCATATATATATGGAATCAAATGGAGCAAATTGGATTTTATTTTGCAGGTATTATGCCTGGAGATAATGAGGACGATGAAGTTATACTTCAGTACATTAATGACCATATTGACTGTGAAAACATATATGCCAATTCTGTTGTAGGCAATGCTTTAATTGAACAGATAAAGAAACAGAATATAGCATATAATGGAAAGAGGAGGATTAGTATATGAGATTCGATAATATAGATATGCTTTGCAGGAGGAAAGATGCTTTTAATTTTTCAAAAGAAACAGAAGAATTATTTATAAAAGCTATGGAAGAAAATTATAAGTTCCAAATTGATAATCAACCATATATAAAATATTTGGCAGAAAGAGAAAAATTTAAAATTGATAGTTTAAATACAATAGAAGAGATATATGATATTCCTAGTTTATTTGTAGGAACTATGAAAGTAAATGGTTTTTGTAATTTTAAAGAAAATGATTTAGAACTTATTTTAACTAGTTCAGGAACTAATGGTCAAAAAACTCAGTTATTCCTCGATAAAAGCTCATTTTTAAGACTTCAAAGTTTAGCAGAAAATACTTTCAATTCTATAGGCTTTAGCAGCCATACACCAGTACATTATTTTTTATTTTCCTATGATATAAAAAAAGCAGAAAATATTGGAACAAGCTGGAGTGATGAACAAATTTTAGGCCTTGCACCTGCATTATCTGTCAATTGGATGATTGAATGGGATGAAGATAAAGGTGAATTTGTTTTTGATAGCAGTAAATGGGCTAAAATTTTTAAAGAATTAAGTGATGAGGCCCCAGTAAGATTATTAGGATTTCCAGCATTTATGTATAAAATGGTAGAAGATATTAGAAAAACTTATGGAAAAATAAAAGTTCATGAGGAGTCTTTTATAATAGCTGGAGGAGGATGGAAAAATCATTTGGGCAAGAGTATGGAACTAAAGGATTTTATGGACTATATAGAAAATAATATTGGACTTAAACGTGAAAATATAAGGGATACTTATGGAATGGCAGAGCATGGGGTTCCTTACTGCTCTTGCAGCGAAGGGCATTTACATGTACCAATTTACAGTAGAATAATTGTAAGAGATCCAATAACTCTTAAGAAAAAATCCTATGGAGAAGAGGGGCTTTTACAGCTTTTAACTCCTTACAATATAGCACAGCCTAATCTTTCAGTGTTATCAACAGATTTAGCTGTAATCAAAAAAGATTGTCCTTGTGGAATAAAGGGAGATTATATTGAAAAAATACGAAGAGGAGGAATAACTAAGCATAAAGGATGTGCTATCGCAGCACAGGAAATATTAAATAACTAATTGGTAAAATTATATGGGGGTACAGGGATATGAGATTAGAAGAATTTAAACATATATTTTTTGGAGAACAATTAGAAATAACAGGAGAATTAACAGAAGAAAAAGCAAATAAATATTTTGATTCCATTATATTAAGAGAAAAATCTAAAGAGCTTAGTAATATTCCTATAGATAAAATACTTTATATTTTAGAAAAAACTGCATACAAATTATGTGATAAAGATGGACAATATTATAAAGAGATAATGGAAAAGATGCCCCAATTAATAGGCTATTCACCTTCCATGGTAAATATAGCAATGGATGCTTTTAAAGAAATGTTAAGTGTGAGCTCTTTAAAATTAAGATTAAAAAGCTTTGGAGATTATCACTGCTTAGATACTTTTACTAAGGATAAATATGCTAAGACAACTAGAGCAGTTCCAATTGGGTCAGTTCTTCATATAGCAGCAGGAAATATATTTTTAGGAGCAATAGATTCGCTAATTATAGGAATAATAACAAAAAATATAAACATATTGAAAGTTTCTAGCCAAGATTTTTTATTTCCAACATTGTTTTATAGAGCGTTGGAAGAAGTAGATAAAGAAAAAACAATTATTTCATATATAGCTATTACTTATTGGAAAAGCAGCAATAAAGTCTTAGACAAAATTGCTAAGAATAGTTTTGATGCCATACTTTTGTTTGGAGGAGAAGAGGCAGTGAAAAATTATAAAAATGGACTATCTATCAATACTCAGTTGTATACCTTTGGTCCTAAAATAAGTTTTGGTGTTGTATGTAAAGACTTAAATAATGATGAATTAAGAGAAGCAGCAAAAGGTTTTGCTGAAGATATAGTTTTATGGGAGCAAAGAGCGTGTACAAGCTGTCAAAATATTTTTATAGAAAATAGTGATAAAGTAAAAATTTTTATTGAATATTTATATGAGGCTCTAGAAGAAAAAGGGCAGGAATTTCCTCAAAGTGAATTAGATATAGATTCTGCTGTGGAAATAAGAAAGAAAAGAGAAATTGCAAAGTGGGAAGAATTTAATAATAAAGCATTGGTGTTAGAAGGAAAAAATTCAAATCATACTATAATAATGCAAAATAAAAATGATATTTCTGATTCACCGTTAAATAGAACCATTTATGTTAATGTAGTGGATAATTACAAAGAAATTTTGAAAGGAAATATACAACTTTTAAAATATTATATGTCCACAGTAGCTATAGCTTGCAATAAGGGAATTCAGGAGATGATTGAAGAGTTTATCAGTATTGGTGTAATGAGATTTTGCAAACCTGGATTTATGAGTAAAAGTGAAGATGATTCTTTACCTCATGATGGCGTGCATATTGGAAATTTACTTGTAAGATTTATAAATAAAGAAGATATTAATATAGATAATTTAGGACTTGAATATACTAATGACCATAAAAAAGATGATATATTGCTTTGGAGATTAAATTCTCTTATCAATGAAGCGGTAAAATCTCCATTTTATAAAAAATTTTATGAAAATATTTCTCTTCCATTAAAGAGTCTAGAGGATTTTAGAAAGCTTCCTATACTTGAGAAAGAACATATATATGAAAATAGTGTAGACAAAAGTAATAATATGATTACAGGAGATATGAAAAATTCGTATATTTTTTCAGCTGGTGGTACTACTGGCAAAATGAAATATGTAGCTTACTCTAGTGAAGAATTTGAACATTCAAAAAGAATATTTGGGCAAGGGTTTAGAGCAGTAGGAATAAATAAAGATGATTTTGTAGTTAATTATATGAAAACTGGTGCTCTTTGGACTGCTTTTCCAGCAGTAAATGGCGGACTTGAGGAAGTTGGTTGCAAAATATTGTCTTTAACAGCAAATCAGCCTGAGAGTGAAAGCATAGAATATCTAAAAAAATTTAAACCTAATGTAATTATAAGTCTTCCAGGAAATATAATACTTTTAGCTCAAGAAGTAGAAAAATTAAATGAAGATATCAAATTAGAAAAAATATTTTATGCAGGAGAGCATATGTCGCCAAAAGCACAGGAATATGTAAAGAAAATATTTGGAGCAAAGAAAATAGCTTCCTTTGGATATGCAGCAGTGGAAATAGGACCAATAGGATTTCAATGTGAATGTTGTAATGGAACTGAGCATCACGTAATGGATGAATGGTGTTATTTAGAAAGAGATGAAAATGGAGATGCAATTGTAACAACCTTAAATAGATTTCTTAATCCTATAATACGATATAGACTTGGAGATAGCATTCAGTGGATTGACGAGCCATGCTCCTGTGGTAGAACTTCAAAGAAGTTTAAACTATTGTCAAGAAGTGATGATGTTATAAGATTTAATGTATCAGATATATATATAAATGATGTACATGAAGCATTAAAAGATATTAATGAAGTATCACCTTTCTTCCAAGTATTAGTTGATAATGTAGATGAAATGAGAAGTGTAACATTTAAAATAGAAACAAAAAATAAAGATATGGCTTTAAAAGGGGATATATTAAAAGATAAAATAGTAACTTCTTTAAAAAGTAATATTAGAAGTTTAGGAATAGATTATGAAAAGAATTTAATTAAGGACTTAAAAGTTGAACTGTTACCACCCTTTGGAATAGAAAGAGTGGGACGTACAGGGAAGATAAGAAGAATAGTGGATAGAAGAGTATAATAAAATATAATAAAAGCTTACATCGATAGGTGTAAGCTTTATACAATACGAATTGACCAGTGATTATGGGTGTAAGAAAATGAATGAGTAGTAATACATACTAGTAATTTTCAAAAAATAACTAGTTATCTTAGTATGATGATATTCATAAAATTTTCATTAACGCTAAAATAAAGTTGATTATGTAAGGTTTAAATCTTACTATGTTTAAAGTTTTTAAAGATTAGGATATAATAAAAATAAGTAAAAAATATATTAAATTTGTTTTTAAATAAAACAAAGCTATTAAGAAATAGAATATCCCGTAGGTATAAAGAACCGTCAAGGGAAGAACTGTTAGAATTTATTAATATGAATATGGATAATTTTTATGAAGTTTTAGCAGTAGCTAAAGATTGTATAGATATAGAAAATAGTTATTAATTTTAAAATTATACTTCATAATTTACAAAAAATAATCCGTATACACAAAAAGTGTATACGGTATTTTATATTAAATATAAAATAATTAATATATGATACTAATTATTTTATTTAACATAGGTTCAGTAGTAAAATTAATTACATAAGAGAATAATATAATATTATTTACTTTAATCTAAATTTGTGTAATAATGAACAATTGTGAAAAGAAGTAATTACAGATATAAATTTATACAAATAATACAAAAGTTTCATAAAAAATTCATATAGTGAGGAGTAAAGATGAAGATAGGATTTGACCACAAAAAATATTTAGAAGAACAATCAAAATACATTTTAGAAAGAGTTAACAACTATGATAAGCTGTACTTAGAATTTGGAGGGAAATTATTATTTGACCTCCATGCCAAAAGAGTTTTACCTGGATTTGATGAAAATGCAAAAATTAAGCTTTTACACAAGCTGAAAGAAAAAGTAGAAGTTGTTATTTGTGTATATGCAGGAGATATTGAAAGAAACAAAATAAGAGGGGATTTTGGAATAACTTATGATATTGATGTCTTAAGATTGATAGATGACTTAAGAGCATATGAATTAGATGTAAACAGTGTTGTAATAACAAGATACGAAGGACAGCCTGCTACAACTGTATTTATAAACAAGCTTGAACGCAGAGGGATAAAAGTATATAAGCATAGAGAAACTAAAGGTTACCCAACAGATGTAGATACCATTGTAAGTGATGAAGGATACGGAAAAAATCCATATATTGAAACTTCAAAACCTATTGTAGTAGTAACAGCGCCAGGACCAGGAAGTGGTAAATTAGCAACTTGTCTTAGTCAGCTTTATCATGAATATAAACAAGGTAAAGTGGCAGGGTATTCAAAATTTGAGACATTCCCTGTATGGAATGTTCCATTAAAACATCCTTTAAACATAGCTTATGAAGCTGCAACGGTAGATCTTAAGGATGTAAATATGATAGATTCATTCCATGTTGATGCTTATAATAAAATAGCTGTAAATTACAACCGCGATATTGAGACATTTCCTGTATTAAAAAGAATTATAGAAAAGATAACAGGAGAAGAATCTGTATATAAGTCACCAACAGATATGGGCGTTAATAGAGTTGGCTTTGGAATTATAGATGATGAAGTTATTAAAGAAGCATCTAAACAAGAAATAATTAGAAGATATTTCAAAACTGGTTGTGAGTATAAAAAAGGTTATGTTGACAAAGAAACTTTCCAAAGAATTAAGCTTATTATGGAAGAACTTAATTTAAAAGAAGAAGATAGAAAAGTTGTTATTCCTGCAAGGGAACGTTCAGCACAATTAAAGGAAAGATCTGATAAAAATGATGTTTGTCCAGTTTTAGCTATAGAACTTAATGATGGAACAATATTAACTGGTAAAGGCTCAAATGTGATGAATGCAACAGCAGCTGCAATTTTAAATGCAGTTAAATATCTTGCAAATATATCTGACGAAATTCATCTTATATCTCCAGTAATACTTGAACCAATTATTAATTTAAAATTAAAGACATTAGGAAGTAAATCTACAGCTTTAAGTTGTGAAGAAATATTAATTGCTCTTAGTATATGTGCAGCTACAAATCCAACTGCGCAAGTAGCTATGAAGAAATTAGCCATGTTAAAGGGATGCCAAGCTCACTCAACTACAATTTTAAGCAGAAACGATGAGCAGACTTTAGGAAAATTAGGCATAGATGTAACTTGTGATGCTGAATATCCTTCAGAAAGTCTTTATTATAATAATTAATTTATAGATAAATAAATTTTTACATAATGAAATAAAGACCAGTTGTTATAATTTATAGCAATTGGTTTTTTCTTTATTAATTAATGAAAATCCTAAAGTTAGAATTTTTAGATTTAAGATTTTTATTATTTTAAAAAATTATAAAAATATATTTAATTATAAGTTTATTTTTTATAGTTTTGAAAGTAAATATTAATGCTGATAAAGAATAAATTAATATTTAAAATCCCTGAATACTGGACTTTTTCTCAAGATATACTATAATAGCATATAAGGCTTCTCTTTAATAATTAATATATTGTACATTTCTAATAAATGGATTTTTAGCTTCAAAAGAGAAGTGTGTGTCGAAAATGGAGAAAAGGTAAGAAATAATCCTCTTTTAGTCAGTATTCTCTTGTAACCCTATTTACAGGATTTGATTTAAATGGGCGATGATGGTATGATTTCAAGGTAATTGATTTTTAACCTATTATTAGGCGAGTTTCGCCTAATAATAGGGCTTTATTATTTTTAGGGGGAAATTACTAATGGAAAATAATACGGTGAAATTACGCCAAGATGTATTTACATCTGATGCTTGGAAAATTATTGATTGGTTAGAGGATGATGAAATAATAAGATATTTAAATGAAAAACAAAATGTTGGAAATAGTATTAGGGAAACAATATATAGAGTTAATATGCCTATTCTCACTCCTTTATTTAATCAATATGGGAGCTTTTTTATGATAACAACAGATGAGAAAGAACCTATTGGCTTTTTAAGACTTGTACCTAAAGGCAAAGTTGCAGAAATGGTTATAGTCATTGGAGAAAAAGATGAGTGGGGGAAAGGATTAGGAGCTAATGCAATCAAAGAAGGATTAAAGCAGGCATTTTTTGATTGGAGAGTTGAAGAAGTAATTGCAAAAATTAATTTTGCAAATGAACGTTCTAAGAGAGTCTTTAGCAAGGTAGGTTTTATAAAAGATAAAGAACTAGCAAAAGAAATACAATATGCTATTTCCATGGAGAAATTTTTAAAATTAGCTGCATAATTGTAGAGGTATGTTATAATAAACTTTTTTATAATGGTTGAAATTTTTCCATAGATAATGGATTTGAAATAAATATATTGATTTATCTTTAAGAGAAAAAATTAAACTTAAATTTTAAAAAGAAAATAATTAAGAATGTTTTAAAAATATTATTTAATGTGATAAAAATCCACCAATAACTTTGGTGGATTTTTTAGTACAAATAATTAATATAGTAATTTAACTTAGTAAATAATAGGCACATTTATTTCTAACAACTAGAAAATTTACTTAAGAAAAATTTTACAACTTTTATACAAACTCTATAAAAGAATATGGAAAGTGACATATATAATACTTTATGAGAAAAGAAAAACAGATAAAATAAAAAAACAAAAGTTTAAGGGGGCAATGTAATGAGAAAAAAAGGATTAATGGAATTAATAGCATTAGGAATAATTGCAGGGGTAGTTACCATATTTGGAACAGCAAAAGCTATAAAAGGTGAGGAAGCTAAGACAGTATTTGTAGAGAATCAGGAAATTTTAACTGAGAAAAGTGAAAATCTATCTAATGGAGATGAGGACAAAAAAGATAAAAAGCTTAATTTAGATGAAAATGCTGTTGACGCAGCTAAAGTTGAACAGATGTTAAAAGGAACATATGAAGATGATGGTGAAAAGATAGTTTTTTTAACTTTTGATGATGGTCCATCCACATCAGTGACACCAAAAATTTTAGATACTTTGAAGGAATATAATGTTAAAGCAACCTTTTTTCAACTAGGAGAAAATATTGAAAAAAATGAAGAAAGCAAAAAAATAGTTAAACGAATTTATGATGAGGGACATGCCTTAGGTAATCATACTTATACTCATAGTTTGGAAACACTTTATCCTAATAATCAACTTGATATAGAAACTTATATGAAAGAAGTGGAGAGTACTGATACTTCAATGAAGGAAATAATTGGACAAGACTTTAATACAAGAATTTTAAGAATGCCAGGTGGATATATGTCTAGAGAATATTATAATGATCCTAATCTAGGAGCTTTTAATGAAAGGCTTAAAAAAGAGAATTGGCATAGTATAGATTGGAATGCTATGAATGGTGATGCTGATGGTACTGAAAAAAGTGCAGAAGAGTTACTAACTGAAGTTAAGAACACAGCAGGAGAGCAAAATAAAATAGTTATATTAATGCATGATACATATGGTAAGGAAGAAACTGCAGATGCCTTACCAAATATAATTGAATATTTAAAAGAGCAAGGATATAAGTTTAAAACTATAAAGTAAAAAATACATAGTATATACAGATGGATTTAATAAAAATTTAACTTATACATAGTTTTAATTTCTATAATAAAATTTTTATCATGAATAAAAAATGAAGATAAATATAAGCTAAGGCAACTTGTTAATACAAATTCTTAAGTATACAGATTAAATTTAGAGATGATATATCTATATATTATAAATAATAGACCTAGAGGGTGCTAGACTATAGAGCACTTTCTAGGTTTCAATAAATATTGTAATAATTTACTTGTAATGAATAGCATGAAAGAAATTAATGTTTCTTTCATTTTTTGATATAATGGTTACTATATTAAACTTTAAAAAAGGATTTTTATGAGGAGAATATTATGGCAAAAATTTTGATTGTAGAAGATGATAGTACAATAAGAAATTTAATTCTATTGACACTTCAAATGGAAAATTACGATGCTATAGCTGCTGAAGATGGAGAAATAGCTATAAGTAAGCTTGATGAAGAAGATATAGATTTAATTCTTTTAGATATAATGTTACCTAAAATAGATGGATATGGAGTACTTCATGAAATTCAAAAGAAAAATATACCTGTAATTTTTTTAACTGCTAAAAGTTCTATACAGGATAAAGTGATGGGGCTTAAACTTGGAGCAGATGATTATGTAACTAAACCCTTTGAACCTTTAGAATTATTAGCTAGAATAGAGGCGCTTTTAAGAAGAAGCAAGGTGGACAAAAAATCTGAAGCTATTGTATTTAAGCATATTATGGTATTAGAAAATGAGAGAACAGTAACTATGGATAATGAAGAAATATATTTAACACCAAAAGAGTTTGATTTATTGTTAGAGTTTTTAAATCATAAAAACATAGTTTTAACCAGAGAGGTGTTATTAAATAAAATATGGGGATATGATTTTTATGGAGAGACTAGAACTGTAGATATGCATGTTAAGAGATTAAGAGAAAAGCTTAATTTAAAAGATTATTTACAAACTATATACAAGGTAGGTTATAAACTTAAAGAATAGAATTCTGTAAAAATTAAAGGAGATAAATACTATATGAAATTACAGAAAAAGATGTTAATTAATTTTGGAGTCATGTTTTTTATAACCATTAATATTTTTGCATATTTCTTAATTCAAACTACCTATAATACTAATTTTAAAAAAGTTATAGATTCCAGTTTTGCTAGTTATTCTTTAATATATTCAAATATAAAGTCGGGAGAGAACTTAAAAAATCTCTTCTTAACAAATAAAGAAATATTACAACATAGAACAGAAGATTATTTAAGAAATCTTCCAAATGAAAATATTGTATTAGAATTTAGAAACTTAAATAAAAAAATTATATATTCATCTTCAAAAAATAAGGTACCTATTAGAGAAGAAATTTTTGACATCAAAAACAATAAAGTGAAATATTTAATAACTAAGAATGAAGATAAAACCTATTTAATTATAAATAATAAAATTATTTTAAATGGATCAGGTATTTATTTTACATATATAGATGACATCTCCTTTCTTAAGCAAGATAAGCTAAATAATATTTACTTTATATTTACAATAAATATTTTATTGGCAATTATAATCATAATTATAATTTATTCTATTGCTAAGGAAATAACAAAACCTATAGAAATATTAATAAATAATATAAAAGAAATAATAAATGGAAATTATACTGAAAAGCTTAATTATTCTAGCAATGTTTATGAGTTTAAAGTAATTTCAGAACAATTTAACTTGATGAATGATGAAATTGAAAATAAACTTAGATTATTAAAAGAACAAAATCAATCTAAACAAAGATTTATAGATAATCTAACCCATGAAATTAGAACGCCTTTAACCTCTATAATTGGTTATTCTAGTTTAATGGTTAATAAGAAAGTTACGGATTTAGATCTTATGAGGGAGTCTTTTGTAAATATTAATAGAGAAGGGAAAAGAATATTATCTCTTACCTCAAAGCTTGTAAAACTTATAACTTTAGATAAAACTGTATTACATAAAGAAAATATAGATTTATATAATACTTTGAAGGAAGTGAAGTCTACCTTTGAACCTAGGCTTAAAGAAAAAGATATTAGTTTAGAAGTTAAGGGTTGCAGTTATCAGATAAATGTGGACAAGGAACTTTTTATGATACTAATTACAAATTTAATAGATAACTCTATAAAAGCTTTAAATGACAGCGTAGAAAAAACTATAATTCTAGAGATTATGGAAAATTCTTTAAAAATTGAAGATACAGGTGTAGGAATAGAAGAAAAAGAACTTAACAAAATATTAGAGCCTTTTTATATGATTGATAAATCTAGGCAAAGTTCTATTAATGGTTTTGGATTAGGCCTATCTATATGTAAACAAATATTAGAAATTCACCATATGAGTTGGAGTATTGAAAGTACATTTGGTAAAGGTACTAAAATTATAATACTATTTAATGATGAGGTAAATCTATGAGATATACAATTACAATTGCCGCTGTGTTTTTAGGAGCAGTATTGATAGTATTTTTAAGCATACAAAATCCTATTAATGAAAATACAGTTTATGAAAGAGATATGATTTTAAATGAATATGCTGCTAAGAACTATAATAGCAGTATAAGTGATGAGAGAATTATAAATAAGTCTAAGGAAATTCTATCAACAATTTTTGATTCAGAAGTAGATTTTAATGATTATGTTACTGATGTACCTGAAACTGAACCAAATGTTTATAGATATAGCCATGAAATGCATATTCTCTTAACACATAAGGAAAATATTAAGTATTATTTCTTTATAAGTCTTAATTTAAATACAGGTGAGATTTTACAGATTTATACATCTTGGGGACAATCTGTTCAATCAAATAATAAGTTGTCAGAAACAGAATTAGAAGAGTTAGCAAATAGATATATACAAAGATTGCCTCTTTATAATATAAATGATTATAAGCTTATTAATAAAGGCTACTGGGAAGATTTTAATGTAAATGAGTATGTGTTTACTTTTGAAAATAAATCAGAAAACTCAAATATAGAAATTTCTATCAATCCTTATAATGGACGGCTTATATCATTAAATACATTAAATTCTAAGTTGCGTAGTAGTCCTATGTAAAATTTAAAAACTTTTATTACGTAGCAAAACCAGCAAATATTTGTTTGCTGGTTTTTATATTATAACTTTATAATCTATGATACATCTAAATTATTTAAGCTTCACCAATATATATAATTCGTTTCCGTGACTTTCAAATTTGCCTGTTGAGACATCTTTATTGCCTGTAATGCTAGAAAAGAAAATTTTTATTTTCATTTTCTCATTTTCATCTTCAAAGATCATATCTTTTGAATCAATTTCATCAATTTTATCAATTATACCATACTTATCAATAAGCTTTTGATAGAAGTCATTAAGATTTTTTGAATATATTTCATTTCCATTATCATATAATTTTAGTATCTCTGAATCAGAATAAAATTCAATGCTCAATTGACCTTCTGAATAAGAATTTGGAAGAATCATTCTTGAATCAAAGAAATAATCATAATCTTTTATGTCTAATGGAATATTGTTCTTGTAATCATTATAATAGTAATAAGAGTTTGAGTTATATTCATATTCTGATTGTTCATAAGAAAATCCAAAAATCTTATCCATGTTTTCAAGATTAAAGTTTTTCGGAAGATATTTTACATCATTAAGACTATGTTTGCTTTTAAAATAACTAAGTATATTGCTTATTTGATTTTTATCTTCAGTTGATGCATTGCCATTAGGAGTTATTCTACCCTCTGATATCATAGAATTTTTATTAAGTATACTAACAAACCTTTTATTTTGACTATATTTTGAAATTGAGTAGCTACTAAGTGGTCCAAAAGCAGAGATAAATGTAATTATTGCCAAGGACATAGGTAGTAAAATATTTTTCAAGTTTTTAGACAATGAAAAATATATCATAACTAAAAATACCCATAGGCCAAGAATTACAACATAGTATCTATTTTCAGTAAAACCATACTCATTTATTCTTATTCCAATTGAGAAAAACATCATAACAATGAGAGGAATAAGAACCTTTGGAAAAATTCTCATAAAAGTTTTTGCCCAAGAATTATTTTCAATAAAAGGGTAAATAAAAAATAAAACTGCAGCAGTTATCACTGAATACCAAAGTACAAGATGAGATACTAAGCCTTGAGGCCACTGCCAAGTTACTATTATTTTAATAAAATATATATACAAAATAGCTGTATATATAGTGATTAGTGGCATTAATATATACAAAAGAATCACCTTTAAAAGTTTTGGATAATCTTTTAAAGTAAAAGTCTTATCTTTATGTGGAACTCCACCAAGGAAAAAACAAGGAGCAAACACAAGAGAAACTATAAGCCAAGTGTAATAATAGATTTGATATTTAACATTTATTCCAAGAAGTTTATTTAATGTAAATAAAATTGCACATAAACCTAGAAATAATACAATTGAATATATAACCGTAGTAAAAAAACTTGTAAAAATTTTTATAACATAGAGCTCAAAACTATTTTCTTTATTAATATAAGGTATGAAAAGAAAAACTAGATAGAGTATCAATGTTAGAGAAAAATACCGTATCATTGAAACTGTATTGAAATCATCAATTAAGAATAAATAGTAAAGAATAAGAACAATAGCTCCACCTATATATGTTAAAAAAAGAGATATTTTCTTACATTCACTAAATTTTTCAAAGAAAAGTTTTATACATAAGAATAGTGGAACTCCAAGTGCAAAAACTTTAACTACTTCCATAAGAGTTTCACTTATGTCAGAATTCATGCCATATCCCATCTCAGAAATATAAATTAATATAAAAGCACATAATGAAGACAGGATAATAGATATTGGAAATCTTTTCAAACTGTTTTTAATTTCTAATAACACATTTTTTATAAATTGTTTAAAGTTCATATTAATTACCTCCTTTTTTAATTATACACTAACAGAATTAAAAAAGTCCTCCGCATAATGGGAGGATTCTTTGATTTAAAGTCTATATAAGTTTCATAAAAGCTAAAATAATCAATATTAACCCGCTTAACCAAGAAAGATTCAAATTTACTTTTTCAACGAGTTTTCTACCTAAGTAACATCCAATTAAAACTGCAACCATATCAGAAATTAATGAAAATAGTATTACTTGAATATAGTTTATATTTGCTAAACCACTGCCAAAACCTACAGCTATTCCATCTAGTCCTAAAGCAATTGCAAGATAAAACGCCTCACTTGGGCTAAGAATTCTAGAATTATCCATATCAGCTTTAGTATTATCAACATATATATCTAATATAAAATTTATATCTAATAATTTAAATTTAATATTTTTTTTATTAGTAGACTTTTTCTTTAAATAGGTCTTAATGACTCCTTCTAAAAAACGGACTACCCCTAATATAATTAAAATTGTAAAACATATTCCAATAGAGAGGCTCTCAGATAAAAAGTTTTTTAAAATTGAACCTAGAAAAAGAGATATAGCCAAAAGTCCAGAGCAGACTAAATTTATAACTGTTACTGAAGTAAAAGGAATTTTAATTTTATTTGTTCCATATCCAAAACTAGCAACAAAGGTATCCATACATAATGATATAACTAATAATATTGATTCTAACATAGATATATCCTCCTGTTGTTATATTCTCAATATACATAGTAGTTAAAATTTATAAAAAAGTGCTATTAAAGTAAAAAACTGTTGATAAAAAATCAACAGTTAAATAAAAGAAAAGGTACTCATATACTATATAGGGACGGTTCATTCTTTTTATTAAAATTAACAAATGCAATAAATGAACTTTGTAAATTGTAATGAACCGTCCCTAATAAATTAAAGGGACGGTTCATTCTTTTTATTAGAATCAACAAATGCAAAATAAATGAACTTTGTGAATTGTAATGAACCGTCCCTAATAAATTAAAGGGACGGTTCATTCTTTTTATTAGAATTAACAAATGCAAAATAAATGAACTTTGTAAATTGTAATGAACGGTCCCTAATAAATTAAAGGGACGGTTCATTCTTTTTATTAGAATTAACAAATGCAAAATAAATGAACTTTGTGAATTGTAATGAACCGTCCCTAATAAATTAAAGGGACGGTTCATTCTTTT
>NZ_JACSQB010000050.1 GCF_014836835.1 Clostridium faecium | reverse complement strand
ATTTATAAGTTTAATTATGTATATTATATATCACATATTAAACTATTTTACTCACTATATAGAAAAACTAGAAAATGATATAGTCAATTTAAAAATTACAAATGAAAAATTAGAAGATAAAATATATAAACAAGAGGAGCTTGAATCACAAATAAAATATACATCCATATTAGAAGAAAGAAATAATATATCTCAGAAAATTCATGATGAGGTAGGTCATACTATTTCAGCTGCCATATTTCAATTAGAAGCTGCAAATTTGCTTTTAGATAAAGATATGGAAAAAGCTAAAACTTTTCTTAAAAGTACTGTTGATAGATTAAGAAATGGAATGAATAATATAAGAAATACCTTAAAAGAAATTAAGCCAGAAAAAGAACAAATAGGATTTAACAAAGTAAAACTTTTTATAGAAAAAATCAGAATAAATAGTGATGTGGAAATTATTTTAAGTTGTGATGATTATATAGATAAAATTTCTTTTGTAAATTGGAAAATAATTTATGATAATATTGTGGAATCCATAACTAATAGCTTGAAATATTCAAAAGCTGATAAAATAATAATAACTATATCTATTATTAATAATAAAATTATAAAGTTAGAAATAAAGGATAATGGAATAGGTGTAAAGAAGATAAATAAAAATATGGGAATAAGAGGAATGGAAGAAAGGTGTGAAAGAATCGGGGGAAAACTTATAATTGATGGAAGTGACGGTTTTTCTGTAATATCATTGCTTCCTATTGAGATTTAGGGGGAAATTATGAGTATTAAAATATTAATAGCAGATGACGATGAACTTATCAGAGAAAGTTTAAAAATTATTTTAAATATGAATGAAGAGTTTTCAGTGGTAGCAACCGCCAGTAATGGATTAGAGGCCGTTAAAGCCTGTGTAGAGAAAGAAATAGATGTGGCATTGTTAGATGTTAGAATGCCAATTATGAATGGTGTTGAAGCCTTGAAGGAAATCCTATTAAAATGTAATACAAAGACGTTAATATTAACTACTTTTGATGAAGATGAATATATAAAAGATGCATTAAAATATGGAGCTATGGGATATTTACTTAAAAATAATTCTCCAGAAAAAATTAAAAATGCTATATATACAGTTTTAAATGGAAATATAGTACTTCAAGATACAGTTATAAAAAAAATAATGAATCATGATAAAGAAGATGAAAATGATTTTCATGATAAGAATAAGTTTACTGAAAGAGAAAAAGAAATTATAAAATTAATTTCTGAAGGATTATCCAATAAAGAGGTAGCAGGAAATTTACACATATCTGAAGGAACAGTTAAAAATTATATATCATCTATACTAGATAAGACTTATCTAGACCATAGAACTCAAATTGCTATATATTATTTAAAAGGATTACTTTAGTTAATTTAAAATTTATACAATGGACAATTAACTATTAAGGTAGAAATTATTTTTGACTAACAATATATAATTGCTAGTTATGTGGCAAACACTGTTCGCCGCTACAATTATATAAATATAAGCTAAAACAACTTGTTAATACAAATTCTTAATTATACAGGTTAAATTTAGAGATGATATATCTATATAGATAATGTATGACTTTAGTAATATTGAAATTATGACCTTCTCCACTTAAAGGAAGGTCTATTTTTTTGTATTATATTTATAATGAGAGAATTAGTGAGGGGATTAAGATGAAAATTTTAGAAGTAAATAATGTGATAAAAAGATTTAAAGATTTAACTGCTGTTGACAATATAAGTTTTTCTATAGAAGAGGGTGAGATATATGGTCTGTTAGGACCTAATGGTGCAGGGAAGAGTACTGTAATAAATATTATTTGTGGTCTTATACCTAGTGATACAGGGGAAGTAAAGATATTAAAAAGTGATATAAAGAAAAACTTGAATTCTACTAAGAAAAATATAGGACTTGTACCTCAAAGTGTAGCTATATATTGGGAACTTACAGCATTAGAAAATGTAAAATTCTTTGGAAGTTTATACGGATTAAAAGGAAAAGAATTAACGGAAAGTTCTTTAGAGGCATTAGAATTCGTAGGGCTTACTGAGAGGATTAAAGAACCATGTAGAAATTTTTCAGGAGGAATGAGCAGGAGATTAAATATAGCTTGTGCCATAGTTCATAAACCTAAAATTATAATAATGGATGAACCTACAGTAGGAATTGACCCCCAATCAAGAAATCATATATTAAATTCTGTAAAACAGCTTAATAAAATGGGCAGTACTATAATTTATACTTCTCATTATATGGAAGAAGTTGAGGAGATATGTAGTAAGGTTGGTATAATGGATCATGGAAAATTAATTGCTGAAGGTACTAAGGAAGAATTAAAATCACTTATTACTGATTATAATTATATAAAAGTTAACGTTGATAATATGGAGAATTTATATATTGAAAAGTTTAAAGCAATTAATGGTATTAATAATATAAACATAAAAGAAAATACCATGATTTTTGAAATCAATAAAGATATGACCAATATGGATAAGATAGTGAAAGAATTTATAAATAATAATATTTCTATAAAAAAAATAAATACTGTAATGCCTGATTTAGAAGATGTATTTTTAAAATTAACTGGTAGGAAACTCAGAAATTGAGAGGGATGATATAGTGAGATTTATTAGTATTGTAGTTAAAGAAATAAAACAACATTTAAGAGATAAGACTTATATGACATTGATGATTTTATTTCCTATATTTTTAGCAGCAATTTTTGTGGTTTCTGCTGGTAGTAATCAGGGAGGGGGAATGGTTTTTAAGTCAAAACCATTAATATATTATATAGAAGGTGAAGGGGAAAATTCTAAAGCCTTCAAAATCATGATAAAAGAGCTAGAAAATGTAGATAAAAAGGAAATTTACAGTTCAGAAACAGGAATTGAAGAAATTAAAAATAATAAAGTTTCTGCCTATATAAAGTTTAAATCAAATGAAAATAAAATAGTTATATATAAAAATGAAAATTACAATACTGAAGGAAATTTAATAGAATTACATTTAAATTCATTTGTAGAAAGATTTAATATACTTATGGAGATAGATAAAGTTAAAGGTGAAAATTTATCAAATATCATGGGGAATGATGATAGTAATAATTATGTAAAAATAAAATCTTTAGATAAATTAAAGGGTCCCTCTGGGAAAGATTATAGTGGAATAATGACTATATTAACAATGGTGATGTATTGTGCAACAGGGGGAATGTCTATAGTTAATACTGAGAGATATTGCAAAACTTTAGATAGACTTATAATTGCTCCAATAAATAGAGCTTATATATTTTTTGCATTGACAATAGGTGCTTTCATAGTAAATTGCATCCAATTTACTGTAGTAATATTTGTGCTTAAATATTTATTTCATATAAATTTTGGAGAAGATTTTATAAGTGTAATATTAATTGTAGTATCACTTGCCATATTATCTATATCTATTGGTTGTTCAATGTCTTTAATGATTCCCAAAGAAAAATGCTATGGGATTTTAAATATATTATTGGTGTTTATATGTTTTTTAGGAGGAAGTTATATATCTATAGAAAACCTTAATAATGAACTTTTAATGAAATTAACTAATCTTTCACCAATGCGGTGGGCAAACAATGCTATATTTAATATAATTTATGCCAATGATTACTCAAAATTTTATAGTACTTTAACATTAAATTTTGGCATTGCTACAGTATTATTTTTAATATCAATGGGGCTATTTAAAAGAATGGAGGAGTAATATGAGGAAGCCTTTTCTTATAGTAAAAAATAATTTTAAAATAATATTTAAAAAGAAATCTTCTATATTCACATATATACTGCTTCCTATAATAAGTTTATTATTTTTGATGTTTATTCAGTTTTTAAGTAAGGCAGAAGTATATAATATAGGGGTTATAAATAAAGATAGAAACATTCTATCTCAGGATATGGTAAGTTATTTAGGAAATATTAAAAAAATTAACTTGTTTAGTATAGAGGAAGATGAAATAAAAGATAAAGTTATAAAAGGTGAAACATCTTATGTTATTGTAATTCCAGAAGACTTTGAAAATAGTATATTAAAAAAGCAGCCTAAGGACATAGAAATTATAACTATCAAAGATCAATATTCAACGGTATGGATTAAGAATTATATAAATATGTATATAGAAAATTTAATGTTAGTAAGAAGGGTAGCTAAAGATTCTAAGGAATTTTATCATATTTATGAAGGGTATAAAATCAATGGAAAAATGTTTTTAGAGGGAAAAAATATAGAGGATGTCACAGGAAAAAAAGAGTTTACTACAGCTTCCATGGGAATATTTATAATTTTTTTAATGTATACATCTATAAATATATCTAAGCTCATAATAAAAGAAAAAAGAGAAAAAACCTATTACAGAATATGTGCATCACCTATATCATCAAAACAATATGTACTTGGCAATGTAATTACTAATTTATCAGTTATAGGATTTCAATTATTTGTAGTGATATTGATTTTGATGAAAATAATAAAGCTTGATGCAAATTATCTAAATTTCTTTATATTAATGATGTTTTTTGGCATAGTAGTAGTGTCACTTGGAGTTCTAATCATATCTTTTGCAAATTCCTCAATGTCTGTAAGTGGAATTACAAATTTTATAGTGGTGCCAAGTTCTATGTTAGGTGGATGCTTTTGGAATATAAGTAATAGAAGAGAAATATTAAAGAAAATATCTCTTTTAATGCCTCAAAGTTATGTTATAGATGGAATAGAAAAAATACAGGAGAATTTATATTTTAAAGATTTAATTCCTAATTTAGTTATATTAATATTATTTTCATTAGCATTTTTATCTATAGCAATTTATAAAATGAGGATAAACAAATCTGCAGAAGAATTTTTATAATATATTAATGAAAGAGGAGTTTTTTAACTCCTTTTTCTAATTTAATAATTAAGAATTTATTACCAATGATAAAGTTTAAAAATATGGAAAAAAATATTATTTTGATAAAGATTTTCAGTAACCATTGAAAACCTTTATCAATTATGCTATAATAGCGTTGTATTAAAGTTAACAAAGTAGCAAATTTAACTTTAATATAATGGTTAGATTAAACCATATAGAAAATTGATTATATAATATTCTAGATAAAACTTAATAGATTAAATTTTAAAAACATGATGTTTTATAGAATATTTAAAATAAAATATTGACTTTGAATAACTATCCTAATAGGAGGTGAGTGTTATGACATTGGCTATGGCAAGAGAAGGTGAAGTAAATAGAATAAAAAAAATAACAGGTAGAGATAGTGTACGTCAATTTCTTGCAAAATTGGGATTTGTAGAGGGAGAAAGCGTTACTGTCATATCAGAGATATCAGGAAATATGATAATAAACGTAAAAGATTCAAGAGTAGCTATTGGTAAAAGCATGGCTAATAGAATCATTGTTTAGAGAGGAGAATTATTTATGATGACATTAAAAGATGTGGAGTGTGGACAAAAAGTAACTGTAGTAAAACTTCATGGAAAAGGAGTTGTAAAAAGAAGAATTATGGATATGGGGATAACTAAGGGGGTAGAAATTTTTGTTCGCAAATTGGCACCATTAGGAGACCCAATAGAAGTAAATATAAGAAACTATGAGTTAACACTTCGTAAAGCAGATGCAGAAATGATAGAAGTAAAATAAAAAAAATATAATCCTTTTAGGGGGGAGTTAAATGGAAAATATAAGAATTGCTCTTGTAGGGAATCCTAACTGTGGTAAAACTACAATGTTCAATTATTTAACTGGTAGTTCACAGTATGTAGGTAACTGGCCTGGAGTAACTGTAGAAAAAAAAGAAGGTAAGTTAAAACAACATAAGGATGTAAAGGTAATAGACTTACCTGGAATATATTCACTTTCACCATATACTTTAGAAGAAGTTATAACAAGAAATTATCTTATTACAGAAAAACCAGAAGTTATTATAAATATAGTAGATGGTACAAATCTTGAAAGAAACTTGTATTTATCAACTCAAGTGATGGAACTTGGAATTCCTGTTATAATAGCTTTAAACATGATGGACATTGTGAGAAAAAGTGGAGATACTATTGATAAGGACAAGTTAGGAAAATCTATGGGATGTACCGTAGTTGAAACATCTGCTTTAAAAGGCGATGGATGTAAAGAATTAATTGATAAAGCAATAGAATTAGCAAAATCAAATAAAGCTAACCTAATTGAACATACTTTTTCAGTGGACGTGGAAAAAGTATTATCTGATATTGAGAATGAAATTCAAAATCATGTCCCAAAAGAACATTTACGTTGGTTTGCTATAAAATTATTTGAAAATGATGAAAAGGCAATTGAACAAGTAAATATTTCAAAATCTTCAAAAGATAAAGTTGAAGCAATGGTAGCTAGCTTTGAAGATAAAGTAGATGATGATGGAGAAAGTATTATAACTAATGAGCGTTATAATTACATAAGTGGAATAATTGGTAAATGTTCAGTTAAGAAAAATAAATCTAAGTTAACAACTTCTGATAAAATAGATAAAATAGTTACTAATAGAATTTTAGGATTACCTATATTTGCAGCTGTTATGTTCCTCGTTTATTATTTATCTATTTCAACAATAGGTACTGGAGCTACAGATTGGGTAAATGATGTTTTATTTGGTGATATTATACCTCCAGCAGTAGAAGGATTTCTTACATCTATAGGAACTGCTGATTGGTTAAATTCACTAATACTTGATGGGATTATTGCCGGTGTAGGAGCTGTACTTGGATTCTTACCACAAATGATGGTATTATTTTTATGTCTTGCAATTTTAGAAGATTGTGGTTACATGTCACGTATAGCTTTTATAATGGATAGAATATTCCGTAAGTTTGGTCTTTCTGGTAAGTCATTTATACCTATGCTTATAGGAACAGGTTGTGGAGTTCCAGGAATTATGGCATCTAGAACTATTGAAAATGAATCAGATAGAAAAATGACTATTATAACTACTACATTTATGCCTTGTTCTGCAAAATTGCCAATAATAGCTTTAATTGCAGGAGCATTATTCCCAGGATCAGTTTGGGTAGCACCTTCAGCATATTTTGTTGGAATTGCAGCTATTATATGCTCTGGAATAATTTTAAAGAAAACAAAAGCTTTTGCAGGTGAGCCTGCTCCATTTGTTATGGAATTACCAAAATATCATGTGCCTAGTGCAAAAGGTGTGCTTATTCACATGTGGGATAGAGCAAAATCTTTCGTTAAAAAAGCTGGTACTATAATATTCCTTGCTTGTGGGTTAATATGGTTCCTAAGTACATTCAACTGGTCATTAGAAATGGTAGAAACTCCAGATTCAATATTAGCTTCAATTGGTAAAGTAATAGCTCCTATATTTAATCCATTAGGATGGGGAGACTGGAGATCAGCGGTGGCAACTATTTCAGGGTTAATTGCAAAAGAAAATGTAGTTGGTACCTTTGGTATTTTATATGGAGCTGGAGAAGTGGCAGAAGATGGCGTGGAAATTTGGAATACTCTACAAGGTTCATTTACACAACTATCTGCATATTCATTCTTAATATTTAACTTATTATGTGCTCCATGTTTTGCAGCAATTGGTGCAATTAAGCGTGAAATGGGTAATGCTAAATGGACTTGGGCAGCTGTTGGATATCAAACTGGATTAGCTTATTTTGTATCACTTACATTTTATCAATTAGGATTACTGTTTACGGGAAAAGGCTTTGGCTTTGGAACTTTGGTTGCTTTAGTATTATTAGCAGGATTCTTATATCTGTTATTTAGACCTTATAAAGATTTGTCTAGTAGTAATATAGATAAAGTAGAAAATATTAGCGCATAAGGAGATAATAATTATGTCTACATTTATAGTTGGTACACTAGTACTAGGGGCATTTGTTCTTGTTGGACGTAAAGTTTATAAAGACAAGAAAAATGGAAATTGTTGTGGTGGAGGCGGAGATTGCTGTGACTGCCATGGCTCATGTAAACCTAGTAGATTAAAATAAAAAAAGGAGTTTAGCAAACTCCTTTTTTTATTGCAGAAATTTCTTTAATTTATAATTTCAAATTGCGAGCATTGCTCAGTGATAGTAACAAGCCTTTGTAATTCGTTGTTCTCTTATATAATTAGTAGAGTATAAGAAGAATTGATTTAAGTTTATATTATCTCTAAATTTAATCTATATACTTAAGAATTTGTGTTATTAAATTGTTGTGCTTATATTTATGCAATTGAGGATTACCAATTAGGGTATTTCTAAGTTACAAATGAGAAATTTAGAATTGATTAACTGTAGCGGCGAACAGTGTTTACCTCTTCACCAACATATTATTGAATAAATATTAAACCACAAGACCTATTAAAAAAATGGGAACAGTGTTTTTATGTACAATAAAACACTAGCAAATGTAATCTTTCTATAGTATTAGTTAAATTTATTAGTATTACTCTGAAACTATACTGCATTTTGGGGGAATCCTAAAGTACTTATTAACATAGCTTTTCCTAATACTAAATATCAATGAGGATTATTAAATTATAGGGTTCCTCAATAGCAATTTAACTTATGTATGATTTAAATTTCTATAATAAAAAATCTTTTCTGTAAATGAAAAATTAAAAATGAAAGATAGGAATTATTAATATTTAATTTCTAAGGGATTAATATGTTTTTATAAGAAAGTTATTTTCAAGAGTATATATTAAGTTTATAGAAAATTATTTGAAGAATAATAAAAAGAGCATAAGTTATGCTCTTTTTATTGATTAGATTTTTTTATTGAAATTCCATCTTTGCAACTAGGACATTTTGCTGAGCAACTTCCACAATTGCATTCACCGCTTCCTTTTTTCTTAATTTGCTTAACTAATATAATTGCAGAAGCTATTAAAATTCCGCCTGTTACTAAAATTTCTATCATATTATCACCCCAATTACAATATAAGACCACCTATATTATATATAAGGAATGCAATTATCCAAGCCACTACTATTTGGTAAACAGCAGATAAAAATGCAAATTTACCACCAAATTCTTTTTTCATAGTTCCTATTACTGCAACACAAGGAGTATATAGTAATGAGAAAGCTAAGAAGGATAATGCACTTAAAGTAGTAAAGTTAGCTGTAATAGCAGATGTTAATTCTCCAGAGTATAGTACGCTCATTGTACTTACAACAACTTCTTTAGCAGCAAGTCCAGTAAGTAATGATACAGAACTTTGCCATGTACCAAAGCCTAGTGGTGCAAATATAGGAGATATAAAGTTACCAATAGAAGCTAAGAAGCTTTCATCAATTTCTGCCATACCGCTCATATTAAAGTTTTGTAGGAACCAAACAATAACTGATATTGCAAATATAATTGTTCCTGCTTTTTTTAAAAAACCTTTACCTTTTTCCCAGGTATGATGAAATACTGTTTTAGGTTCAGGTACTTTATATTCAGGAAGTTCAATTATAAAAGGTTCTTCTGCTTTTTTATATATTGTATTTTTTAGTATAATAGCTACTAAAAAGGCTACTATAATTCCAAGTAAATAAAGTCCAAATACTACTTCTGCTCCATGACTAGCAAATAATGCACTAGTAAATACTGCATAAATTGGTAGTCTAGCATTACAAGACATAAAAGGTAGTATTAGTGCAGTTATTTTTCTATCCTTTTCACTTTCAAGGGTTCTAGCTGACATAATTCCAGGAACAGAGCAGCCAAATCCCATCATAAGTGGAATAAAAGCCTTACCAGAAAGGCCAAATTTTCTCATAAGCTTATCCATAATAAAAGCAGCTCTTGACATATATCCAACGTCTTCTAATATAGACATACCTAAAAATAGAGTTAATATAATTGGTATGAAGGTTAAAATTCCTCCTACACCACCAATAATACCATCAACTATTAAGGAGCTAAACCAAGGACTACTATTTTCTAAAAGTCCTGCAACCAATCCAGCAAAATCCTCTGTAATCAATCCTTCAAGCCAATCTTGAAGAGGAGCACCTACCCAATCAAAAGTAAATTTAAATATAACCCATAATAGTGCTAGAAATATTGGGTAAGCCAAAAATTTATTTAATACAATTTTATCAATTTTTTCACTAATTGATTCTTCTTTTACTTCTGGCAATTGAACACATGATTTTACAATCTTCTCTATATAAGCATAGGTTTCAGATTCATTCATACTGCCAAAACTATGTTTAACATTTATAGTTGTATCTAATTTATTAAAATCTTCACTATTTAAAAGTTCTTTAATTTCATCAATTCCTTTGGCTTTTGATGCTGAAATAGGAATTATATTTACACCTAATTTTTTAGAAAGTAAATCAAAATCTATATTGATATTTTTAGTTTTAGCAATATCAATCATATTTATTACTAAAACTATTGGTTTTTTAAATTCTGTAAGCTGAGAAGTTAAATATAAGTTTCTTTCCAAATTTGTAGCATCTAAAATATTTACAATTAAATCAACTTCATCACTTTGTAAGAATTCTTTAGAAATTTTTTCTTCATTAGAAAAGGTATCCATAGCATAGATACCTGGTAAATCTACAATTTTAACATTTTTACCTACGTAGCCTTCTTTTTTGTCAACAGTAACTCCAGCCCAGTTTCCTACATATTGATTAGAACCTGTAAGGGAATTAAAAAGAGTTGTTTTACCTACGTTAGGGTTGCCAAGTAATGCAACTGTAACCATTAATTTTTTTCCCCCATTTTTATGAAAATATTTTTTGCGTCTTTTTTTCTTATAGCAAAATCTGTTCCACGTAAGTTGATTATAATAGGATCTCCTAGTGGAGCCACTTTTTTCATTATAATTTCAGTACCTTCAATAAATCCTAAAGCTAAAAGCCTTTTAGATAATTTTTCACTGCAATTTAATTTTTCTATATAAGCAGTATCACCTATTTTTAAATCACCAATACTCATCTCTGTTGTATCTACATAAACAGCTTTGCTTAAACTTAAATTATTAATGCTCATAATTTTCACCTCTTGATGATAACAATTATCAGTATCATTATATGATGATTTATTAAAAAAGTCAATATTTTTTAATAAATAGGTTATTTAAAATAGGATTTGGCAATAATAATAAGTTATAGTAAGTTTTTAAAATAGTTACAATTTTAAGTATTTACATATATAATTTGTAGAAAACAGATAGGTGAGTATGTTATAATAATCAATATGTTGTATTTACCATTATTTTAATATAAATTATATATTAATTATTTTGGTAACTTTAAATTAGAAAAGAGTGATATGGTGATTATTAGAGAAAATGTGATTTCTGTAGAAGATTTTAATGAAGAAAACTGTTTAACAATTGATGATAAAAAGGATTTATTTAAAGATGCAATTTTTTTTGATTTAGAGCATTATGTATATAAAAAACCTATATGCATAGGAGTTTTTGGCAGTGCATATTATGATAAAGATGAGAATTCATTAAAGATAACTCAATATATGATTGAGAATAAATATGAGCTTAAAAAGCTTTTAAGATTATCAAAAGATTATTTTAAAACTATGATTGAAGAACATAATAAAAAATATATAGTAACTTTTTCTGGAAACAATGATTTTACAGTAATTAATTATTTATATGAAAAACATAAAATAGATTTTAAAATTGAAGAACACTTCAAAGATATAGATTTACAAAAATATTATGAAAAGTTTATGAATACTTCTATAGGACTTAAAAATTTAGAAAGTAAATTTAGTATTGTTAGAGAAAGTGAAATAATTAGCGGATCCAATTTAGCTAAGACCTTTAGTAAAATTATGAAAGATGAAGAATATTTCAATAGAATGCCTGCAGATAAAAAAGAGAAAATTTTATTGTACAATATGCAAGATGTAGTTAGTTTATTTTATATATACGTAAATTGGAATAAATATATATTCCCTTTAAGTGAGAAAGAAAATCTTATAAAATATGAAGAACAAGCTAATTATAAAGTTATAGAAAACAATAGCTATAGCTAAGTGGGGAGAAATCCATTTAGTTATAGCTTTTATTTATGTAATATCACAATTACGGGTATTTCCCGCTATCACTGATAAATTATAAATTAATTCTATAGTGGTGAACAGTGCTCACTACACTATAGTCACTATTAATGACTTGATAGTTAAAAATATGTTTTAAAAAGTTATTTCATAAATAACTTCACTACAAGGAATTAGAATAACCAAAGCATATTAAGATCAAAATCAATAATTATAAACGATAAAGAATAGGTTATAGCATAATTTTATGTTATAACCTATTCTTTTATTTTAACTGGAAGAAATATTTACAATTGGTTAAATATTTAGAAAATTATATTGACAAAATATACCCTGAAAGTTAAAATGTTATTAAGTTAATTCAGTATACTAATTAAACTTAATAGTATTAGTTCTGTATAATTGCTCTAATAATATAAGGAAAACTAAGATGTTGGGACTAATATATTTTTCAAATTCTAATAGTTGTAATAAAGTTTCTAATATAGATTTTTTCTATATAGGTTCAATTAAATCTAATAGATGATATTGATTTGATAAATATGTTTTTATTAATTTACCATTTATGTATAAATAATTATAAAGCAGTATACTTTATAATTTAATAAAAGCTTTAATAATATGTTTAGAGGTGAGAGGTATGAATTAAAAATAGGCGTATTAGAAAAAGAGTTAGATGTAGTATGTGAAACTAGTGGTAGAAATAGTGGAGTTCTTCATGCAGGTTTTAATAATAAACCAGGAACACTTATGGCAAAGTTCTGTGTAGAAGGTAATTTGGGCTTTGACAAAGTTGCAGAGGAACTCCATATTCCTTTTAAGAGGCTAGGAAAACTAGTAACTGGTTTTACAGATGAGGATATAGAGGGACTTAAAGCATTAAAAGAACAGGGAGATAAAAATGGTGTTCCAGGATTAGAAATTGTATCTAAGGAAAGAATTAAAGAATTAGCACCTAATGTAGAAGGCAAAGCAGCATTATATTCTCCTATGACAGGAATATTAGATCCATTTATATATACAATAGCTTTAGCAGAAAATGCTTGCGAAAATGGTGTAGATTTTTACCTTGGCAGAGAAGTAACTGATATCCAAAGAAAAAAAGAATATTATGAAGTTACTACAAAAAATAAAGAAACTTATCATACTAAATGGCTAATTAATAGTGCAGGATTAAATGCTGATAAAATAGCAAGAATGGTTGGTATTACAGACTATACAATATATCCATGCAGGGGAGAATACTTTATTTTAGATAAAAATGCGGGAGAATTCTTACAAATTCCTGCATATCCAGTTCCAAATAAAAAAGAAGGAGGACTTGGAATACATCTTACACCTTCTATTCATGGAAATATATTTATTGGACCAAGTGCTCAATATATTGATGAAAATGATAACTATTCAGTTACTGAAGAAATTATGGACATGCTCTTAAAAGAAGGAAGAAAGATATTACCTCAAATAAAAAGAGAGCACTTTATTAGAAATTTTTCAGGTATTAGACCTAAATTAGTGAGTAAAGAAAAAGGTGGATATGCAGATTTTGTAATTGAAGAAAGAGAAGAAATACCAAATATGATTAATTTAATTGGAATTGAATCTCCGGGGTTAACTTCAGCAGTTCCAATTGCAAGATATGTATTAGATAAGATTAAAAATAAGGAAGATTTAAAAGAAAATAAAGATTTCAATCCTATAAGAAGGGGAATATTAAAATTCTCAGAGCAATGTGAAGAAAAACAAGCTGAACTTATAAAAGAAAATCCTGATTATGGAGAAATTGTTTGCAGATGTGAAACTGTTACAAAAGCAGAGATTATGCAGGCAATAAATAATCCATTAGGAGTAGAGACAGTGACTGGAATTAAGTACAGAACAAGGTCAATGATGGGAAGATGCCAAGGAGGATATTGTCAGACTAGAATTACAGAAATGATTATGAAAGAAAAAAACAAAGAAATAGATGAGGTAATTTACTTAAGAGAAAATGGAAGAATGCTTTTAGGGAGGGTAAGATAATGGAAACAATATTAAAAGATGCGGTTATTATTGGAGCAGGTCCAGCTGGACTTGCAGCAGCTTTAAAACTAAAAGAAAATGGAATAGACGATATTTTAATATTGGAAAGAGAAGAGAAACCTGGTGGAATATTAAAACAATGCATTCATGACGGATTTGGATTGGTAAGATTTAATGAAGCACTTAGCGGACCAGAGTATTCAAATAGATTTATAGAAGAGGTTGAGAAACAAAATATTGAAATACAGACAAATGCCACAGTGATAAACCTTACAAATAGCAAGGAAGTTACAGTAGCCACAAAAGATGGACTAAGAAAATATAAAGCTAAAGTAGTAATACTAGCAATGGGCTGCAGAGAAAGAACAAGAGGCGCTATTAGCATACCTGGTACGAGACCAGCAGGGGTATTTACTGCAGGGGTAGCTCAAAGTTATATGAATTTAAAAAATATTATGGTAGGAAAGAAAGTAGTTATACTAGGTTCTGGAGATATAGGACTTATAATGGCAAGGAGAATGACACTTGAAGGAGCAAAAGTACTTGCAGTAGTAGAAAAACTGCCTTACCCTAGTGGATTACCTAGAAATATAGAGCAGTGTTTAAATGACTATGATATTCCACTATTTCTAAGTCATACTATAACAAATATCAAAGGAAAAGAAAGATTAGAGGGAGTAACTGTAAGTCAAGTAGATGAAAATGGACAACCTATTAAGGGAACAGAAAAGGAATATAAATGTGATACCTTAATATTATCTGTTGGACTTATTCCTGAAAATGAATTGTCCCTTAAAGCTGGGGTAAAATTAGATGAAAGAACAAAAGGTCCAATTGTAGATGAAAATTTACAAACAAGTGTTGAAGGAATTTATGCTGCAGGAAATGTGCTTCATGTCCATGATTTAGTAGATTTTGTATCAAATGAAGGAGAAAAACTTGCAAAGGCAGCAGCAACATATATAAAAGAAGAAAAGCAAAATGAAAATAAAATTTTAATAATAACAGATAACACTATTAATAATGTAGTTCCACAAAAGATAAGTGGAGAAAAAGATGTAGAGATATATCTAAGAGTAAACAGACCTTCAAGAAATGGAGCAATTGAGATTAAGCAAGGGGAAGAAGTTATTAAAGTGGAGAAATTTAAAAAATTAAATCCAGCAGAGATGATACACATAATATTAAAAGCACAAGAACTTATTAATAAAGAAAATATTAAGGTGGTGGCTCTTCAATGAATAAAGAGATTACATGCATAATTTGTCCTAATGGATGTGAATTATCTATAGAATTGGAAGAACAGGGTATAAAGAATATAAGTGGGGCTTTGTGTAAAAGAGGAAAAGAGTATGCAGAGCAAGAAATACAAAATCCTAAAAGAACTATTGCATCTTTAGTTAAGGTAGTTGATGGTGAAATACCATTGGTTAGTGTGAGAACAACAAAGGCAGTTCCTAAGGAAAAGATATTTGAGGTTATGGAAGAAATTAAAAAGTTAGAAATTAATGCACCTGTAAAGATTAATCAAATAATTGTTAAAAATATTCTAGGGCTTGATTCAGATATTATTGCTACAAAGTTCGTAGAAAAGAAAATAAGTAATTTTTAGTTTATTGCAAAATCAGAGAAGAAAAGCTTTGGGACTTATCTATAGTTGTGATAGTATCTGTGCTTTTCAAAATTTTATTTAAATAATCACTGTTGGGATGAAATGTAGAGAATGATATTAAGTTTAAGATTGTAAATAACTTTTTAAAACACAAATCAGCTTATAATATTAATACATTCATCTATTATTGAAAGGGGATATTTCATGGAACTTCTTTATGCTTTTGGCAGCATATTTAGTATTATTATAATGATAGCCATTGGATATATTTTGACTAAAAAAGAATGGATAGATAAGTCTGGAGCTAAATTATTTTCGAAAATTGTTATAAATGTGTCGTTACCAGCTTTGATGATTAATAACCTTATGTCGGATTTTGACAGAGAAAAACTTTTAAGTTTGGGAAGTGGACTTATAGTTCCCTTTTTATCTATAGGGTGTACTTATTTACTAGGTAAAATATTTATAAAGATTTTTAATATTACCCCAAAAAGACGAGGCTCTTTTTTATCTATGTTCTTTGTGTCTAACACTATATTTATTGGATTACCAGTTAATCTAGCTTTATTTGGCTCAGAAAGCGTTCCCTATGTTTTACTATATTATATAGCCAATACTACATTCTTTTGGACCATAGGTGTTTTTGAAATAAGTAAAGACGGAAAAGGTGAAACTCAAGGATTTTTATCAATGAGTACTATAAAGAGAATATTCTCCCCTCCATTAATGGGATTCATAGTAGCTATAATATTAATACTTTTAACCATTCCTGTACCTAAATTTATAATGGATACTTGTAAATACTTAGGTAACTTAACCACACCATTGTCTATGCTATTTATAGGTAATACAATGTACTATATAGATTTAAAAGGAATAGGTTTTGATAAAGACAATTTAGGTGTTTTGCTAGGAAGATTTATAATATCACCTTTGTTAGTGGTATTGTTATGTAAAGTTTTCCCTTTACCTGAACTTATGAAAAATGTATTTATTATTCAAGCAGCTATGCCAGTGATGACTAATACTGCAATAGTATCTAAAGCCTATGATGCAGACTATCAATATGCAGCCATTATGATTACTGTAACTACCATATTGAGTTTATTTATAATTCCTATATATAAAATATTGCTTCAATAAAAAAATCTTCTTTTCAGTTTTAACTGAAAAGAAGGTTTTTTTATCAAAATTATTCCATGACTTTTGGCTATAATACTCCTGGTTTTTCAAAGTGGGAATAGAAATTTCTCTAGAAGCTTGAACTTTATTTATATTGTTTCAAAGTTTGGGCAAAAAACATTTGGTAATTGTTTAGTGACACCATAAGCATGTTCTAGATGATTTCTCATTGCTTTTCTTGCCATTTCTTCATTCCTGCTTATAAGTGCTTCATATATTAAACGATGTTTTTCTATTGTATTGTTTCTATCGTCATTTGTTAAAGCTTTATGGATTTGTTCTAATTGGTCATAAATTAGTTTATTAAGAGTGTTCATTAATTTAGAACACAATTCATTTTTAGCACAATTTAATATTGTAA
Source organism: Clostridium faecium (assembly GCF_014836835.1). Classification (GTDB taxonomy): domain Bacteria; phylum Bacillota; class Clostridia; order Clostridiales; family Clostridiaceae; genus Clostridium_J; species Clostridium_J faecium. The sequence continues at coordinate 33,575 of NZ_JACSQB010000050.1, read as the reverse complement.
TATGAAATAATTGATCTAATCTAGTAAAGTTTTTTATATCACCTCTAGGAAGATTAATAAGTTCATCAGAGATTCTTTTTAACTCAGCCAAATCTTCTTCTGTTGCTCTAGATGCAGCAAGACCAACCATCTCCAATTCTATGGACATTCTAAGTTCAAAAAGATTTGTATTACTTGTTTTTTCAAAGGCCAAAATGTAAGTTAGTGGCAAATAATAGTTGTTATTTTTAGGATCGTTAATAACAATTCCTTTTCGTGGGGAAACAGTTACTATTCCTAAAAACTCCATAACTCGTAAGGCCTCACGTAAAGTTGGACGACTGACATCTAAGATTTTCATTAATTCTGTTTCATTATACAACCTTTCTCCATATTCAAGTTGATTATTTATTATTAAATGGATAAAGGTTTCAATTATATGAAAATATGCTTTTTTGCTTTTAACAGGTTTCATATGTATTTTATTCATAGTAGCACCTCAATCAATATATTAAAATAGTTGTCTATCATATTCTAAAGTGTAGAGCTTTCTGTGTCTATATATTATATTAACACTACAAAATTAATTGGTCTATAAAATCTTCTTTATTATTTTTTATGTTATATATTAGGCGGTGTTGTAATAAATATAGTAATAAATCTAAAGAAATTATAAGTCTTCTACATAGTATTTTTAAATGTTATTACATAAATATTTAGGGGGTATATAAAATGATTTCTAATATTAATATATCAACAAATAGAAAAAATCAAATAGGTGCATTTAGAGAAGTAGAAGAATTGTTAAATAAACAAAAATATAAAGGATTTTTTAGAATTAACAGCGAAAATAAAACATTATCCCCAGACATTGACAGTGTTGTTTATTTGAAGCATAAAAATAATAGAATAGAAAAATTTAATATAGCTTTTACTATAGAACAAGAAAAGGCAATAAGGATTTATGAAGTAGAACTTCTATTGGAAGGGAAACCTGTTGACTATTTATATAAACAATCTGTAATAAATATCATCATGAACAGAATTAAAGAAAGTTTATATGTTAAAGAATTAAGTCCACAATATTATGACTCTATTATTAAAGCTTATATAGGAGCAATTGAAAATGTAAATAATAACAATTAGTTGTAAGAAAGGGGTAGCAATGGAGAAAATAAGAGAAAAAATTGAGATGAGCCTTGGAGAAATAAAATGTAACTTAGTTTTAAAAAATGCTTTTTATATTAACGTATTTAATGGGCAAATTGAACAAGGAGACATAGGGATATGTGATGACACAATAGTTGGTATTGGAAACTATGAAGGAGATGTAGAAATTGATTGTTCAGAGCAATATGTATCTCCAGGATTTATAGATTCACATGTTCATATTGAGTCTACAATGATGACACCAGAAAAATACTCTTCAATAGCTATTAAAAATGGGGTAACTACTGTAATATCAGATCCTCATGAAATAGCAAATGTAGAAGGAGTAAAAGGAATTGAATTTATGTTAAATAATTCGGAAAATTCCGTAATTGATATATATTTTATGCTACCATCTTGTGTTCCTACTACAAGTTTTGAAGATAATGGATATACTTTGAGTTATGAAGAACTTCAAAAATTATCTAATCATCCTAAGGTTTTAGGACTAGGAGAAGTAATGGATATTCAGTCAGTTATAAATAAAAAGGATGATATGCTGTATAAACTTAAATTATTTAATGAAAAGCCTATAGATGGTCATAGCCCAGTAATATCTCCTAAAGAATTAAATGCTTATATCACTAGTGGAATAAAAACTGATCATGAATGTTCAAACTATAAAGATGCTTTAAACAAAATTTCAAAAGGCATGTATGTGCTTATGAGAGAAGGATCTGCAGCTAAAAATTTAACATCATTATTAAAAGCAGTTAAAGATGAAAATTATCATAGATTTTTATTTTGTACTGATGATAGGCATATAGAAGACTTAGTGGAAGAGGGATCAATTGATAATTGTATTAGAATAGCTATTAGAGAAGGAATAGACCCTGTTAAAGCCTTTACAATGGCAACCTTTAATGCAGCACAATGTTATGGATTAAAAAATATTGGAGCTATTGCTCCAGGATATAAAGCAGATTTAGTTATTTTTGATAGTCTTAAACAAATAAAAATTAAGAAAGTATTAAAAAATGGGAAAGATCCATTGTTAAATTATAAAACAAAGGTTATATATAATATTAAAACATCTATGAATTTAGATTTTATATCAGCTAAGGACTTTAAAATTCCTGCTTTAGGAAATGAAGTTAATGTAATAAAAGTTAAACCACAATCTTTAGAAACTATAAAAGAAATAAGAAAAGTTTCTAAAGAAAATGGGTATGTTTCAAAAGTAGATAGTAAAGATGTTTTAAAATTGGCTGTATTTGAACGTCATAAAAGAAGTAAGAGACATTCTATAGGTTATGTAGAGGGATTAGGATTGAAAGATTGTGCTATAGCACAAACAATTGCTCATGATTCTCATAATATTATTGTAATTGGTGATAGTGATAAAGACATGGAGGTAGCAGTAAATTCCCTTATCACTATAGGAGGAGGAATTGTTATAGCTTCTGAAGGGAAATTGGTATCACATTTATCACTTCCAATAGGAGGATTGATGACATTCCAAGACCCTTATATTGTCTGTGAAAATGTAAAAAGACTTAATAGAATAGCAAGAAGTTATGGAATAAAACAAGGATTTGATCCATTTATAACCCTTTCATTTTTAGCACTTCCAGTAATTCCAGAAATAAAATTAACTACCAAAGGGTTATATGAATTTAGTAAAGAAAATTTTATAGACTTATTTGTATAAATAAAATTATAAAAAAGGAGTTCATCGAGCTCCTTTTTTAATTTGCAATAGACAATTGGGGGTGATTTTCAGTGATTGCTGAGAAGTTTTCCTCATATATCTCATAGAGCATAAAAGAGAGTAATGTTATTTATTTGAAAATATGTCAATAATAATAATTAAATAAAGAAATGGAGGGAATAAAATGAATAGTTCAAAGAAAAAAAGAGGAGGATTTACTCTTATAGAGATAATAGTAGTTATATCAATAATAGCTATATTAGCTTTTATAGCTATACCTAAATTTGGGAATATACAAGAAAATGCTAAGCAAAAAGCAGATGCAGCAACTGCCAAAAATATAGCAATGGCAATAAATACAGAATTGTCAAAAGGGGAAGCAGTAACTAATATAGATGGAGATAAGATTAAAAAGTATTTTAATAATGAAGAAATAAAACAACAAGCTTTAGTTGAGGATAAATTACCTAATAAATTTTCTGTATATATAAAAAATGATGGAGAAATATTTATATTTACCGGAAATAGACAAGTTTATCCTAGTTTAAAAGATAGCATCTCAAAGCCAGAAGGTAAAGGGGAAGCCATAAAAACTTTTGAAATATCCTGTAATTAGGTGAGGAGGATAAAATGATATTATTATATATTCTTATCTTTATCATTGGACTTTTAATAGGAAAATTTTTAAATTTTTTCATACACAATATAATAAAATATGATGGGGAATATAAAATTAAAAAAGAAAAATATAATATTCAAAATTGGCTAGTTCAACTGATTATGGGTAGTATACTCTTACTTTTATATATAAAATATGGAGCGGGTTTTCAACTATTGAAACTTTGTATTTTATCTTCTTTTATTATGATAATAGGAGTCATAGATTTTAATACTAAATATGTATATAATGTAACTATTTATGGAGCATTAATTTTAGGCATTATATTTACATTTATAGAATATATTAATGGATATTCAATTAAAAAATATATTTTAGGAGCATTATTAGGAGGAGGAATTTTTTTAACATTAATTTTAATTACTAAATTTATATATAAAAGAGAAGTTATAGGTTATGGTGATTTAGAAGTTGCTATTATAATAGGAATATATTTAGGAAAAGCGGATACTTTATTGATTCTTTCAATGGCTAATATACTTGCTACTATTATATGTGTATATATGATTGCTAAAGGGGAAAGCAGAAAAAAGACTATAGCATACACCCCTTTTATAACTATAGCTACCTTTATTGTAATCTTATATAAGGATATTATTATAAGGATTATTTTTGGCAATTAATATTAAATTAATTGTAAAAAATATATAACATGAGTTCCAGAAGATTTTACATAATAAATATTGTAAAATCAACATAAAAATTTCAAAGTTTATTCTAGATTTTATTTCAATATTTTAATATAATATTTTAATGTAATTAAGAATAATAAACAGTATAATTTGAAACTTTATAATATTTTTGGGGTTTTAAAGAAAATATTTTTAATCTTAATAATTAAATTCTAAATAGTAGTTTAAGACAGATAAAATGTTAAGAGTTTCAAGAAGTTTATAATAACAATAGTAATAAGAAAATAGCTATATGTGCCAAAAAATTTATAATGTAAATTGAGCAACACTATTTAGCTGTAATTAACTAATGAAAATTAATAAGGAGGACAAAAGATGAAAAACTCAAACAAGTCGCAAAAGAGAAAAATGGGACTTTTTGCAGCAACTGCACTAGTTGTAGGAAATATGATTGGTTCAGGAATATTTATGCTGCCAACTACTTTAGCTAATGCAGCAGGACCAGGTGCAACACTAATAGCTTGGTTGATTACTGGAATAGGTTCAGTATTTATAGCACTAAGTTTTGCTCATTTAGGAAGAATTATTCCTAAGACTGGAGGGCCTTATGAATACTCAAAGGAAGCCTTTGGAGAATTTATTGGATTTGCAAATGCATGGCTTTATTGGATAGGCTCTGTAATAGGAAATGCAGCAGTAATTATAGCAATAGGAAGTTATTTTAGTGGAATTTTCCCTACTATATCCAATAATCATTTAGTTGGATTTTTATTTTGCTCAGCTGTGCTTTGGGGATTAACTTTCATAAATGTAAGAGGAGTAAGATTGACTGGCAATATAGCAAGTGTAATAACTGTATTTAAGCTTTCTGTATTATTGATATTCATAGCGGTAGCAGGAGTTCATTTTGATTTAACCAATATAACTCCAATGTTTCCAAAAGGTGAAGGAGTTAAAACACTGTCAGCAGCTGCAACAGTAACATTATGGGGCTTTATAGGCCTTGAATCTTCAAGTATTGCTGCTGGAGATATTGAAAATCCAAAGGAAAATGTAGCTAAAAGTACAATATTTGGAATTTTATTAGCTTGTTTATTTTATTTAGCATTAAGTTTTTTTGCAATGGGTGCAATGCCCCAAAGTGAAATAGCTAAAAGTACTGCTCCAATTTCAGATATACTAACTCAATATTTTGGAAAAGGAATTATAAATTTTATTAATATATCAATAGTTATATCTATAATAGGAACAGCTATAGGCTGGATATTTTCTTCAGCAAGAATTGCTTATGCTGCTGGTGAAGATGGAATATTTCCTAAAATATTCTCAGTTACTCATGAAAAATATGGAACACCATATAAAGCATTAATACTTAGTTCAGTAATTACAAATTTAGTTTTAATTCTTAATTTTTCTAATGGATTTGTAGGTGCGCTGAATATAATAACTTTAATTGCAACAGCAGCATATTTGCCTATATATGCAATAACAATAATGTCAGATTTAGTTATCATGAGAAGGCAAAAAATTTTAACTAAAAAACATATAATAAAAAAGAGCATAGTGCCAATAATGGGAATAATATATGTAGCATGGGCTATTTATGGCTCTGGATTGCAGACAGTATTTTATGTAGTTTTATTGGTGATATTTGGAACACCTATTTATGTTTATTTAAAATCCAAAAATCAAAAAGAGATAGTAAAACTTTAATTTATCACAAATTATACTGAGCAATATAAACTTAAATGATAAACCGCTTTTAATTACAAAATAATTAAAAGCGGTTATTATATTATCTTATTGTATAGTATTTTGGAAGTCCATTTTCATATTTTAACTTTGGTTCCCCAAAAATAAGTGGTAAAGTATAGTTATAAGCTTCTACAGTAACATTATTGCCTTCTTCATTTACCCATTCTTTAGGAAAGTATTTAATTTTGTTTGCAACTTCTGAGGTGTGAAGCACAAAAGGTTCAGATTTGTAAGGAGTGTTAGAAATTCTTTTTATAGCAACCATATTTCCACTTTCACCTTCTTTAGAATACTCAAGTGCATAAGCTCCAATATCATAAGCTTCTTGAATATCAGTTTCTGATGCAAAATGCATAGCTGATCTTTGCATAGTAGAAAGTTCTACTGCCCTTACTTTTTTCACCCCATTTTCTTTTAATAAGTTTTTAAGATAATTACATACTCCACCAAGTTGAGCATGTCCAAATTTATCTAGTCCAGTTGAAGACATTTCTCCTAAGAAAGAACCATCAGCAGTTCTTATACCTTCAGAAACAACTATTACAACAGTGTTTTTTTCTTCAAGTTTCCCATTAACATCTTTAACAAATTTTTCCATGTTAAAAGGAACTTCAGGAAGATATATAAAGTCTACTATAGATTTGCCATTTATAGTAGCTGTGCAGGCACTAGCAGCCAACCAGCCAGTATCTCTTCCCATTGTCTCTATTATAAATACATTTTTAGCATTATAAACATTAGCATCTAGACTGTTTTCTAAAGCTATAGTGGCAATAAATTTTGCAGCACTACCAAAGCCAGGAGTATGATCCATAATAGGTAAATCGTTATCAATAGTCTTTGGAACACCTATAAATTTAATATTAATATTATGTTCTTTAGCATAATTGCTAAGTTTATGTACTGTGTCCATGGAATCATTTCCGCCTATATAGAAGAAGGTGTTAATTTCGTATTCTTTTAATATTTCAAATAATTTTACATATTCATCCTTATGATTTTCATAATCCTTAAGTTTATATCTGCAAGAACCAAGTCCAGAAGAAGGTGTATATTTAAGACCGCTTACTATTTCTTTTGGCATTTCTGATAGATTAAGCAAATTCTTATTTAAAATCCCCTCAATACCATTTAATCCAGCATAAACATTATCATAATATTTACACTGTAAATTTTTTTCAAATATTCCGATAGCACTTGAATTTATAACTGATGTTGGCCCACCAGATTGAGCTACTAAACAATTGTTCATATTTAATTATCTCCTCTCACTATTATATGCACTATATTTTATTATAATATATAATGGTAATAGTCACAATTATATTATTATATTGTGCAGCGAAATACAAATAGTATATTATATATTTGAAGGGAGTGTAGAGTATGAAAAACAAATTATATCCTAAAGAATATAATGATAGATATGGATATATAGATGAAAATGGGCAAATGGTGATAGACTTTAAGTTTGATTTTGGAGATGATTTTGAAGGGGATATAGCTCTAATAGAATTAGAAGGTAAATGTGGTTTTATAAACGAAGAGGGTGAAATAGTAATTGAGCCTAAATATGATGATATAAATTATTTTAATGAAGAAATGGCAGTAGTTGAAATAAATCATAGATATGGATATATAAATAAAAACGGAGATTTAGTTGTTAAAATAAAATTTGAAGAAGCAAAAGGTTTCACTGAAGGATTGGCAGCAGTAAAAATATTAGGTAAATTTGGATATATAAATAAAGAAGGAAAGATGGTAATAAGTCCATGTTATGATGATGGAAATGAATTTGAAAGTGGATTAGCATTAGTTAAAAAAGATGGGAAATTTGGATATATCGATAAAAATGGGAATGTGGCAATAGATTTCAAATTTGATTATGGCAGTGATTTTAATGAAGATTTAGCTGCAGTAGCTATAGAAGATAAATTTTTCTATATAGATAAAAATGGAGAAAATATTTTTAATAAATACTTTGAATTTGCTAATAGCTTTGCTGAAGGACTAGCAGCAGTATGTTTTAATGACAACTATGGATTTATAGATAAAAATGGAGAGTTCGTTATAGAACCTAAATATGATTGGGCTGATAGTTTTACTGGTGAATATGCAGTAGTTTCAATTGGAGAAAAATATGGATTCATAAATAACCATGGAGAAATTGTAATTCCTATAGAATATGATAATGTTTTTGATTATAATGAAGGATTATTTTCTGTTCAAATAGGAGAAAAATGGGGATACATAGATGTGAACAACGATATTATTATAAAACCAACTTTTGATGAGGCTGAAAATTTCTATGATGGAATTGCTAAAGTTGTAGTTGATGAGATACCTCAGCATATTAAAAAAGATGGAAGCATACTTTAATATAGATAAACTACTCTAAATTTAAATGTATATGTGAATGTGAGTTAACAGTTTAATGTAATAATTAACAATATGAAAATTGACAATTATGGTTGAAATTAGTCCTATCAAATTAATTTTTAATACAAGTGACTTTGTCACTTGTATTAAATCAATGATTATGGGGTGAGATGTATGAAGGTGATTGATTTACACTGTGATACTATAGGAAAGCTTATGTATGCTGGAGAGAAGGAGAATTTAAGAAAAAATAACTTTTCTGTAGATGTTGAAAAATTGATTAAAAATGATTCTATAGCACAGTTTTTTGCTTTGTTTGTGGACTTAAATGAGGCAGAAAATCCTTTAGAATACGCTTTAAGTATGTTAGATAGATTTTATAGTGAAGTTGAGGCTAATAGTGACAAGTTAGCATTGGCAACTAATTACGAAGAACTTATGGAAAACATTAATAATAATAAAATATCAACTTTTTTAACAATTGAGGAAGGTGGAGTAATACAAGGCAAACTTAGTAATTTAAGAAATTTTTACAGATTGGGTGTTAGACTTATCACATTAACTTGGAACTATCCTAATGAAATTGGATTTCCAAATTGTAAAAGTGAATTACAAGATAAAGGATTAACTAAATTTGGAATAGATTGTATAAGGGAAATGAATAATTTAGGGATAATAATAGATGTATCACATTTATCTGATGGTGGATTTTATGATGTTGCCAAGTATTCTAGTAAGCCATTTGTAGCATCTCATTCTAATTCTAGATATATATGCAGTCATGCTAGAAACTTAAAAGATGAAATGATTAAAGTACTTGCAGAAAAAGGTGGAGTTACAGGAATAAATTTTGAAAGAACCTTCCTAAATAATAATGGAAGAAGTTCTGTTGAAGATATGGTAAAGCATATAAAACATATAATTAATATAGGTGGAAATGAAGTTGTGGCACTAGGTACAGACTTTGATGGAATAAATGCTAAAGGAATAGAAATAGATAATATTGGTGATATGGATAAACTTTTCATTGGGTTAAATCATGAAGGTATTAGTGATGATACAATAGAAAAAATTTTTTATAAAAATACACTTAGAGTTATTAAAGATGTAATGAAATAGCATATTTATATGAAAAATCAGTATAATATATAGTAGATTCAAAATAGAGCAAGAAACTTTGCTCTATTTTTAAAATTTAAAGAAAATTCATAAAAGTGTTAATGCAATTAATTGTATATATTGATAGAATTAATATATATAATCAATTTAATAGAATTTCCAGCTTAAAAAAGGAGAGATTTAAATGGAATATCCAAGATTTTCATATGATAAAATTGATAGTAATATAGTACTTAAAAAGGTAAATATCACTGGTAATGTATGTGGAGAATTTGTAGAATTTACCATAGATCACATATATGAAAATAAAGGTAAGAGTGATGTAGAAGCAATTTACACTTTCCCTATACCTGAAACGTCTGTTCTGTCAGGCTTCGAAGCAAACATTGGAGGCAGAAGTATAAAAGGGATTATTGAGGATAAAAAAGAAGTTGATAAAATTCATAATAGTATAAAAGAAGATAATTCTAACTTCTTATTAGAAGAATTTAATGCTAATGATTTTAGAATTTCTATGGGAAAAATATTAGCTGGAGAAAATATTAATATAAAAATATCATATATTGAAGAACTAACCTACGATAATGAACAATTAAAATTGACTATTCCTAGAATAGTGCCACCAATCAATATAGATTCCAAGGAAAATTTAATTAAAAAAAATAATTATGAGTTAAATTTAAATTTATTAGTTGAGTCTTTTACTGATATGGAATTTATAAGTAATACTCATAAAATAAAGGTGGAAGAAGGAAGTAATTATTTATATAAAATTACTTTAGCTTCATCTAAAGAAAATTTAGATAAAGATATGATAATTTATCTAAAAGAAAAGACATTTTATGAAACTACTGGAATGATATATGAAAATTCTAAAGAAAATAATAGTATAATCTATTTAAGATTTATACCAGATATAGAGCCTTCTAAAGAAAAGAAATTTGATAATTATATATTTATGGTGGATATATCCAGTTCTATGGAAGGGGAGAAACTTTTATCAGCTAAAAATGCACTTCAGCTTTGTTTAAGAAATTTGTCTAAAGGAGATACCTTCAACATAGTTGCAATGGGAGACAGTCTTCAGTATTTTTCAGATAATAGAAGAGTAGAGTATAATGAAGAAAATTTAAATAATGCTTCTATATGGATAGATGAATTAAAGTGTGAAGATGATGCTGTGATTTTTGAAGGAATTAAATATGCTTTAAAAAATGAAGCATTAGGAGAGGAAAATACTATTTTATTATTTACTGATGATATTGTAGATGATGAAAAAGAAATATTAGATTATGTAGATGAGCATTGTGTTGAAAGTAGAATATTTCCATTTGGTATAGATGCCTCAGTGAATACCTATTTTATTAATAAATTAGCTCAAATTACCTATGGAAAAGCAGAATTTATTAATGATAATAAAAGAATTGAAGATACCATATTAAAACAATTCAATAGAATTAGAGGATTACAAATTACGGATATTGAAATTGATTGGGGATTGGTTAAGGTTGAAAGAACCTATCCTAGAACTATTGAATATATGTATGATGGCGAACTTTTCTCTATTTTTGCAAAAGTACAGGGAGAGGTAGAAGGAGTTGTAACTTTAAGAGGAAAAGTTGGAAATAGAAGAGTACAAAGAAGAATAAGTTTAAGCAATTTAGAACTTGAAGAAAATATGAATTTAATTGAAAAAGTATGGTATAAAAAGAGAATACAGTCATTGCAAAATAGAATAAGATTTGAACGTGGAGAGACCTACAATGCTATGAAAAATAAACTTATAGAAATTTCAAAGCATATAGGTGTATTGAGCAGTGAAACATCTTTTATATTGATGGAGCAGCTTTATGATCCTGTATTGGGAATAGGATTTAAAAAATTTTTACCAGTAAAAATAAAATATGATGAAAGTGAAGTTACAAAATCAGCATCTAATTTCTACTATAGACATTATTTTAATGATTCTCAATTTAATGAATTAGAATTATCCAAAACATTAAAGAGTGAATTACTAAGAATTCTTGCATCATATCAATTTGCTAGTGGAGCTTTTGCAAATTCTCTCCAAGAAGATCAAATTGATAAAGTAATATCTACAATAAAAGCTATACTTGCTTTTACTTTAGGAAAAGAAGATATTTCTATATATAAAAATTTATTAAATAAATCTCTAAACTTTATTACAGGCAACTTTGAAGAAGAAAAAGATAATTATGATGATGACACTATATGCTTTTTATATTTAGCATTAAAATCTGCATTAAATAGAGGGATTATAAAGTTTGAAAATAAAGAAGAATTGGAGAAAAGAATTAAATACTTAGAAGAAGTTATTTTGTCTAAAGGCATTGATATTAAAGATATAGAAAATAAATTTATAAGATTTGTGGAAAAAACAGAAAGCAAAGATAATTCTTTAAGTTCATTAATCGATAAAGCCATATTGAAAAGTTATTAAATAAAACTGCTGAGTTTTCAGCAGTTTTATTTAATTAGACTTTATCCATACATTTATAAATTATTTTAGCTTATATTTATGAAATTTTTTAAGGGTGTGAACTCATATTTTAAATTGGACCTTAAATTGAGACATACATTAAATTTTAGAGTAGTTTATATGTACATACTGTGATATACTATCAATTATAATTTAGCTAAGAGGAATGTAATATGGTAATTAAACTAAATATAGAAGAAATTAAGAGTATCAGATATAAAATATATGTTGATTTTAAAGAGAGCACAGGTTTAAATGACAATAATATAATTAGTGTAAGACCAACACATTTAAAGATTTTGTTTGAACTATACAATAAAAATTTTTTATCAAATTATTTTAGTGAAGACTTCATTAGAAATATGACCTTTTCATTTTCAACTAAAATGACAAAAGCAGCAGGAAAGACCATATATAAAAGGATTTCTTCCAATGAAAGTTTTGAAATAAAATTAAGTTTAAACTTTTTAAAAAATTATAATAAAACCAATAGAGAAAAAATAGTTTCAGGGATTACAACAAAAGATGTGGTTGAAGCAATGATGATAATTTTAGAACATGAAATTTGTCATTTGATTGAGTTTTATAAATATAAAACTTCAAGTTGTAAAACTGAAAAGTTTAAAATCTTAAGTAGAAATCTTTTTGGACATAGTGATATCTATCACAAACTGCCAACTAATAGTGAAATATTTATGGAAAAATTTCATATTGAATTAGGAAATAAAGTAGTCTTTAAATATAAAGGAGTTTTATTACAAGGAACACTTTATAAGATAAATAAAAATGCTGTAGTAATGGTTAATGATGATAAAGGTGCCTATTGTGATAAATTTAATAATAGATATTCTAAGTATTATGTACCATTAGAACAAATAAAAAAGATTAATTTTAAAGGAGGAGATGTTGTTGATTGAAGCTATACTCTTTGACTTAGATGGAACTTTAATTAATACAAATATATTAATATTAGAAAGTTTTAAATATGTTTTAAATAATAGTTTAGGATTAAAAGTAGAAGATGAGGAACTTGTAAAATATTTTGGAGAACCACTGAATTATACTATGTCCAAATACTGCAAAGAAAAAACTGATGAACTTGTAAATTCATATATAGAATATTGTGCTACCATTCATGATGATTATGCCCAAAGTTATGATGGAGTAGAAGAGGCACTTATAGAATTAAAAAATAGAGGATATAAATTAGCAGTAGTAACATCAAAAAGGCGAAATACTGCTTTAAGAGGACTAAAATTATTTAATTTAGAAAAATACTTTGATGTAATAATTACACCAGAGGATACTAAAAATCATAAGCCTAATCCAGAGCCAGTATTAAAAGCACTAGAAATTTTAAATGTAAAGCCAAATGAAGCATTAATGATAGGAGATAGTCACAATGATATTTTATCTGGAAAAGCTGCTAATACTAAAACTTGTTTAGTTAAATATACTTTTCTTCCTTTGGAAGGTTTATTAAAATATGAACCTGATTATGCCATTGATGATATGAGAGAATTATTAAATATACTTAATTGATAATAAGACAGGCTATTTAAAACGCCTGTCTTATTATTAAAAATTAATAAATTAATTTTTAGGAGTAACAATATCTTTTAAAATATCACATACATAATAAATATCTTCTTTGGTAATCCAATGATGGGTGACGAATCTCATTAGTCCATCTTCTTCTCCATTTATTTTAATCCCTTTTTCATATAACTTATCTACAATATAATCTCCATCAACTCCAGTATCCTTTAAATTAAAAAATACCATATTTATATGAATATCATTTTTATTAACTACAATGCCAGGAATTTTTTCAAGTTCATCAGCTAATAATAATGCATTTTCATGGTCAATTTTTAAAGGTTCTATCATTTCTTTTAATGCAACTAAACCAGCAGCAGCTAAAAATCCACTTTGTCTTAATCCTCCCCCTAATAGTTTTCTTTTCTTTCTAGCTTGGTGAATAAATTCTTTAGAACCAGCTAAAATAGAGCCTACAGGAGCACATAATCCTTTAGACAAACAAAACATTACTGAATCAGTGTATTTTGTGATTTCTGAAGGAGCAACATTTAAATAAGCAGCAGCATTAAATAATCTAGCTCCATCTAAATGAACTTTAAGGTTATATTTTTTAGCTAAATTATAAATATCTCTCATATTATCTAAGGGAACAACTACACCAGTGGAATGAGCATTTTCAACACAAATAAGGCTAGTGTCAGGAATATGAATATCATTATCTTTTCTAATTCTTTTTTCAACTTCATGCACATTTAATATACCTTTAGGATTGTCTATAGTTCTTAACTGAACTCCTGCAATTACAGAAGCAGCGCCTACTTCATGAGCAACAATATGACAAGTATCTCCTAGGATTACCTCTTCACCTCTATTACAATGAGTAAAAATGGCAAGCTGATTTCCAAAGGTGCCGCTAGGTACAAATAATGCATCCTCTTTATTTACTAAATTAGCAGCATATTGTTCTAATTCTTTAACAGTAGGATCATCCTCATAGACATCATCTCCTACTACAGCTTCAAACATAGCTTTTCTCATATTATCAGTAGGATCAGTTACAGTATCACTTCTTAAATCTATAAATTTCATAAGATCTCCCCCTAAACATTATAGTTATAAAATATATTATAATTTATTTAACTACATTAGAAAATATTAAATAGCAAATATGGTATAATAAAAAAATAATATATAAATTTACAAGTGGTGATTTGAATGAAAAGTCTTATATTAGCAGAAAAGCCTTCTGTAGCTAGAAATATAGCAGAGGCATTAAATTGTAAAACTAAAAGAGATGGATATATAGAAGGAGAAGAATATATAATAACATGGGCCTTTGGTCATTTATTAACTTTATATGACTGTAAAGACTATGATAGCAAATTAGCTCTTTGGAGTTTTGAAAACTTTCCTTATATACCAGAAAACTTTAAATATAAAGTAAAGCCTGATGTTAAAAATAGAAATAAAGAAGATAGTGGAGCTAAGAAACAATTAAATATAATAAAATCTTTAATAGAAAGAAATGATGTAGAAAGAATTATATCCTCTACAGACTATGATAGAGAAGGAGAAGTAATAGCCTTATTAATATTTAATCATATAAATGTGAAAAAACCTATCTACAGGCTATTATTAAATGAATGGACTGAAGAAGAAGTAAGAAAGGGACTTGAAAAGTTAAAACCCAATGAGGAGATGAAGTATCTTCAAGATGCAGGAGTTAGCAGACAGCTAACTGACTGGGTAATTGGAATAAATTTTACCTCTGTAGCAACAATGAAATATTGCAGGGGAAAAGGAAACTTATTAAATATAGGCAGAGTGCTGATGCCTACTCTTAAAATGGTATATGATAGAGATATTAAGATAGAAAAGTTTAAAGCAGAAAAATATTATGAGCTTTATGGTGAATTTGAAAATGATAAAGGAAGCTACAAAGGAAAATTTTTCCATAATAAATTAGATAAATTTCCTAAAAAGGAAAGTGTAGAAAAACTAAAAAAAGAAATTGAAAATAAAGAAGGCACTATAATAGAGAAAAAAGTTGAAATTAAAAAAGATTATATAGGCCCACTTTTTAATTTAACTAATCTACAAGGATATATTACAAGTAAATATAAAGGATACACGGCAGATAAAGTACTTAAAATTGCACAAAGTCTATATGAAAAAAAACATATAACTTATCCGAGAACATCTAGTATTGCATTAGAAGAAAGTTTAAAAGACAAGGCTAAAAAGGTATTAGAAGTGGTGAAAAAAGGGCTGCCTTTTGAGGATGAGATTAAATTTAATACTTCTAAAAAAGTATTTAACAATGAAAAAGTAGAAAGCCACAGTGCTATAATACCTACTTATGTATTACCTAAAAATTTGCCATTAGAGGAAAAACAAGTTTATGAAGCTATAAAAAATAGGTTTATAGCTCAATTTATGGAGCCTGCTGAGTTTGAACATACTGAAATTGTCACATGTATTAAAGGTGAAAAATATGATAGATTGTTCAGTACAAAGGGTAAAATCTTAATAAAAGATGGATATTTAAAGGTAGAAAATTATACAGGAAAAGATGAGTTACTTCCAAAAGTCCACAAAGGAGATATAGTTCAAACAGTGGAGTTAAAAATAGAATGTAAGAAAACTAAACCTCCTGCTCACCATACAGAAAAAACTTTGCTTAAAGCTATGGAGACCTGTGGTAAAAGTGCAAATAACAATAATGAAGAAGATGAGGATAATTCATCTGTACTAAGCGGATATTCCATTGGAACTGCTGCAACTAGAGCAGAAATTATCAACAAACTTAAATTTGCAGGATATATAAATTCAAAGGGAAAGTCCCTATTAATTACTGAAAAAGGTAAAAAGCTTATAGAAACTTTTCCAATAAAAGAATTATTAGATACTGATTATACTGGAAGAATGGAAAAAGCACTGGCAGATATGGAAAAAGGTAAGGCTAGTAAAGATAAATTCTTAAATTACATATACAAATTCACTAGAGAAGGTGTAAATAAAATTAAGAATCATAGAGCAGAACTAATTTGTGATACTCGAGAATAATTAAATAAAAGCACAAAATATATTGATTAACTTATATATTTTGTGCTTTTAAGCTAATTTACATAAAATTTCTACTTATAATTATTCCAATTATATTATATAATGATAAATAGGCAAATTTGTTAAGATTTGATTACAAAAACATTATTTATTTTTATAAGAATAATTATAGAAATTTACTCCAAAATATATTTATAAATTAATTCATAAGATTTAAAAAGACATCTTGTGAGCAAAAGGAGAATAATTGAGTATGAACAAAATAAAAAAAATTATTTTATATACTGGTTTACTAATTAGTACTATAGTTGTAACTAGTGTTATAAGGGTAGAAGGAAAAAGTGATTTTAACATATATGATAGCTTTGCTGATAGTGCAATTACTGCAACTATTGAAGAACAATCTGTTTTAGATGAAAAAATTTTGGTGGAAAATAATAACATAAAGGATGAACTTCCTAAAGGAGTTAAAAAAATTAAACCTAGTAATGGTACATATAATGATGATAATAAAGTAATTTTCTCAAGAGGGGGAAGCACCTATGATGAGGGTGAAGAATCAATAATTCCTAAAGGTGCTATACTATCAACAGAAAGAATAATTCAAAAACCTTCTAAATCTAAAATAGAAAATTTAGATTGGTGGAGTGAAGCTCAGTACATATATCCTATTGGTTCAGTAGCAGAAATAGAAGATGTCTATACTGGTAAGACATTTAAAATGAAAAGAACTTTTGGTACTAATCATGCAGATGTTGAAGCATTAACTAGTAGTGATACAGAAGTGATTAAAAGTATATGGGGCGGATTTTCTTGGGAGAGAAGACCAATAATTGTAAGAATTAATGGTAGAAGAATTGCAGCATCTATGGCAGGTATGCCTCATGCTGGAAATGATAGCTATCCTGCGCTTTCACAAGCTCCTAATTTGTCAGATGGCTATGGTACAGGACAAAATTTAGATGTAGTTAAAGGTAATAATATGGATGGAGTTTGTGACATACATTTTTTAAACAGTACTAGACATAAAGATGGTGATGTGGAAGCAGTTTCTGATCCAGATCATCAAAAAAATATCCAGATTGCTTCAAAAGCTAAATAAATTTAAGGGATCTTATATTTTTCTGTAGGAATTTATAAAATTTTAAATCTCTAGAAACCTTAAACAATAGAGAATGAAAAATTTATTTTTTACTAGCAATTTAGGTTGCTAGTTTTTTCATAACTTCAAAAAGCTAAGTTGTAATTTTTCACTAACTGTTAAAAAAGGGAGTTCATTGAACTCTTTTTTTGTAAGATGTCTTTTCTTTATGAAATCTTTATAATTTTGCTGTATCATGCTTATGTAGACAAACTGCAGATATAATTATGAAAATTAATGGAGAGATGTGTATGTATAAGATACTAGTTATAGATGATGAAAGGGAAATAGTTTCTTTTATTAAAGATGCTTTAGAAATTGAAGGATATGATGTAATAACTGCTTATGATGGCAGTGAAGCATTAAGTAAGATAGAAAATAACCCAGATTTAATATTGTTAGATATAATGATGCCTAATATAGATGGATATAATTTTTGTAGAAAGGTTAGAGAAGAAATACAGTGCCCTATTTTGTTTTTAAGTGCTAAACAAGATGAATTAGATAAAATTAAAGCATTTTCAGTAGGTGGTGATGATTATATAACTAAACCTTTTAGCTTAAAAGAATTAAGAGCAAGAGTTGCAGCTCATTTAAGAAGAGAGGAAAGACATAATAAAAATAATATTGCAGAAAGTAAAATGAATTTTGGATGCTTATCATTAGATTGCTCTAAGCATAAAATAACTATAAAAGACGTATTCATTAATCTTACAAAAAAAGAATTTGAAATTGTAGAATTATTGGCTATGAATAGTGGACAAATTTTTTCAAAGGAAAGAATATATGAATTACTATGGGGATACGATGCAGAAGGGGATAGCAATACAATAGCAGAACATGTGAAAAATATTAGAGCTAAATTTAAAGATGTAGATAGTGACAATGAATATATATCTACAGTTTGGGGTGTAGGATATAAATGGGAAAAAGTAAAATAAAGAGAAGAAGTTCTCTAAAAAAGCAATTTGTTTTTAATTTTTTTATTATATTGCTTTTTAGTGCAGTAGCCACCATAGTAACTATAATAATATTTTTAACAACAATTAATTTAAAAATCATAAACCCAGAGAATTATTATGAAAAGTTGGTGCCAAAATTTGAAGAATATATAAAAAATAATGAAGATGATATATTAGATGAAAAAAGAAAAAAAGATATATTAAAAATTATAGATGAGTCTGGAATGGAATATGAAATTTTAGATTTAAAAGGAAATTATATTCACGGCACATCACATTTTTTAAAAATAAAATCTGAAGACATTTTATATAAGATTAATACTATTGATCATAAAAAAAATAAAAATGCAAATAAAAAACAAAGAGTTAACTTACCTACTGATTATGTAGGTATAAAATACATACCTGTAAAATATAATGGAACTTTAAATTCAGTTGCTATTATAAAATATAAATATAAAATTTCATCATTATTATTAGATAATAATTTCATCCAGATTATTAATATTTTCATTTCAATTTGTCCTTTTGTATATTTGATAATATTTACTATAATATTTATTGGAAAATTAAATAAAAGAATTAATAAGCCTATAAATGAGTTAATAGAAGCTTCCAATAATATAAAAAACAAAAACTTAGATTTCCATATTAATTATAGAGGTGATGATGAACTTGGAGATTTAATCTCATCTTTTAATGATATGAAGGATGAATTAAAGGATACTCTTATAAAAAATTGGAATATGGAAGAAGAAAAAAACAATATAATATCTGCTATTGCACATGATGTAAAGACGCCTCTTACAATAATTAGAGGTCATGCAGAAATTTTAGAAGAAATAGGATTAAAAGATCAGAAAAAAGCAGAAAAGTATTTAAAAGTTATAAGTGAAAATACTGAAAGAGCAACTAAACTAATTGAAAATATGAATTATATTTCTAAAATAAATAGAGCAGATTTTAGTTTGAATTTAGAAAAAGTAAATTTAAAGGATTTTATAGTTGAAAGAGAAAATGAATTTAAGATGCTTTGCAGGGAAAAGAATATAAAATTAAATATTGAAGTTATTAATGAAAATAACATAGATATGGGAATTTTTGATAAGGATAAAATTTCTCAAGTACTGGGTAATTTAATAATAAATTCAATAAGATTTACTGATAGTGGTGGAAATATTAATTTAGCTTTACATGTATTTGATGAAGAAATCAAATTTATTGTTAAAGATGATGGGGTAGGTTTTTCTCCAAAAGATATTAAGAATTTATTTAAAAGTTTTTATCAATGTGACAATTCAAGATCTTTAGAAAAAGGTCATTCAGGTTTAGGATTATACATGTGTAAAACTATAGTTGAAAAACATAATGGTGAGATAGTTGCCTATAATGCCGAAGATGGCGGGGCAGTTGTAGAATTTTATATAAGACAATAGTTTACCTATAAAATAATTTTAAAATAAGTTGGTATTACGAATAAAATTAAGCCTATAGGGTGAATTCCTATAGGCTTAATTTTAATAATAACGTATGTATCTTCTTTTATTGTTTTTTCTTTTATTAATGAAATAAAATGTAAGAACTATCAATGCAATTAATACAATTAAAATAATACCATATATTAAAATATTTTCTTTAATTATATCAAGCTTTGATATTGTAGGATATAAATCATACTTAGATTCAGAGTTTTTAATTTTTACAGATACTTGTCCAACTGATTTGTCTTTATTTAGTTTCCAAGCACTTAGGTTACTAACATTATAGTTAATTTCCGGTTTAATTTCTGTATCATAATATTTTATATCCTCATGGATAGTTACAGGAACTCTAATTGCTCTTTCAGGACCTATTAGAGGAATAGCATTATATTTCAATGTAACAGTATTAAGATCAGTATCCTTTTGAAGAAGAAGAGATTTTTCTGCACTATAACTATAATCTGCTAATTTCTCCATGTCCTCAAATACTTTTGTATCTTTAGGGTAGTCATATTCAGAGTTTAAAACTACTGTAGCTATCTTACGATTATCTCTTTCATAGACAGAAACTAAACAACGACCAGATTTTTCAGTATATCCAGTTTTACCACCTATATTTCCATTAACGCCAAGCAATTTATTTCTGTTTTCAACTTTAGCTACTGGACCATTAGTAGATTTAACTGAAGCTTCTTTTTTATTTATAACAGATTTAGTCCAATCATTTGACATTATTTCTTTAAGAAGTATGCTTAAGTCATAAGCAGTAGTTAAATGCTCTGTAGTATTGTCATCTAACCCATTAGGTGTTACAAAATGAGAATTGGTCATTTTTAGCTCTTTGGCTTTGTCATTCATCATTTTAACAAAATTATTTACGCTTCCACCTACATTTTCAGCAATCATATAGGCTATATCATTACCAGAATATAATAAAAGGATATCCATTGCATTTGAAGCAGTAAAAGTATCACCAGCATTAACAGGATGAACATTTAAACCATAAGAATAGGGTGCTTCATTTTTAGCACCAGCAGGATAGGTTAATAAATCTTCAGGGCTTTTATTTTCTGCTAAAAGCAATGCAGTCATAAGCTTTGTAATGCTTGCTGGATACATTTTTTTATCAATATTCTTTGCATATATTATTTCATTAGTTTCCAAATCTACAGCTAAAGCGGAAGTACCTATAAGTTCAGGCTCCGGTGCTTTTGCAAAGGCAATGGTGGAAAATATTGAAGTAAATATTAGTGTAGATGTTATAATTTTAGTTATTTTTTTCACTTTACACTTCCCCTTTACATAATTTATGTTAAAATATAAAATTAGTATAGCACTTTAAGATTAAATGGACAAGGTAAATATAGATTATTATTATTTTATAGACTTTTATGATATAATAAATCCAAGGGGTGTGAATGGTGATAGATGATATAAAAGACATTTTTGATGATAGGAAGGCAAGACCAATTGGTGAATATAAAAATAGTGCAGTTATGATTTTATTATGTGAAGATGAGAAAAATCATGATATAAATGTAATATTTGAAGTTAGATCTAATAAATTAAAATCTCAACCTGGAGACATATGTTTACCAGGCGGCATGATTGAAAAAGGAGAAAGTCCTAAAGAAGCGGCCATACGTGAAACTATGGAAGAACTTAATTTAAATAAAGATGATATAAAATATATAGGAGAGATGGATTATTTTATAAGCCCCTATGGGATGTTTATGTATACATTTATATCAAAAACTGAATTGGAAAAGATTGAGCCTAATAAAGATGAAGTAGATCATATATTTACAGTTCCATTGAAATTTTTTATGGAAAATAGTCCGCTATTATATGAATTAGAAATTGGTCCAATAAATAAAGAAGGATTTCCTTTTCATCTTATAAATGGTGGGGAAAAATATAAATTTAGACAGGGGAAATTGAAAGAATATTTTTATAAATATAATGATTATGTAATATGGGGATTCACAGCACAAATTATAAAGACTTTTATAGATATCATTAAGAAGAATAGTAATATTATGCTATAATAAGGAATATATAATAATTAATTAAAATTATCATAATATTTAATTTAAAGTTTACTTATTTTTATCTATATTGTGGTATAAATAATGATGATTTTAGGGGTGTGATTATATGGAGCGTGTATATAAACGGCATAATGAAGCTATGGCTGAAAAAGCAGTTAAAGCCTTAGAGAAAAATCAATTTCATGCTATTTATTTTGAAACGAAAGAACAGGCTGAAAATTTTATAATGTACCATATAAAATCTGGAGATGTAGTTGCTTTTGGGGGCTCAGTAACAATAAAATCTATGGATATTAAAAAGAAGATTAGAAGTATTGGAGGAACAATTATAGATCATGGTGAACCAGGACTTACCAAAGAAGAAAAGATGGACATAATGAGAAGAGAGTTAACCAGTGATTTGTTTCTTTGCAGTAGCAATGCAGTTACATTAGATGGAAAATTAATTAATGTTGACGGTGTTGGAAATAGAGTTGCAGCAATAACTTTTGGACCTAAGAAAGTTATAATGGTAGTAGGAATAAACAAAATAGTAGAGGATGAAGAAGCTGCTTTTAAAAGAATTAAAAATATAGCATCACCTAAAAACAATAAGAGATTGGCTTGTAACAATCCATGCACTAATACAGGTAAATGCTTTGATTGTGATAGTAAGAATAGAATTTGCAGAGCCTATTCTATTTTAAAGAGGAAGCCTATGATGAGTGATATAAGTGTAGTAATTATTGGAGAAGAATTAGGATTTTAAATTTAAATAAAAATCGTGATAATTTGTATCACGATTTTTTATTAAATTGAATTTAATATTCAAAAATAATAAAATTTTCTAAAAATACTTTATATTATTTCTATTATGTCTTATAATATAGAGAGAACTCTAATAATTAAGGATGGGGTGATATAATGTCAAAATGTCCTTTGCTTACTACTTTTGAAGAAGAAGTGGAATGTTTTAAAGAATGTGAACTATATAAATGGTCAGAAAATCAAAATAAATGTCCTTTTGCAGAATTAAAAAATTTTAAACCTTTGACAATTAAAAATATATATGAGTATGATTTATTTAAAGATGATAAAACTTCGCCTATAAGTATTCTTTATAATGAGAGCTATTTATAGGTGAATGATGATTTACTTTGCCTGAATAAAAAAGATAAAAATACTATAAAAGTTAAGATATAGAGGGTAATAAAAAATAGCACTATTAAGTGCTATTTTTTAAGTGTTAAATTACATTTTTTATTACAACCATTACAGTTTCCACTGAGTTTTTTATTGCATGTATTTTTAACTCCATCTTTAAGAATAGTTTTAACCATAAAAGAGTTATTTTTATAAGTTAAAATTATTTCTTTTATATAATCTGTTACTTCATTGTCATAAACTATATTAAGATCTTCTACATTATCTATAGTATCATTAACACATTTATTGTCTAATAAAATTTCTACTCTAGATGATCGACAACAACCATTTGTATATTTAAATCTAATAGAATCATATTCGGTATGATTTTTTAATAAAAAAATCAAATTTTCATAAGCAGTATTGGATATTCTTATTTTAGGTTTGTCATGCATATTGATCACCTAAACCTTTATATTATTCATGGTACTTAGAAGAATATTCGTATAATAAAGATTCTTTAAGTTCCCAAAGCTTTTTAGATAAATCTACATAATAAGCATGCGGATTTTGAAGTCTTAAAACTTCAGGCCAAAGTTTTTTAGTCTCAATTTTACAATATTCTCTTATACTCATTACAGAAGGGCTATTATATATAGGTTTCCCTTTATCAAAAATTTTAACCATTAATTCTTTAACATAATAATTTTTTAATTTTTTTCGTTTCCATGTGAAAGTTGGGTTAAAAATTTCTAATGGTTCATTAGTATTTATTTCTTCGTCATTAAGACAAATTAAATCAGCTATAGCCATATCTGTTTTTTTATCAAAGATTCTATATAATTTCTTGAAAGCGGGATTTGTGATTTTTTCAATGTTTTCACTGATTTTAATTCTAGGAATAATCACATTGTCTTTTTCTATTGCAACAAGCTTATAAACCCCACCAAATACAGGTTCACTTCTAGCAGTTATCAATCTCTCACCAACCCCAAAGCTATCAATGGATGCACCATTTTCCAGTACATCTCTAATTATAAATTCATCTAGAGAATTGGAAACTGTAATGCCTACATCTTCATATCCAGCTTCATCTAACATTTTTCTTACTTCTTTAGTAAGATAAGTTATATCTCCACTATCAATCCTTACTGCTTTAGGTCTTTTACCCATTGGTTTTAGTACATCATCAAAAACTTTTATTGCATTAGGTACTCCAGATTTTAAAACATTATAAGTGTCTATAAGTAAAACAGTATTATCTGGATAGGTAAGAGCCCAAGCTTTGAAAGCCTCATATTCACTGTCAAATAATTGTATCCATGAATGAGCCATTGTACCTACAGCAGGAATACCAAACATTTCCTCTGCTATAGTACATGCTGTAGAACTGCAGCCTCCGATAACAGCTGCTCTAGCACCATATATAGCTCCATCATATCCTTGCGCTCTTCTAGAACCAAATTCCATAACGGAACGTCCTTTTGCTGCCTCGCAAATTCTTGCTGCTTTAGTGGCAATTAATGTTTGATGATTTATAGTAAGAAGTATCATGGTTTCAATAAATTGTGCTTGCATTACCGGACCTCTTACAGTTAGTAAAGGTTCACCAGGAAATACAGGTGTACCTTCAGGTATAGCCCAAACATCACAGGCAAATTCAAAGTCCTTTAAATATTCTAAGAAACTTTCACTAAATATATTTTTATCTCTGAGATATTCTATGTCATCATCTGTAAATTTTAAACTTGAAAGAAATTCTATTACTTGTTGGACACCTGCCATGATGCAATATCCACCGCCATCAGGAATTCTTCTAAAGAACATATCAAAATAGGCAATGGTATCTTGAACATCATTGTTTAGATATCCATTAATCATGGTAAACTCATAAAAATCTACTAACATTGTTAAATTTCTATGATTTTTAACATTAAAACTATGTGAAGTATTCATTTTTTATCCCCTTACTGTTTTATAAATTGTGTGTTATATTATAACATAATCGTAATATATAATCTATAAAGTTATTTTCTTATAGATTATATTATATACAATTACAATTTTTTTAAAAGAATAAAATTTATAGATAAACTAATCTAAAATTTAATATATGTCTGGATATAAGCTGCATTTTTATATATTAATTCATAGTGTTGAAATAATACATAATTAAAGATGAAATTATCTTTACACAAGCAATTTTAAGTCACTAGTTGTTTAAGAAAGAAATTACAAAGTCACTTTCATTAATTATCAATTTTTTAAATTGACAATTAATAAATTAAACTGTTAACTTACATTGGGATATACATTTGAATTTAGATTAGTTTATCTATGTGGTGTGAGGTATATTATGCGTTACAAGGAATATGAAAAACTTAGTGATGAACAATTAAAAGCAGTTACTTCTGAAGAAGAAAACGTATTAGTTAGTGCTGGTCCAGGAAGTGGTAAAACTGTGGTGATAATTAACAAAGTTCATCATTTAATAAGATATAAGAATATTAATCCTAGAAATATTATAGTTATAACCTTTACTAAAGCTGCAGCAAATAATATGAGAGATAGATATAGAGCTTTAAGTAGTGAAAGAATAAGCCCCTTTTTTGGAACATTTCATGGATTATTTTATAAAATATTAAATTCTTATTATGGGAAAATAGATATTATAGAATCTAAAGAAACCTATAGGATAATTAAGAGTTTTTTATCAACCTATATGGATGAAGTAGGAGATGAAAAAATAAAAGAATATATAAATACTATATCTTTGTTTAAAAGCAGTAATTTACAGATTAGTGAATTTGAAACCACTTTAGACAAGGATATATTTAGAAATTGTTATGAAATATATGAGAGTTATAAAAAAGAAAAAAATGTTTATGATTTTGATGATTTACAAATTTTATGCAAAAATTTATTTATGAAAAATCCTAGATTGCTTCAAAATTATAAAAATTTATTTAAATATATATTAGTTGATGAATTTCAAGATTGCGATGAAATTCAAATAGACATTCTAAAACTGCTTAAAGGAAATAATCAAATTTTTGCAGTAGGTGATGAAGATCAATGTATATACAGTTTCAGAGGTTCTAGGCCAGATTATATGGTGGATTTTAATATGTATTTTCCAAATGCAAAAAAGATATTTTTATCTACTAATTATAGATGTACTAATAATGTTGTAGAGATTTCTATGAATGTTATAAAAAACAACATTTTAAGAAGTGAAAAGAATATAACAGCTAATAAAGAATATGATGGTGAAATAAAAGTTATAAATAGTGATAATGAAAGTTTAGAAGCTGACTATATTGCTTCACATATAGAAAAAAAGGTATTATGTGATAAAAGTAAATTTAGTGATTTTGCAGTAATTTATAGAACTAATATTGAAAGTAGGAATATAATAGACACTTTTATTAGAAAAGCGATACCTTTTAAACTTTTAGATAAAGAATACAACTTTTTTGAACATTTTATATGTGAAGATGTATTAGCTTATTTAAAATTAAGCATTGATAATAAAGATAGAGAAAGTTTTTTAAGAATTATAAATAGACCTTATAGATATGTTAGTAAAGCTCTGCTAGAAAAGGTTAAACATAGTACTGAAGATGAAGATTGTTTTGAAA
The DNA here is from genome assembly GCF_014836835.1 of Clostridium faecium. GTDB lineage: Bacteria > Bacillota > Clostridia > Clostridiales > Clostridiaceae > Clostridium_J > Clostridium_J faecium. The sequence continues at coordinate 6,663 of NZ_JACSQB010000050.1, read as the reverse complement.
TATTAAAATCAAGTGGTGACATTAAAGATTTTCAAGTTAAAAACATAGATAAATTGAAGAAAGACATACATAGTTTAAATAAAATGTCATTAAATACTGCAATTGCATTTATTATTCAGGATTTAGGATATTACGACTATTTACAAGAATATTCTTCTAAATTTAAAGGAAATCTTAAAGATTTAGAAAATATTTTAGAAGAATTTAAATCATCTGCTTATGAACATAAAACTATAATTTCTCTTTTGAGTTATGTAGGTGAATACAAAAATCATTTAGCAAACAAAAATCAAAAAGATGATGCAGTAATATTAAGTACCATTCATGGGGTAAAAGGCATGGAGTTTAAAAATGTTTTTATAATTAACGCTGTACAGGGGTATATCCCTCATGAAAACAATATAAAAGATAATTTAGAGGAAGAAAGAAGATTATTTTATGTAGCCATGACCCGAAGTATGGAGAATCTTTTCATCTCAATACCTAAAAAAATACAAAGCAAAAGTTATAAACCTTCTCAATTTATAAAAGAATGCAATTACAAACCACAACTTCCATTTAAAGCAGAGGATTTTGTAATCCATAAAAGTCATGGGAAAGGGAAAATCACATATATAGATGAAAACACTATAGAAATAGCCTTTGACAACATAATTAAAAGATTTGATTTGAATGTAGTATGTGATTATAACTTGATAGAATTGGCAGATAAATAGTTTAATTCATTCCATACATGTAACTATTAAAAAAGTGGTTGGAGGTATGGAATAAAAAATGGCTAAAATTTTACTAAAAAATATCATAAAAGATTTATATTAGAAAAATAAAAAGATAAAGAAAAGCTATAAAGGTTATAAATAAAGAAGACTACAAGAATATGATAAATATAATTTATCCCTACAAGTTTTATAAATACTTGTAGAAAAATTTCTTGTAGTGATATAAGAAAAAACAAAGGTTGTTTAAATAGAATTTAAGAGTATTAAATTTTTAAGTAGCTTTTTTAAAAAGTTAACATATTGTATTATATATGGACAATAAATTATGTAAAAGAGGTGATATAAAATGGCCTCTCTTATAATACCAGGAGATAAAAGTATAACAATTTCAAATAAAACATGTTGTGCAATTAAAAATGAATTTATATTTATTGAAGATATTAATGGAAGTATTAATAAAAGCTATTTATTTTTTAATATAGACAGTATACCAGAGAATGCATTAATATTATCAGCAAAACTTGTGTTGTTTAAAGGTAATTATGATATGCAAACTAATAGCTTGATAAATATATATCCATTAAAAGATGATTTTAGCACTTATACAACTTATAAAACTCAACCACAAATATATAGCTTTTATAAAAAGACTGGAGAGGTATCAGCAAATAAAATATCAGTTGAATTTGATATAATAGATATTGTTATAGCATGGTTTAATGGCACAATTATAAATAAAGGATTAGTTATTGAAGGAGAAGAGGGAATAACTCCTTTATTAAAGTTTGGCTCTGCATCTATTAGTGATAAATATTTAATGCCAATTTTAAGAATAGTATACAATAATTCTTGTTCCAATGGGCAAGGTCAATATGCATATTTACCTATAACTATAAACTATGCTGATTATGAAAATCCTGCTAATCATGATGAAAAATGTAGATTACTAATTGTTATAGTAGTAACTGTAGGAAGTAAAAAATATTATGCAGGAAAAGAATATGATTATATTCCAAATGAAGGTATTGACGTAATAAAGGTTGCTTATATACCACAAGAAGGCATAACACCTATAATGGAAACTGGATATTCCTATTATCAACTATAAAAATAATTTTTAGATGAAAAATCATAAAAAGCTGCTGCAAATGATGTTTTCTTTAACTGTAACATGTTTTAACTAAACTAATACAATGAAAGTATAGGAGATAACCATTTTAAAAAATAATAGAGGTGATTTTTATGGCTTTTAATTGTGGAAGTTTTCAGACTGTAACTATAGATACAGGTACTCTTACTGATCCAAGCGGAACAGATTATACTTTAGTAGTCGTTGCACAAGTAACAGTTACACCAACAACAGGATCACCAGTAGTTTATAGTCTTTCACAAAATTATACTGAATTACCAACACCACCAATGACGCTTAATGTGGCATATATACCAATAAAAGATGCTACTGTAACTTCTAGGTATGATATTTCATATGTTCTTAGCTAATTTGTACAATTGAAGTTAATATAGAAATTTATGGGATAAGCTATTGAATAAAGCTAGTAGTTTATAATTTATTTGTTTTTATATAAAAATTATTAAGAATTTAGATAAATTAATTTTTAATATAAATTTTTAAAAAAAGAGTTAAAATAAGAAGAATTATATAGAATTTTAATTCTATATAATTCTTCTTATTTTATAAATATATGGTGTGAAGAGAAGGGAAAATTAGGTGAGGCTTGTTTTTAATATATTTAATAGTTAACATAATTATAATTATGATTAAAATAAATTAATGTAAACTTATAAAATATATTTAATTAAAAACAATAATTATAGATTTGTTGAAGTATTTTTAATAATAGTATATAATTTTAAATAAGTTTAAATACGGTAAAAAAACATTGAGCTTAAAAATAATAGGCAAAGAGTCTATTATTTTTTTATGGAGGAATAGTTATGGATTTTCTTAATATGGCAAAGAATATAGAAAAAGAGTTAATAGAAATTAGGAGAGATTTACATAGAAATCCTGAATTAGGTTTTGACTTACCTCAAACTTCAAGGAAAATTAAAGATTTTTTAGATAGAGAAGGTATTTCTTATATTGAAGTTGCTAAAACAGGAGTAGCTGCTATTATAAGTGGAAAAAAGTCTTCAGGAGAAAATAAAATAAAAACTATAGCTATAAGGGCAGATATGGATGCCTTGCCATTAGAAGATAAAAAGAATACTGTATATACTTCAGAAGCAAAAGGAAAAATGCATGCCTGTGGTCACGATGCACATACAACCATGGCTTTAGGAGCAGCTAAAATATTAAATTCTATTAAAGATGAATTTAGCGGCAATATAAAAATTCTTTTTGAACCAGCAGAAGAAACTGTAGGAGGAGCTCAATTAATGATTAGCGAAGGGGTGCTTAATAATCCTTCTGTAGATGGAGTTATAGGGCTTCACGTAGATGAAAATTTAGAATGTGGTAAGATTGGGATAAAAAGAGGAACAGCCTATGCAGCATCAAATCCCTTTACTATAAAAATATATGGAAAAGGTGCACATGGAGCCAGTCCTCATAAGGCTGTAGATCCAATAGTTATTGCAAGTCAAGTGGTTTTGGCGCTACAAACTATTGTAAGCAGAGAAATTTCACCAACCTCTTCTGCAGTGGTTACAATAGGTACAATTAAAGGTGGCACAGCACAAAATATTATACCTGAAGAAGTAGAAATATCAGGTATACTTAGAACTATGGAAATAGAACATAGAACATATGTAAAGGAAAGATTAGTAGAAATAGTAAATGGTATAGTCTCATCTATGAGAGGACATTGTGAAATCAAAATTGATGAAAGCTATCCATGTCTTTTAAATAATGATAATATGTATGATATATTTGAAAATAGTGCTGTAACTTTATTAGGCAGAGAAAAAGTTAAAGTTTATGATAAACCTACTATGGGAGTTGAAAGTTTTGCTTATTTTTCTCTAGAAAAGCCTTCAATGTTTTATTGGCTTGGATGTGGGAATTTAGAAAAGGGAATTATTCATCCTGCTCATAGCTGTTTATTTGATATAGATGAAGATTGTTTAGTTATAGGAGCAGCTATGCACTGTAAAATGGCATTGGATTTTTTAAATAATTAATCATAAAATAATTTTACCTTAGGAGGAAAATATGAGAATAGATATAGGACCAAATGAAGCAGGGCAAAGATGTGATAAATTTGCAAGAAAACTTTTAAAGGATGTTCCTTTAAGTGCAATATATAAGGCATTTCGAAAAGGAGACATTAAGGTAAATGGTAAAAAGGTTAAAGAAAAATATTCCTTAGAAGAAGGGGATATAGTTGAAATTAGAGAAATCAAAACTGATGCAAATAAGAAAAAACAATTTGATAGAATTGATAATAAATTAAAGATAACCTATGAAGATGAAAATATGATATTAGTAGAAAAATGGCCAGGAGTTTTAGTACATAGTGACAAAAAAGATGGTGAAGCTACATTGACAGATTACGTGCTTTCTTATTTATATGATAAAGGTGATTATCAGCCAGAAAAGGAAATAACTTTTACACCTGCACCTTGTAATAGGCTGGACAGAAATACTTCTGGCATCGTAGTATTTGGTAAAAACTTTCTTGCTTTAAAGCAATTAAATGAAATGATTAGAGAAAGAAAGATTGAAAAGTATTACATGGCATTAGTAAAAAATAGAATTAAAGATGGATTGTATGAAGCATATATTTCTAAAAATGAAGATACAAATATATCTAAAGTTTACGATAAACCTATGCCGAATACAAAAAAGATAGCCATGAAGGTTAAAACAATACAAAGCTGTGGAACTTTTTCATTAATAGAAATAGATTTATTAACAGGAAGAAGCCATCAACTTAGAGCTCATCTATCTTTTTTAGGAAATCCAATAGTAGGTGACACTAAATATGGAGAAAAAAAATTAAACAGTTTTTTTATTAATAAATATGGATTAAATTATCAATTTTTATATGCTTATAAAGTTATATTTAAAAACACTCCTGATACTTTATCCTATTTAGAAAATAAAACAATTGCAGAATCACTGCCTCCAATACTTAAAAAGATAAAAAATGATGTTTTTAAATTTTAGCGGAGGTGTCTTATGGGAAATAGTTCAAAGTTAAACGCACAATCTGCGGCTAAGGGTGTTGCTATATTAAGTATAGCAATGCTTTTTGTAAAACTAATGTCTCTTTTATATGTTCCAGCATTGAGAGCTATTTTAAAGCCAGAAGGTATAGGCGTATATTATTCCTGTTATCAAATATTTCAATATTTTTATATAATAGGAAACTCTGGATTACCAGTAGCTATTTCTAAGATAGTTTCTGAATTTATAGCTTTAGGTAACTATAAAGATGCAGTTAAAACTTTTAAAATGGCAAGGGCCATGGCCTTTATAGTAGGACTTCTTTTAACATTGATGTTATTCATATTTGCTGGACCTCTAGCAAAAAGTATGAACAGTGAACAATCTACATATGCACTTATGGCATTATCACCAACTATATTAATTACTACTATATTATGTGCTTATAAGGGCTATTTTCAAGGTAGAGGAAATATGACACCTACAGCAATTTCTCAAATAATTGAACAAGTGTTTAATACAGCCTTTAGTTTAATTTTTGCATATTTATTAATTGGATATGGAAATGAATATGGAGCAGCTGGAGGTACAGTTGGTACAACTTTAGGAGCTTTGGTAGCAGCTATATATTTCTTTAGGTTTTATAAGAAAAATAAAGCTAATAATATACCATTAGGATATAGTCATAAAGGTATAGAACGGGCTTCAAATGAGGAAATTGCAAGAAAAATCTTATTTTATGCTATACCAATAACTATTGGTATAGCTATACAACAAGCAGGTACTTTGGTAGATTTAAAACTGGTAAAAAGCAGATTAGACATAGCTGGTTTTGATAAATCAAATATAGAAATATTATGGGGAATATTGAGCCAATATACAGTGTTAATAAATGTACCTTTAGCTCTAGTGAGTTCTCTTTCTATCTCAATAGTTCCTATAATTTCAGCTCATAGTGCAACAAAAGATAGGAAATCTTTAAGAAATAGTGTTAATACTAGTGTAAAAGCAAGCTATTTAATTACAGTTCCATCTGCAGTAGGACTTTCAGTATTTAGTTTGCAGATACTTCAATTATTAAAACTTGATTTAAATATATCCAATTTATTATTTTATGGATCTTATGTAATAATATTGATGGCAATAGTATATTTACAGACATCCATACTACAGGGATTAGGAAAAGTTAAGGCAGTAACTGTATTTTCAGTAATAGGACTTTTAGGAAAAATTATTGCAAACTATGTATTTGTAGCTGTTCCTCAAATTAATATATTAGGAGCTATAATAGGAAATGCTATTTCTTTCTTAATAATGCTTATTTTAAATCAAATATTAATAAATAAAAGTTTGAAAATTAAAGTTAGTATTATACGACCAATAGTAAAACCTTTCATTGCATCAGGAGTCATGGCCATTGTAGGACTTTTATGGTATAATTTGGTGTATAAAGTGTTTTTAATGTTATCAAGAGGATATATAGCAAATGCTTTATCTATAATCACTACCATATTTGTAGCTGTTATAGTATATTTTATTTCATTAATATATATAGGTGGAATTAGGAAAAGAGATCTTCAAATGATTCCTAAAAAAATATTAAGGTTTATACCTGAAAAATTATTATTAAAAATAAGGCAATAACAATATTTAATTATTGTATTTATAATATAACATATGAAAAACTAATGTAAAAAAATCGTGACTATCAGCCACGATTTTTTTATGATGATTTTCTTATCATAAATGTGGAGGTTATAAATAATGAAAAACCAATTATAATTAAAATAATATTTTTAATTATAAATATAT
>NZ_JACSQB010000029.1 GCF_014836835.1 Clostridium faecium | reverse complement strand
ATGTAAAATTTCAAATATACCTTTTAACGTAAAATTCATTCTTATATGCTTTAAAACTTTTATAACAAAAATTTAAATATTATGTAATTTGAGATTTATTTTTAGGTATATTAAATATTTAATCTTACAATAAAATTTATCTTTAGTACATAGTTCTCAATTTATGTTCATTTCTTAACCATAATAAAAAATTTTTCTTTTAGTTGTCCTTTCTAATATCAATATAATCTTCTTTGCATATACTAGCTTCTTCAAAAGTTGCCATGTGTTTCATAGTATACAATGCTGCATCAATTATATTAAAAGCTAATGGACATCCTGAACCTTCACCTAATCTCATCTTCAAATTTAATATAGGTTCTAATTTTAATTCTTTCATCATATAAGCCGCCCCTGGTTCAGCAGATAAATGAGATGGAAACATAAATTCACTAGTATATGGATTTAGCCTTTGTGCACAAAGTGCAGCTGCTGAAGCTATAAATCCATCTATAACTATAGGAATTCTATTTTTAGCTGCCCCAATAAAACACCCACAAAGTCCAGCAATATCATATCCTCCTACTTTACTTAGCACATCTATAACATCCTCTTTAGAAGGCTTGTTTACTTCTATAGCTTTTTTAATCACTTCTATTTTATGATTTAATTGCTCATCTGTAAGTCCAGAGCCTTTTCCAGTAACTCTCTCCACTTCAATTCCAGATAATACACTTAGTACCGCTGCACTTGTAGTAGTGTTTCCTATTCCCATTTCCCCAGTACCTAAAATTTTATATCCTTCATCTGCTAGCTTGTCTACAGTTTCAATTCCAATTTCTATAGCTCTTATTGCTTGTTCTCTAGTCATTGCAGGTTCTTTAATCATATTTTTGGTACCATAAGAAATTTTCTTATTTATTATTTTTTCACTTTTTATATCAGAATTTATTCCTAAATCTACTATTGTTAAGTCAGTATTAGTAAAATTTGAAAGCACACATACTCCAGTAATCCCTTTGGTAAAATTATAAGTTACTGTTTCTGTTACCTTTTGAGGACAAGTACTTACTCCTTCCTCTACTACTCCATTATCAGCACACATTATAATAATATTTCTTTTAGATACTTCATTATAAATATTCCCTGTTATCCCAGCAATTCTTGCTGCTATATCTTCTAGTATTCCTAAACTTCCTATAGGCTTTGACAATGAATCTAATCTTGCCCATGCCTTTTCCTGTGGCTCTTTGTACAAAGGCTCTATACTTTTTAAAGCGTTTTTTAATATATCCATTGAAGTCTCTCCCCTTATCAAATAGAATAAACAGATGATACTTATACCACCTGTTTTTAGTCCAAATCATCAAAAATAACAAATTATAAATAAGTTAACATAATAATTTATTATTTTTTGAAGATATCTAATATAAGTTTATGTCATAAAAATAATAAAATCAATAAAACTTAAAAAATCTTAAGATTATATTAATGTATTTCTAATGCTATATTGTAAACTATCACCACTTATAGAAATTTCCAACTTCTTAACTAATAGAGGTACACAAAAGGCTTTAGCAGTGGACTTTTAACCATAATTCCTATCTTTCATTCTTAATTTTTCATTTACAAAAAAGATTTTTTATTATAGAAATTAAAATCATACATAAGTTAAATTTCCACTGAGTAACCCTATATATGCAGATTTTATTTAATCAAAAGTTTTTGGAATAAAATCATCGCCTTTTGCTTTTGGCTCCCCAAATACAGCTCTAGCACTTTCTGCTTGAGGATCATGCTTAATATTTTTCTTTTTAAACTTTCCATCCTGCATTTTATTGTTTTTAGTATTTCTCATTTTACAACTCATTATTATCACTCCTTTCTTACTTTTATCTTCTCCCATAAAATATTTAAATATTCTTCAGTATATTTAGCTTGTAATATGAAAAAAACTAGCAACACAAAGTTGCTAGTGAAAAAAATTTGTTTAAAGAATTTTATATATTTTTAATCTGCCAGTCTATAGGAGTTTTATTTAAACCTTTTAATATGTCATTAGCTTTGATAAAATGGTTACATCCAAAAAATCCTCTGCTTGCAGATAGTGGACTTGGATGGGCTGCCTTCAATATAAAATGTTTTTCATTTGTTATAAGTTTAGTCTTTTCTTTTGCGTTATTTCCCCAAAGAATAAATATAACTGGATCTTCCCTATCATTTAAGATAGAAATTACTTTGTCGGTAAATATCTCCCATCCTTTATTTCTATGAGAATTAGCTTCTCCAGCCCTAACAGTAAGAGCTGTATTTAACAATAGTACACCCTGTTCTGCCCAGCTGATTAAATATCCATTGTTAGGTATGTAACAACCTAAAGTATTATGAAGTTCTTTATACATATTTAGTAGTGATGGCGGTATCTGCACTTTAGGTTTTACAGAAAAGGCCAATCCATGTGCTTGATTGGGTCCATGATAAGGATCCTGGCCTAAGATAACTATTTTTGTATCCTTGTATGAAGTTAACTTTAAAGCATTAAATATATCATATTTGTCTGGATAGATAGTTTTAGTTTGATATTCTTTAATTAAAAAATTTCTAAGTTTCTTGTAATATTCTTTTTCAAATTCATCTTTTAAAAGTTCATCCCAATCATTATTTAAAACGACCATAATTTTCTCCTTTATCTTAGTTACTATAATTTTAATTCTTATATTATCTTTATCCTATGTAAATTTATTTGTCTCCAATTTTTGTCTTTTAATTATACAAAATGTTCTAATCATCACAGCTAAAATAACTATTATACCTCCTATTATTGAATAAATTCCTGGCTTTTCGCCAACAACTATTAGTACCCAAATAGGATTTAATATAGGTTCAATCATTGGTATAAGAGCAGCTTCTAGTGCTGTTACATTTTTTATAGCAATACAATATAAAAAGTATGGCAGAGAAAACTGAAATACTGCTAAAATCAGTATTCCTGACCAATTTATAAAGGTATGAGTTATATTGAACATAAAGGGTATTGATATAACTGCTATAAATACATTTCCCCAAAATACACATTGAATTTGCTCTTCTTCTTTTCCTCTTCTCATAAATACATGCATTGCCCCATAAGTTACACCACTTAGTGCTGCAAATATATTTCCAAGTAGACTTCCTTTTTCAATGGATTGAATAAAAAATAAAATCATTCCAAATAATATTAAAACCATAAATAAATAATCTGATTTTCTTATGTTTTCCTTAAGTATCCACACTCCTAGTATAGCAGCATAAATAGGAGAAGTGTATTGAAGCAATATAGCATTTGCTGCAGTAGTAATCTTAGTAGAAATTACAAATAATATCATAGTTGCACTATAACATAATATTATCAATAAATTGTTTATAGTGAACTTAAAATTAGGTCTTTTTATTATCAATAAAAATATCAACGCAGTAAATAGACTTCTTAGTCCTAAAATAGTCATAGCATTCCAACTAATCAATTTTATAAATACTCCACCTAAACTCCACAATATTGCAGCAATTAAAAGAAAAATTATGCTTTTAACTCTTATATCTATATTAAACACCTGCCCTTTTTAATATACTCTATTTTACTTGGTAAATATATACACTATATATAATACATCATTATAATCTATAATAAAAGTTATTGATTTACATAAATATATAACAATTATAAATTTAAAAATAAATTATTGACTACTATGATTTTATGTAAATATTAGTTATAAATTTTTTTGTATTATTAATCTCTGATATAATAGTTATGAGGTGATTGTATGTGTATTGAAAATTTAAAACATATTATTAAAAATTCTAATAACATAGTATTTTTTGGTGGTGCAGGTGTATCTACAGAATCCTCTATCCCTGATTTTAGATCTGCTGAAGGATTATATAATTCTACTAATAATAAAAAATATAACCCTGAAGAAATACTAAGTCATAGTTTTTTTATGAGATATCCAGAAGATTTCTTTAAATTTTACAAAGAAAGTATGGCATATCCTAATGCTCGTCCAAATAATTGTCATTATGCTTTGTCAAAACTAGAAAAACAAGGTAAATTAAAAGCAATTATAACTCAAAATATAGATGGATTACATCAACTTGCAGGAAGTAAAAACGTTTATGAGCTTCATGGATCTGTTCATAAAAATTTTTGTATAAAATGTAATAAAGATTTTAGTTTTAGTTATGTTTTAGATAGTGATACATTAGTACCTTATTGTGATGAATGCGGTGGTATTGTAAGACCTAAAGTTGTGTTATATGAAGAATCCCTAGACCAGCAGGTTTTAATTGAATCTATAAATGCCATTGCAAATGCAGATACTTTAATTATTGGTGGTACATCCTTAGTTGTTTATCCAGCTGCTGGGCTTATACGATATTTTAAGGGCAAAAATCTAGTATTAATAAATAGAGATCCTACCCCTTACGACAATTATGCCAATTTAGTTATAAATGATAGTATAGGAAAAGTATTGAATTTTATAAATGAAGAATAAATTTCATTTTTATCTAATTCACAATGCACAATTTTCGGCTTTTCTCAATTATCTATGATAAATTTACAGTTTATTTTGTAGTGATAAATAGCTTTCGTCATATAACTATCGATTCATTGCTAGTTATATGATCCATTGAAGAAAAATTTTATCAAAAATAATTTTAACCTTAATTATGCATTGTGAATTTCCCATTAATGAAATCCAAATATTGATTCAATTTCAGCCATAATCCTAATTTTTTAAGCTAGTTCGCTATAACTCACTAGACCGTAGTTCCCTTATAGCTTTAACTGCATCTTTATACCCAAGTTCCATCCTTTTCAGAGAGTTTTCTAGTGAAAAATCTAAAGTTCCATTAAAAAACTCGCCAATAGGCTCACTAGGAACAATTTCAATGATTTTCAAATCAGGAAAAGGCTTTTTGTCTATTATATATCCCTTTTTTAGATGAACTGCTATTATTTTTTTATATCCAGCTTCATATAAAGGCAGTATTGGTATATTCTCCACAATTCCTCCATCAACATATTCGATATCATCAATAACTTCTGCTCCAAAAACTAATGGAAGAGCTGAACTTGCCAATAAAACTGTCTTAACTTTTTCTTTTTCACAATCATTTAATTTAAAGTATTCTGTATCCATATTAGTTTTATAACAAAGTATTTTAGGCTTATTTAAAGGAGCTACACAGCAAGATACAAAGCATTCTATATCAGCATAAGATAACCTATCTAAATCTATTAGATTATCTAAGATATTTATTATACCTTCTTTAGAAAATATGCCATTATTTTCTATATCTTCTATTCGTTTTTTTATTCCTACCTTTGTTTTTCTTTCTCGGAATTTTATATAACGCTCTTTTAAATATCTTAAATAATAAATATATTTTTTCTCTTTTAAATAAGTCTTTTCAACTTTAATTTTTCTATCCCTATAACTTTTCCTTGAGATTTTTAAATTCTCATCTTTTTTATTGTCTTTTCCAAATGCTTTTTCTGGTGATATAGAAGTCCATAATTCTAAAGCTAAATCATACTCACCTAATGCAAATAACACTCCATTTAATGCCCCTATGGATGCTCCTGCTACAGCGCCTACAGTATCATCTATACCATAGTCTCTTAGTGCTTTCCAAACTCCTATTTCATAAGCGCCTTTTCCTCCTCCCCCAGCTAATGCAAGCCCTATTTTCCTCTGCATAAATTCACTCCTTTATCTATAGATATACCACTTTAAAACCTATTTTATTATTTAAAATAAACTATACTAAATCAATTGTTCCCATTTTTCTATTAAATTTTGTAAAGCATTTTCTATACATATTTTTTCTTCATATAATCTATTTAAACTTTCATAGTCTATAGAATGGGATATCATTTCTTCCTCAATATCTTTTAACCTCACCTCTAAAACAGATATTTCACTTTCTAAATCTTTTACCTTTTTTTCTTTATTTTTTAATCTTTTATCTTCATCTATATTCTTTGATTTTTTCCTACTAATGGTTTTGTCATTTACTATTTTTATTTTATTTTTCTCCTCATTTTTCTTTTCTTTATAATAATCATAATTGCCTAAATATGAATTTAATTTACCATTATTTAATTCAACTATACCATTACATAATTGATTTATGAAATATCTATCATGAGATACAAAAAAGATAGTTCCTTCAAATTCTTTTAAACACTGTTCTAATATTTCCCTTGAATCAATATCTAAATGATTGGTAGGCTCATCTAATATTAATAAATTCACATCATCGTACATAATTTTGCATAAACATAATCTACTTTTTTCTCCACCAGAAAGATTTTTAACTTTTTTAAATACCTCTTCACCAAAAAACATATATTTTGCAAGATACTCTCTTGCCTTACCTTCATTTATTGAAATATCTTCTCTAAAACACTCTAAAACAGTATTTTCTTCATTGTTAAACCTAACTTTTTGAGGTAAATATCCTAGTTTAATTGAAGCTCCTAATTCTGCTCTTCCACTATCTTCAAAATAGTCTTTTTCATTAAAACTACGGTCAACATTTTTTAAAATTATTTTTAAAAGTGTTGATTTTCCTGTGCCATTCTCTCCAATAAGTGCTATTTTTTCCCCATAAGTTAAAAGGAAGTTAGCCTTATCTAATAAAATTTTATCATCAAATTTTTTACATAAATCTTTAATTTTTATTACTTCTTTTCCAGAAGGAGTTTTTAAATCTAATGATAATTTCATATTATCTTTATCCCTTTTTGGTTTTTGAAGTTTTTCCATTTTTTCTAATCGTTTCTCCATGCTTGCTGCTCTTTTGAAAAATTTAACATTATCAGCTCTTTTTCCCCATTCTCTTAAGTCTTTTATGGTTTTTTCCATAGATTTTATCTTCTTTTGCTGATTTTTATAATCTTCTAATATTTTAAGAATTTTATCTTCTTTTTCTTTAATATATGAAGAATAATTTCCAATATATACTGTAGATACTCTATCTTCAATTTCTACAATTTTATTAACAACCCTATCTAAAAAATATCTATCGTGAGAAACAATAACTGATACTCCCCTATATTCTTTTAAATAATCCTCAAGCCATTCTATAGACTTTAAATCTAAATGATTAGAAGGTTCATCTAAAAGTAAAATATCTGGTGATTCCAATAATAATTTTCCCAATATTATAATGGTCTTTTCTCCACCACTTAAACTATTAAATACTCTATTTTTAAAACTCTCATTAATTTTCAAACCATCACAAATTTTACTTAGCTTTTCTTCTCTATCATACCCTCCTAAAATTTCAAAGGACTTTTGTAATTTTTCATATTCATATAAAATTTTTTCCAGATCTTTGCCTTTCAGTATAGACATTTCATCTTCTAATATCTTCATGTTTTTCTCAATGTCATTAATTTCATTAAAAGCTAAATCAAGTACATCTATTACCCTAAAATTATCGTCATACTGTGGAATTTGATCTAGATATCCTATAGTTGCATCTTTTCTTACAGTAACCATCCCTCCATCATTACACTCTATTCCATCAATTATTTTTAAAAGTGTACTTTTGCCACAGCCATTTCTTCCTATCAACCCTATTCTTTCTCCACTATGGACTTCAAAACTTATATCTTCTAAAATCATTGTTGCTCCATAGTATTTTGAAACTTTATTTAAAGCTAATTCTATCATATTAATTCCTCCCTTTCCTTTTAAATATTAATTTTTTGCAAAATAAAATAAGCCTAATAATATCCTTAAAGCTTTCGCTTATATTTATGGACATATTGGCTTACAAGAATAGCTATTCTTTTTCAAATATAAAAAAGCTCTATGGAAATCCATAGAGCTCAAAAAACAGTTTCTCTTATAAAAAAGCTAAAGACATACTCATGGATTTACACTTATATTAGCAATATACTTAAAAAAGGACAGACTACTCCCGTTAAAAAGTGTATTTCCATTTTTTGCAACAGAACTACTATATTTTTTGTTTTTGTCTATCATATTGCTAATATTGAATTCCATTTTCTATCCTCCTTTTCTTAAAACAGTATATTACTTACAATTCTAATATATTTGTATGTATTTTTCAACAAGTTTTAATATTTATTTTATTTCTATTCTTTTTTTCTCTATTTTCCCATCATTTAATTTTGGTATAACTATATTTAGTACCCCATTATCAAATTTTGCATCTATATTATCTTCATCAATATCATCTACATAAAAACTTCTCTTAAAAGTACCATAACTTCTCTCTTTTTTTACATAATTATCTTTCTTGTCTTCAATTAACTCATCTCTTTTAGCACTGATAGTTAAATATCCATTGTTATATTCTACACATATATCTTCTTTTTTTATGCCTGGTAAATCTGCTTCAATAACATAGGACTTTTCATCTTCTTTTAAATCCACTGAAAAACTATTAGTATTAAATCTCTCTAAAAAATCATCATCAAAAAATTGATTCATTAATTGATTAAACATATCTCCTCTTTTGCTTATAGAGTTATTTCTTTTCCATGGCATTATTTCAAACATATAAATACCTCCTTAATTTTTTTTATATTATTTGCATAACACCTAATTTTATTCAAAGGTTTAAGTAGTAAAACCTCTCATATCATTAACTCTTAAGCTTTTCAAGCCCTGTTTTTTATATAAACCAAAAACAGTAGTGATATAACCACTACTGCCTTCCATATTTTAAATTATTATTTTCTAAGATTTAATTTATTCTAATTAAATTTTATAAGATTTCTAAACAAGGTGTATTAATTTTTCTTTAGAAATCTATTTCATCAAAATTACCTAGTTAATATAAACATTTTAATAAATTTCCCACTAACAATGGTACATAATCTAGCTAATTTCTCTCAATGCTTACTCCTAAATTCTCCATAATTATTTATTAAATTATTAGCATATTTCTAAATGACTACCTGAAAATTACCCCTATAATCCTTTTTATATTATTTTATTCAATTTCATGAATTTTCTATTTTTTTATTTTATACATTTCCTTATATCAAATATATCATCTTGATTTTCTGAAGTTATAATCAATTTGTCCCCTGCTTCCAAGATGGTAGAGCCATTAGGCGTAACATATTTTCCTTTACGATTAATTGTAATGATTAATGAAGTTTTTGGAAACTTAATATCAACAATAGGCTTATTTATAACTTGGGAATCCTTATCAATTCTCAGTTCAAATAAATGATTTTTGAAACTATCATATCTATCTACTAACCTATCCTTATCTATTTTCCCTATATCCTCTTCTGCCAAATCCAAAATTTTTGCTACTTTAGGCAAAAAAGTACCTTGAATTAAAACAGAAGTAACTGATATAAAAAATACTATATTGAATATCATAGGAGCAATATCTATGCCTGCTAATAATGGATAAGTTGAAAAAACTATAGGTGCAGCTCCTCTTAATCCAACCCAGGATATCAAAAGTTTTTCTTTAAATGTAAAATCAAAGAAAGATAAAATTATAAATACACATAATGGCCTTGCTACTAACACCATAAATATTGATATTACAATTCCTGTTCCACTGATTGTAATAAGTTGTTTAGGAAATACTAACAACCCTAAAGTTATAAATAAAATTATCTGCATAAGCCAAGTTTGACCCTCAAAAAATTTCATCACAGTTTTCTTGTGTATAAAACTGCTATTTCCCAATATTAATCCTGAAATATATATAGCTAAAAATCCATTTCCTCCAATTAAATCTGTAATTGAGAACACAAATATAGCCATAGAAATAGTCAGTACTGGGTACAAACCATCAATATCCAGCCTAATTTTGTTTATTATAAACACCATAAGTTTTCCAAAAAAGATTCCTAATAATGCACCAATAATAATCTGCATTAAAAATAGTGCAATAAAATTAGTTATGCCTGTATTACCTTCTGTGATCATACCAAGAATTGACACTGTTAACATATATGCCATAGGATCGTTACTTCCACTTTCAAGTTCTAATAGTGGTGCTAGATTTCCTTTAAGTTTTAAGCTTTGGGAACGAAGTATAGAAAATACAGCCGCAGCATCAGTAGAAGAAACAATTGATCCTAACAGCATACCTTCTAAAAAAGTTAAATCTGTTACAAGATAAACAAAATATCCTACTGTTAAAGCAGTAATTAAAACTCCACCTGTGGATAAAATTATTCCTTGTTTTAACACTGGTTTTATAACCTCAAATTTTGTATCTAATCCACCAGAAAATAAGATGAAGCTTAATGCTACAGTCCCAATAAACTGTGCTATTTTAGGATCATAAAAATAGATTTTCCCTATACCATCAGAACCTGCTAACATACCTACAACTAGAAACAATATTAAAGTAGGCACTCCAATTTTATATAATATTTTACTTGCAAAAATGCTTACAAAAAGTAGTATGGAGCTTATAAATAAAATATTTTCTACTGTTAGCATAATTACCACCTCCAAAGTTTTAAGATTTTATTATATAAAGCTATTAATATTTTTATCTAAATCTTTATACTTTAAAATAATTCTTAAATTTCTTTATGGAGTAATGTATATAGGAGCCTTTTTTGTTATTATAACATAATTTCCATAGTGACTTCTATAATTTAGATTAATTTTTTTAACAAAATCAAATCTTAAAAATAGTCATTTAATATATTATATAACAATTTAATTAAAATTTTGCCTATTTTTCTTTCACAATCATAGCCTATATTTATTTTTCGTTATTTTTCTTTTTTTATAATAAATATACATTTTATTTAATTGAAAATTTATATTTATGGACACTTCTCTGCCGCCTTTGACAAATTACAACTTATTCCTTTTTAAAATACAAGTAACTTCTTATAATTTCCTATATAAAAAAGGAGCTATGCATTACAGTTTTTAATTGATAATGCAACAGCTCTATTTTTAACTAGCAAGCTTATTTTCATATTCTTTATCTTTTATATTTTCTATAACATTATTAATCCACTTATTTGAAATAAATCTTTTGATTAGTATAACTACTTTTATGGTTTCCTCAATAGCAGTCATCAATGCAACAATATACACAGGAAGTTTAAAAATAAATGCAGTTATAAAAGCCAATGGTACTCCTATAAGCCATAATGTAACCCCCTGCAGTATAGCACCAAATTTTGAATCTCCTCCACCTCGAAGTATTCCTACAATGAGTATAACATTGTATATTTTTGCAGTCATAACTATAGCATAAATATATAAAATCAATAACGCATCATGTAATACAGCCTTTGAAACATTAAATAATGATAATATACCTGGAGCACTTAAAGCCAATATAACAGATAATGCTAACCCAACTAATGCAGATACTGCACATAATCTTCTTGCATAAAGTTTACTTCTCTCTTCTCTTCCTGAACCAACTTCTTTTCCAATAACAACTACCGAAGCATTAGCTAATCCATAAGCTATTATCATAAATAAGTTTTGAATTGTTGTACAAATTTGTATAGCTGCTGAAGCTTGTGTACCTATTCTTCCATAAATTACTGCATAAGTTACAGTTCCAAGCCCCCAGCAGGCTTCATTAAGTATTACAGGTATTATAGTTGAATATACACTTTTAACTAAATCTTTATTTATAGTAAAAAATTCTTTAAATTTAATTCTTAATATTCCTTTATTCAAATATATAGGTGCTATTAATATTATAGATTCCACCATTCTTGCAATTAATGTAGCAAAGGCAGCCCCTCTCACACCCATAGCTTCAAATCCAAATTTACCAAATATGAATATATAGTTTAATATTCCGTTACAAATTAGTCCTGATAAACTAGCTATCATTGGAAGTACTGTATTCTCAATACTTCTAGAAGCTGCAGCAAAGTTAAAACTAATAGCTGTAAATACGTAACTTATACATACTATAATTAAGTACTCACTGCCTATTTTTATAACCTGTTCATCCTTATTAAATATTCCTATAATTGATTCTGGTACAAATAAAGCAACAGCAGTAAATAACGCCGTTATTACAAGCCCACTTATGAGGCCAATACCTAAAACTTTCTTTATATTTTCTTTGTCTTTTTTACCCCAAAGTTGAGATATAAACACTGAACATCCAGAACTTATACCCATAACAAATATATTAAATAAAAAATAATATTGATTAGCTATACCTACAGAAGCCAGTTCAGTTTCTCCAACCATACCAATCATAACTGTGTCCAGCATATTTAATGAAGAAGCTATTAACTGCTGTAATATAATAGGCATAGATAATAAAAATAAATTTTTATAAAATTTTTTGTCATTAAAAAGTTCCTCAAATCTTTTCTTTAAATTCACTTTTATTCTCCTTTCTTTATATTTTAAAATCAAAAAAAACACTTTGAAGATTTTCAAAGTGTTTAGCTTCAGCACTTGCCAACAAAATAAATTATTGGCTTCTATGAACTTTTTGTTCCTATAGAATTATATAAAACTTTTATTTTTATGTCAATATTTATAAAAACCTTCCCGTAAAAATTATAAATAAATCTAATTTTACAAGAAGGTTTTAATATACTTTATCTGTTAAATAGCATATTTAACATTTAATTTTATTAATAGTTTATAAATATGTTCCCCTATTAACATCATTATTAAATAATTTCCAACCATATGAATTAAATCATAAGGTATTCCCTTTACCCAATAAGCAAATGCAAAACTAACATCATTTAGCACTATATAAGGTATAGCAAAAAGTGCACCAAAAATCAAACCAAAAGCTCCTGAGAATATAGACCAAAGCATAAAATTTTCTTTATTTATTTTCATAAATAACAATGTTAATATGACCAGTATAGGCCAAACAAAAGCATAACTAAACCACCATAGTCCTATCCCGTAAATTAGCCCTTCTACAAGAACAAATAATAGTGCTATAATTATAGCTTTTTTCTTAAACACAAGTGTATAGATAATGAAAAACATTGACACAAGTTCTATATTAGGTAAAAAACTTAGAAACATTTTTGATACTGTAATTATGGTTGATAACAGCACTATTATGATTAATTCTCTGGTTTTATTCATAGCTTTTACCAGCCTGTTGTGAATATAAACTCAATTTTATCTCCATCAGCTATTGGAGTTTCATCTATTCCTGTGGCAGCATCCTTACCATTTATTGTAACCTTCCACCATTCTTGCTTTGCTTGATCTGCAGCAATTCCATCTACTTTATTTACATATCTTCCTATTTGAGATTTTTCTGTTTCTATTATATTCATCTCATCTAAAGCTTTTCCCAAAATTTCAGCATCTGTAGAATGTTTATGTTCTTTTTCATATTTGTCTTTTTCAGATTTAACAGTTATTGTTATATTTTTATTTCCTTCAATAGTAGGTTCTTTTCCAAATTTGTCATAAGCAAAAAATCCTAAAACAGCAATAAGTAAAATTACAATGGTAGTTATGATCTTCTTATTATTTTTCATAGTTCCACACTCCTATATTTTTTTAAATTAGTTACATATTTAAAATAATTTCATTTTTGTACTTCTAGTTTTTACTATTATGTCTAACCTCCTCTATATTTTAACCTGTGTTTAATTTTTGTAAAATAAAAAATTCCCCTTCTTGAAAATTAAAGAAAGAGAATAGCCTTTTAAAACTAAACTAACTCCTCCCTCCGAAGAAAAGCTTAATGCACTATCTTATAAGTATCCTGGCTCTCGTTTCAACCGCAGAGCGTCTTCCCAGAGAAACTCCTCCAGTGACTATTGCTCATTGTCCACGATTACAGTAGCGGGGGCTGCTATGGCTTAAATCCATATTCCTTATAAAACAGCAAATATTAAATTACTATAATTTTATCATATGAAAATTTAACTTTCAACAAATCTTTATAAAGGTGTTTCAATTCACAATTAATGTTTATAATAATTGTGAGTTTTCCTTTATTAATAATTTGTTAAATTATATAATATATAGAAACAGTAAAATTTAAAGAATTAATTATATAACTTTATAAAGGAGGTTTTATATAATGAAAATTTACTCATGGAATGTAAATGGTCTTAGAGCCATATTAAAAAAAGATTTTATTCCTTGGATAATAGATTCCTCACCTGATATATTATGCGTTCAAGAGACTAAATTACAGGAGAACAATTTAGACGAGAGTATAACCAATATTGAAGGTTACTATTCATATTTTTCTCATGGAATAAAAAAAGGTTACAGCGGAGTTGCAATATATAGTAAATTTCAACCAAAATCTATCAAAACTGGAATTGGAATAGAAAAATTTGATATAGAAGGTCGTATATTAATTGCTGAATACGAAGATTTTACCCTTATGAATATTTATTTTCCTAATGGTCAATCTTCTGAAGAAAGGCTTAAATATAAAATGGAATTTTATGATGCTGTACTTGATTATTGCAATTTAGAAGTTTCAAAAGGTACCAATTTAATAATTTGTGGTGATTATAACACTGCCCACACCCCAATGGATATAAAAAATGCTAAAGCAAATGAAAAAACTTCTGGATTTTTACCAATGGAAAGGGCTTGGATAGACAAGTTTATTTCAAATGGATACATCGATACCTTTAGATATGTAAATCCAGATACAATAAAGTACAGTTGGTGGAGTTATAGATTTAAAGCTCGTGAAAGAAATGCTGGATGGAGAATAGATTATTTCTTTGTATCAGATAATATGATTAATAGAATTTTAAAAGCAGAAATTTTAAATGATGTTTTAGGGTCGGATCACTGTCCTGTAACTTTAGAAATTAAAAGCTGTGTTTAAGTCACAGCTTTTAATTTTTTATAGTATTCTCTCTATAAAAGTATATTATATTATTTTTTTCATAAAATATTTATTATAGGATAAATAATTTTTCTTTTATCAAAATTAATTTTCTATAAACATTATAGCCTCTATTAACATAATGTTTATAATATATCTCTGTATAAAATTTGAATTTTTTCAAAATAACTATTAGAATATATTTAATAGTTGAATTATTAGGTAAGGAGTGATAAGTATGATGATAAAATTAACTGTTAAAAATCTTATTAATCTAGGCTTATGGGGCAGACTATGTGAATACAAAGGATGGGATAAGCACATTGTAAGAGATGGTTTAATTTCACTTGATAGTGAAGTTGAATTTGATGATGAGTTTTTAAAAAAAGATATCGTTCCTATAGATCAATTAAAAATGTTTTTATTTAATATAAATAGTGATGTAGCAGTTTATTGTGGAATAATGTTAGCAAGAAATTTAGAAGATGCAAAACTTAGAATAGGAACTATACACAATGTAGTTAAAATTAATACCATAGAAGAAATAACTAAAGAACAATTGTACAATTTAAAAAACATGCATCATGTTCTTTATAGAAAACAATTTTAATAATTACTAATGAGCTATGTTAAATATTAAAAATTTTTCATATATTGTATAAAAAGAATGAAGCAATTTGTAATGCTTCATTCTTTAAATTTATTATATATCTTTTCTAAATCATTTTTACTCAACAATCCTTCTATTAAATAAGCTAAAATTATAATACTAGGTAAATTGACTAATAATCTACTAAAAGTATATTTATATCCTAGCGCTGATAACTCAAATAAGAAAGTTGGTATTTTGGTAGCACACCATGCTCCCATAAATATCATTATGTTACTAAATTTAGCCCCTTTTTTTATAAACACAGCAGTTATAGGGAAAGCTGCATATACAGGTCCTGCTGCTAATGATCCTAATAATAGGGCAAGAAGGATTCCTAACACTCCTGAATTATCACCCATGTACTTTATCATGGTTTCTCTTGGAACCCAAATGTCTAAAAGTCCTAATAAAAGCATTATAGGAGGCAGTACTGCCAACATCTGTTTAAATGAATCCAGTGCTATTAAACTTATGTTTTGTCCTTTATCAAAATCAATTAAAGTTATTATTAAAGTTACTATTAATATTATTATAAAAAAACCGTATCGTTTTAACCATTTCATAAAATCACCTCATAAGTATTCCTACAATAAAAGCACTTAATATAGAATAAAAAAAATAAACAATGTTTCTAAGAAGTGCTGCTTTTTTTCCTATAAATTTTGCCTCCATAGAAAAAGTCACTATCCCAACAAACATAAAAGCAGAAATTAATGCTGTAATTTGGGTATATCCAGCACCATTTTTTAATAGTAATGCTGCTGTAGGAAATGCTACAAATGTAGGTATCAATGTTAATGAACCTATTATAGCTGCAATTATCACTCCAACAACTCCAGATTTTTCACCAATTATAGAGGATATACTTTCTGGTGATAATATTGTAAGTATAATTCCAACTATGAATATAATTGTTAAAAACTGAGGCATTATATTTTCAAAAGACTTTATTGCCATTAATACTGCTTTTTTCGTTTTGCTTTTATCTTTTAAAAAAGAAATTAAATAAAGTACAATTACAGTTCCATAAAGTAAAAATGTAGTCATTATATTTCCTCCTAAAGATTATTTAATCCATACTATATTAATATTAAATTTCTATTTTATTAGTTCCTTAACCTTTAAAATTTGTAACTTTATATTATAAATACCATTTTTCATCTCATAAAAAAATAAAACATAAATCCATCTATATGATATAGATGGATTTATGTTTTTATTTTTTATATTAATATTTTAAGATTTTTAGAGTTCATCTAACTTATTTTTTCTTCTAGCAATAAAAGGTAATATCAATCCTAGTCCTATAAGAACAAATGGTGTTAACACATTAAGCATTATTTGAAAGTTCCATTGAGCTGTAAATGCTTCTAGTCCTTTTGGAAACATGCCCATAACGCATGCAAAAGCAGTGAAAATGAAACACCATAAGCCAATAGCATAGGCTGCTTTAGAATTTTTTATAAATCTGTACTCTGATGGATATTTTTCTGTATATCTTTTTCTTAAGACCATATAAGCTAAAAATACCCATAAATATCTAAGAGGCATAACTATTGAGTTCAAATCTAATAACCAATTAAATAAAGTGTTCATATCACCAATTCCAAGTGCTGGTATTATTATTAAAATACTAACTAAAATTGCTGTAGCTTTATATCCATTTATTGGAGCACCATATTTATTAGTCTTAGTCAATGACTTTGGTATATATTCTGAATTTGCATCTCCTAATAATACTTTCAATGGAGCATCTATTGAAAATACCAATGCAGAAATTTGACCTGTCATATTAGCAAGAGCATATAAAATCAAGAAAAAATTTCCTAACCCATAGTACTCTCCTAGCATTTTAAATGCATAATATTGACCATTCATTTTTAAATCTGCAGGAATATTATTAGCATCGAACATTATGGACATTGCAAATGATCCTAATAACGCTGATATTGCTACCATTATTGCAAGAATTATCATTCCTCTTGGAAAATCCTTTGATGGATTTTTACTACTGTTTACATAAGGTGATAGTTTTTCTGCACCACCTACAGCAAAAACTAACATTGATAGTGTAGTAAAATATGAAAAATTAAATTCAGGCATAACAGAATTAAATGTTATATTTGTTGTTGCAGGTTTAATTCCTCTCATTGAAGGTGCTGCAATTACTAGTAATATATATAACAATGACATTATAAATATTGAGGTTCCTGCTAGAGTTCCTATTCTTTTTAAAGATGTAATTCCTCTTGAAGCTATCCATAAAAATACTAAAAACACTACTAGTGTTATTAATTGTAATGTCAATGGGTTAATTCCATTAATAAAATCTCCACTTTGTGATACAACCCATCCTAATGCTATTAATACTGATTGAGGCTTTTGTGCTAAATAAGGTATGTGTACAACCCAATAAGTCCATCCAGCTAGATAAGCTAATTTTTTCCCCATAGTAGCATCAATCCATGCACTTACTCCTGAATTACTGTCTTTAAAAGTAGCACCTAATTCTCCTACCATTAAAACATAAGGAACAAAGTATAATGCAATAATTAATATCCAAGATACTATTACTTTTAATCCTTGATTGGCAAAATTGTTAACAACATTACCAAATCCCCACACTGTAACAAATGCCATTAGTGCAAGGTTTTGCCATGTAAGTTTTTTTGCTCCGTTGCTCATAATATCCTTCTCCTCTGTATATTTAAAAACATTTTAAGTTTTTACTTAAATTTAGTACATGTAAAAATATATTTCCCATAAGATTCCCCTTTTATTAGTACTCTCTAAAAAAATATATTTAAATGCTTAATACCATTTTCTAATTTAATAATTTTAATTTTTATTTATCAAAAAATTGTTTGAAATATTTAATTAAATTTGTTATTTAATGAAAAAAATGTTTTAAATATCTTTAATCACAAATAAAATCTATCATAATAGATAAAAATAAACAATATAAAACAAGGTTATTGAATTATTTAATATATTCAAAATTTTACATCAAAATAAAATTTTATAATTAAATAAGCTTCGTTAAAAGTTAATATATATATATAAATATTCATAATTATTCATCTCAAAATTGCAATTAACATAATATTTTTTTTATTCTAATAAATTTAATTACAAATTATTTCTGTTACAATAAATTTTGAGAATTCATATTCTTAAAATACTATAATTTGTATACTTAGAAAGGATGAACATCTATGGAAAGTCAAAATAAAACCACTTTAAAAAAAGAACTTGGATTATTTGATGCTATTACTATTGTATTAGGTATGGTAATAGGTTCAGGTATTTTTTTCAAACCTTCTGTAGTCTTTAAAAATGCTGGTTCCCCACTTTTAGGTATATTAGCATGGGTATCAGGAGGAATAATTGCAATGGCATCAGGTTTAACTATTGCAGAAATTGCAGCAGCTATTCCTAAAACTGGCGGACTCTTTGTATATCTAAAAGAACTTTATGGAGAAAAATGGGCATTTTTATTTGGCTGGGTACAAACTGTTATTTATCTTCCAGGAGCAGTAGCAGCTTTAGCTATTGTATTATCTACTCAAGCTACAGATTTTATTAATTTAAGTATCACTTCCCAAAAACTATTGGCCATTGGATTTATAATATTTCTTACAATAATCAATATAATCTCTACAAAATTAGGAAGTAAAATTCAAGGAATAGTAACTGTTGCAAAGCTTTTACCAATTATAATTATTATAGTACTTGGATTTGTGAGAGGAACTACTGAAAGTTTTAGCCTTAATGTAGTTAATTCCAGTAGCATTTCTGGCTTTGGTGCAGCTATATTAGGTACACTTTGGGCTTATGATGGATGGATTAGTGTGGGAAATATGGCAGGAGAACTAAAAAATCCTAAAAAAGATCTTCCAAAGTCTATAATATTGGGATTATCTATCACAATTATAGTATATGCACTTATCAATTTAGCATTATTAAAGATAATACCAATGGAATCAATTATAGCTTCAGAAAAACCAGCTTCTGATGCTGCAATGGTGCTATTTGGGAGCAGCGGTGCTAAGTTTATTTCCATCGGCATATTTGTTTCTATATTTGGAGCTTTAAATGGGTATATGATGACTGGTGTGAGAATTCCTTTTGCTATGGCACAGGATAATTTAACGCCTTTTAGTTCATTTTTTGGCAAAGTAAACTCTAAATTTAAAACTCCAGCAAACAGCTTTATATTTCAAGGATTTTTATCCTGTCTTTACGTGTTATCTGGTTCTTTTAATACCCTCACTGATTTAGTTATGTTTGTACTATGGATATTTTTTACTATGGGTGTAGCAGGAATCTTTATACTAAGAACTAAATTTAAAGATATAGAGAGACCTTATAAAGTACCAATGTATCCTATAATACCTCTTGTAGGAATAGTTGGAAGCACATATATAATAATAAGTACATTAATAACTAACACTTCTTTTGCAATTTACGGAAGTTTAATAACTTTGTTAGGATTGCCTGTATATTACTATGTTAAAAATAAAAATACATACAAATAAACCGCTCTAATAATTTATGAAATTAATCTTTATAAATAAAAAATCGGCTTAACTTACTTAAGTCGATTTTTTACTTATTTTATTTTTTATTTTTTGCCATGAATTCTTCTATTTCATCTACTTCTTTTATAATGTCCTTAGATAAATTTATGCATCCATCTTCTGTTATAAGTAAATCATCTTCTATTCTAACACCAATACCTTCTTCTGAAATATAAATTCCTGGTTCATTTGTTAAAACCATTCCTGGTTTAAGTGGGAAATCATAAGTTCCAACATCATGAGTATCCAATCCTAAAAAATGTCCAAAAGAATGGAAGTAATACTTAGATAATTCGCTGTCATCTTTTATTAATCCAAGTTCTCTACATCCTTTTGCAAGTTCTTTTTTAGCCAGTTCATTTATATCTCTCCACATAACTCCTGGTTTTACTGCTACTTCTATGGCTTTTTGTGCCCTTAACACTGCATTATAAACTTCTTTTTGTCTTTCTGTAAACTTACCATTTACAGGGAAGGTGCGGGAAATATCTCCATTATAAAGTTTATATTGTGCACCTAAATCCAATAAAACTAAGGTTTCATCTTGAACTTCACAGTTATTTTCTACGTAATGAAGCACAGTACCATTTTTTCCTGATCCTATTATAGTATTAAAGGCTGTTTCTTTAATTCCATTTTTTCTTAAAGTATAATCAAACCATGCCTCAAGTTCATATTCCATCATGCCTGCTCTAGCATTTGACATCATGTTATATATTCCTTCTTTAGTTATATTAATAGCTTTTTTTATAAGTTCAATTTCTTCTTCAGACTTTATAACTCTTAAATCCGCAATATGATTAAATATATTTTTAATCTTTAAAAATGGATATTTATTAACAGCATCCCTTGCAAAAGTTATACTTTCACTTTCTTTCATATTGTATTCCTGTCTTTCAAGATCCAAATATAGTTTTTCAACTACCATATTTCCAGCAATTTTACCAAAGGATTCATTAAATTGATCTAAATATTTAATATCCTCTATACCAGTGAATTCTTTAGATTCACCTATAGATAATTTTTCTCCAATCCACCTAGCCATAACAGGATCTTGTCTTTCTACAAAAAGACTTTCTGATACTTGTCCATTTTGTTTTAATAACATAAATATAGCTTTTTCTCTTGGAAAGCCTGATATATAATAAAAATTTCTATTTTGTACAAAGGGATATTTATCATCTGCTGACTTATATGGCGCATCTCCAGCAAAAAGTACTAAAATTGAATTATCTTCTAATTTTTCACTGAGATTCTTTCTGTTTTTCATAAAAAATTCTTTATTCATAACTTCCTCCTGTTTAAATATATTTTAAAATTATTTTTAACACTAAAAAGGGGCTTTCATTAAAATTAGCTCATTAGTATGAGGATTTAATTTTAATCTTCTAGATTTTATCAAAATATCCTCCTTGTTAAACTAATATTTGTATGTTATCTTTAGTAATCTTTTACTTAACTTCTTATATTTACATGATATTCTATTATAAACCATATTAAAATACAACTTTTTTCACCTTACTACATAAAAACTCTAATTTTCTATATTTTTATTGAAAATTAAATAAATAATCATACCATCTTGTAATTTCAAAGTTTAATTTTTGAAAATCAATAAATCTGCTTTCTCTATGAATTTCTTTATCTTCTGCAAAAATAATTATAGTTGGTACTGTAAAAATAGTAAATTCTCCGCTAGCCCTTATCATTGAATCAATAAATATATGTTTGTAATTTATATTAGGATATTTTCTTATTAAATTTTTTACTCTAGGTTCTATAGAAGTACAAACTCCACAATCTTTTGTTGATGCTAAAATTAAAGATAACTTACTATTTTTAATTGAATATAGTATTTCTTCTAAACTTTCACTATTCATATTTTCTCCTATCATTATTTTTTATTATCTTACAATTTTATCACAAATACATATGGAAAATCACTTAATGCAATAAATGTATAAAAATATGCATAATATGCATAAATATTATTTATGAAAACCTTTTAAATCTGATTTTATAATCTAATTCTATGTAAAATAGCCATTTTATACATAAAAAAACTATTTTTAAAAAAGTTTTTTTAAAAAAGTATTGCATATTTATAATTAATATGTGTATAATTATACTCAATATTCAAAAATGATTAGGGGGATTTAAAATGAAAAAGAATTTATTAAAAAAATTAATAACCACAGTAATCATAGGTGTAATGACCTTTAGTTTGATAGGATGTAGTAAAACTACAGAGTCTGCATCTACTTTGGAGAAAGTTAAAGAATCTAAAAAATTAGTTATCGGTACAAGTGCTGATTACCCACCTTATGAATTTCATAAAGAGATAAATGGTAAAGATGAAATTGTAGGCTTTGATGTGGAAATAGCAAAAGAAATTGCAAAAGATTTAGGAGTGGAACTAGAAATTAAAGATATGAGCTTTGACGGGCTATTACCAGCTCTTAAAACTGGCACAATTGATATGGCTCTTGCTAGTATGAATCCTTCAGAAGAAAGAAAAGAAAGCGTTGACTTTTCAGATATTTATTATAAAGCACAGCATGGAGTAATAGTTAGAAAACAGGATAAAGATAAATATACAACTTTAGACAGCTTATCTGGTAAAAAAATAGGAGTACAAAAAGGTTCTATTCAACAACAATTTGCTACAACTCAAATTAAAAATGCAGATATAAAAGCTTTAAGTAAAATTACTGATTTAGTTATGGAACTTAAAAATAATAAAATAGATGGAATAGCAATAGAGATGCCAGTTGGTGAATTTTATGCTGAAAAAAATTCTGATTTATCAATGACAACTTGTGAATTTAAAACAGAAGAAGATTTAGGTTCAGCTATTGCTGTTCAAAAAGGAGAATTTCAGTTTACAGAGGAAATAAATAAAACTTTAAATAGACTTATAAAAGAAGATAAAATATCTAAGTTTATAGTTGAGGCAAATAAAATGATAGAATAATTACTAATGTAAAATTCTCTAGAAGGAGGAGTAAATTTTGAACTTTGGATTTTTAAGTAAATATTATAGTTTCTTTATAGAAGGAGCTATGTTTACAATAATATTAGCATTTTTCACTGTCATATTTGGTACTATTTTAGGTTCTATACTAAGTCTTATGAAACTTAGTAAAAACAAAATATTGAAATTTATATCATCTTTGTACATAGAAGTAGTAAGAGGAACTCCAATATTAGTTCAGTTATATATAATCTATTATGGATTACCTTCACTAGGTATTCACTTACCTGATATGATAGCTGCAGTAATAACATTATCTTTAAACAGTGCAGCTTATGTTGCAGAAATTGTACGAGCTGGTATAGATGCAGTAGATAAAGGTCAAAGTGAAGCAGCAAGAAGCTTAGGTATGTCTAACTTTTTAACTATGAAGTTAATAATAATGCCTCAAGCATTAAAGAATATATTGCCTGCTTTAGTTAATGAATTTATAACAATAATAAAAGAATCTTCAATAGTATCTGTCATAGGCATTGGTGAACTTATGTATAAAGCAGATACAGTGAGAGGAAACACAGCTCTACCTTTTGAACCATTAATCGTGGCAGCAATTATTTATTTTATACTAACATTTACTTTATCAAAATTACTTAGCATAATTGAAGGGAGGATGAAAGTAAGTGATAACCATTAAAGGACTAAAAAAACATTTTGGACACCATGAAGTTATTAAAAATATAGATGAAACTATAGAAAAAGGTGAAGTAGTTGTAGTTATAGGACCTAGTGGTTCAGGAAAAAGTACCTTCTTAAGATGCTTAAACTTACTTGAAACACCAACTTCTGGAACTATAACCTTTAATTCAACAGAAATAACAGATAAAAATATTAATATAGATAAAATAAGAGAAAAAATGGGTATGGTCTTTCAGCAATTTAATCTCTTTCCTCATAAGACTGTACTTGATAACATAACTTTAGCTCCAATGAATGTACAAGGTTTTAAAAAAGAAGATGCAGAAAAAAAAGCCTTATCTTTGCTAGAAAAAGTAGGTTTAAAAGATAAAGCTACAGCATATCCTTCTTCATTATCTGGAGGACAAAAGCAAAGAATTGCAATTGCCAGAGCCTTAGCTATGGAACCTGAAGTAATGCTCTTTGATGAACCTACATCTGCTCTTGATCCAGAAATGGTAGGAGAAGTTTTAAATGTTATGAAAGATTTAGCAAGTGAAGGAATGACTATGGTAATAGTTACTCATGAAATGAGATTTGCAAAAGAAGTTGGAGACAGGATTTTCTTTATTGATGAAGGAACTGTTCTTGAAAAAGGAACTCCAAAAGAAATATTTGAAAACCCACAACATCCACGTACTAAAGATTTTTTATCAAAGGTATTATAACCATACTATTTTTAAATTGAGTTTATAAAATTTATAATATATTATTGAATACCTAAAGTAAAACTCTAAAGCAAAAGACTTTAGAGTTTTACTTTTTCATTTATATGAACTTTTTTCATCTATAAGAAGTTTAATATATATGAGGTGATAATAATGAATGCTATTGAAGTAAAAAATTTAAGTAAATCTTACGATGGTGTTAATAAAGCATTAGATAATATAAGTTTTACAGTACCTGAAGGTTCCATTGTAGGTTGCCTTGGACCTAACGGCTCAGGAAAAACAACTACAGTAAGAATATTAAATGGAATACTTGCTCCTTCAGAAGGTGAAGCAAAAATATTTGAATATGATGTTACTAAAGATCCTATAAAAATTCATAGTTTATCAGGTGTGATGACAGAAACAGCATGTAGCTATGAAAATTTAAGTGGTGAAGAAAACCTTATTTTCTTTGGGAAAATTCATGGTATTAATAATAATGAACTAAACCTAAGAATTGATAAACTTTTAAATAAATTGGAATTAAATAATGTAAGACATAGGAAGGTAAAAACTTATAGTACCGGAATGAAAAAAAGAATCTCCCTTGCTATAGCTCTTATTCATAATCCTAAAATATTATTTCTTGATGAACCTACTTCTGGTCTTGATCCTGAAAGTGCTGAAAATGTGACTAATCTTATAAAAAATATGGCTTTTGAAAATAAAAGTACTATATTTATGTGTACTCATCAATTAAAATATGCACAAGATATTTGTTCACTTTATGCTCTTATAAATAAAGGTAGTTTACTTGGTTTTGGTACTTTTGAGGAATTGTGCAATAATAAAAATTTTAATGACTCTATCATAATAAGAGGTGACAATATTCCTAATAATATTGGATTAAATAAAATTGATAAAAATCTCTATAAAAAGCATGTATTTAATGATGAGGAAGCAGCTAAACTTTTACATAATATATTTAAAAGTAATGGAAAAATATATGAAGCTAAAAGAGAAAAACCTTCCTTAGAAGATTTATATTTCAGTTATGTAAGAGGTGATAAATTTGAGTAAAATAAGCAGAGCATTAATTTATAAGGATATAAAAGATATTACATCTTCAAAGCAAATATTAATACCTATGATAATAGTTCCTTTGATATTTGTAATTATATTTCCAACAGCAGTATTGTTACTTCTTAATTTTCTTCCTGACGTAACAAAAACTATGAATGGATTTGATGCCTTAATAGATAAATTGCCATACACCTATAAAACTCTTACTAATGAACAAATGGTATTAACTGTACTTACTAATTACTTATTTCCTTCTTTTTTTCTGTTAATACCTATAATGTGCTCGACTTTAATTGGTGCTAGCAGTTTTGTAGGCGAAAAGGAACATAAAACTATGGAAACACTACTGTATACTCCAATATCAATAGAAGAATTATTCAGAGCTAAACTTTTAGGGGTTTTCATTCCTACTTATATAATAACTTTAATATGCAGTATAATATTTGGAATAATTATAAATATAGGTGGATTAACCTATTTCCATAAACTTATATTTCCTAATATAAAATGGATAATTCTTATACTATATCTAACTCCTTCTATAGCACTTTTAGGTTTAACTTTTACTATTTTAATATCAGCAAAATCAAAAACTTTTCAAGAAGCGCAGCAAATAGCCGGACTTATCGTTCTTCCTATAATTCTTTTAGCAGTTGGTCAAATAACTGGCATATTTCTTTTAACTAATATTATGCTAATTATAATTGGAACTATTATAATTATAATAGATTATATATTATTAAAAAAAATAGCTAAAAATTTTACAGCAGAAAATTTAATTTAAGATATTAAAATATAAATTGGTCAAGTGTTTTTAACTATTTATGGGAAAATATCCAATTTCAATGGTTAATAACTTATTATCTAACTAATTTATCTGTAACTTTTGTTACTGACAAAAGCTCTAATTAAATATTAAAATATATTTATTAATAAGAAAATATAAAATTTACATAGATAGGGAGTGTTCATTTATGGCACATTACGGTAATTTGCAAAAAGTTAGAGAGGGCAAGAGAACTTTTGCTATAACTCCTCACATCCCTGGTGGATTTATAAGTGCTGATAAGCTTATAAAGATAGGTGAAGTAGCTAAAAAATATAATGGAGTTTTGAAGATGACCTCTGGTCAAAGAATTATGATAACAAATTTAAAGGAAGAAGATCTTGAAAATATATGGGCTGAACTTGAAATGGAGCCTGCTGTTAAAAATATTTATTCAGTAAAAAATGTGGAGATTTGCCCTGCTGGTTTTTGTAAAAGATCTAAAGCTAATACTATGAGTATTGGTATGAAAATTTTAAATAAATTTCATGGTGCTTCTATGCCAAATAGAACTAAAATAGGAGTTGCTGGATGTAGAAATGCTTGTGGAGGAGTTTATTCAAAAGATGTAGGTGTAATTGCAGACATTACAGGCTTTAGGGTAACTGCTGGAGGTTCATCTGGGTTTAATCCTAGAATTGCAGATATAATAGCTATTGATGTTACTGAGAATGAAGCATATGAATTAGTAGAAAAGATTTTAACCTTCTATCAAAAGACAGCAAATTTTGGTGAAAAAATTAGTGATTTCATAGAAAGATTAGGATTAGATAATTTCAAAAAAGGAATTTATAATCAAGATCCTAAAGACTTTGATTATAATCATGAAAATAAGCTTATCTAAAGCTAAATATATTCTAATGTAAATTAGATAAAAATATTCTACTTAATATTTTTGTTAGTTTAATTACAAAAGGCACTTCAATAATCAAAGTGCCTCTTTTTTATATCTTCTCTATTACAAATTTAAAATGTGATTCCTCACTTAATTTATAGAAAATTAAATATACCATCATAAATATAGCTATTGATATTATAGCACCCTCAACTTGTAAAGAAATTATTGTGCTCAATGCAACTAAAGAATGAATTATGGATACAGCTAATGGAAGTGTAAATATTATAGCCAACTCCCTCCCCATACTTTTTTTCATATCTTTATATGAGAAACCAATCTTTTTCATTATAGAATATCTTTTAATTTCTTCATCACATTCCATGACAATTTTAAAATAAATTACACTTAAACTAGATATTATAAATACAAATGATGTAAAAAGTGCTATAAACTTAAAAGTACCACTAATATTATTTACTGATTCATAAGACTTATAATAACTAGATATTTTTACACTTCCATTTAAGTTATTACTTATATCTTCCGTTAACTCTTTACTTTCATTTTGATTTTCTACATTGATGAATCTAATCCTAAGTGGAATTCCAAAAGCTTTCATTCTTTCAAAAACTTCTGATGTTACAACTAAAGTTTTCCCTCCTACCTCTGGATTTATAATTTCTTCTCTATACTCCAATAGATTGAATGTTTCTTTTCTGCCATCAAGTATCATATTTATATTTTTTCTCACCGTTACATTTTTTATTTTATCTGCATCTATCTTCCACATTCTTTCCTCAGATATCCTATTTTCATCTAATAATACAATATTATTTTTACCTTTAAGTTCTATCTTTTCTCCTATATTTACTGCTTCACAAAGATTGTTGTAATCTGAATCCTTAATAACATAAATTATTTTATTTTCTTTACCATTCTCCAATATTTCGTTTTCATTAAATCTTAAAGAATTAATATAAATATCATTTTTTATCCTATTATTTTCATGTTCTTTTAAAGTTTTATTTATAACTTCATCTGCTTCTTTATTTGAATGATACACATAAGAAAATTTATTATTATAAATCTCTTTTTCCAATATTCCAGTTATAATTATTGTAGTGCTAGCTGCTACTATTATAGAAGCATTTAATATAGATATAACTGCCAATGACTTAGCATTACTTCCTATTCTGCTTCTAATATTAGATAATGAAAGCAATTTCTCAACATTTTTACAAGTATTCTCTCTTTTTCTTATGAATGTTATATATAATGCAAAAAAACTATCAAAACATAAATAGGTTCCAACTATTACTAATATTAGTGCTAAAAAAAGTGATACTACACCAAAAATTTTTATTCCTGCTAAACTTCCAAAAAAATATCCTGATATAATCATTACTATTGATAATATGCCTTTTAAGCTTTTATTTTTAGGTTCTTTATCATTAGTTTTTTCCCCTTTAAATAAATCAATGAGCTTAAATTTATATATTATTCTATATGCCCTTATAGAAATGATAACAAATACTATAGTAAAATTAATCACTGTATTTTTCAGTGCCTTAAAGCTGAATATTATTCCTATATCTCCTTTAACTTTTACAAAACTCATAAATATTCTAGCAAATATTTGTGATAATATTGTTCCTATAATTATGGAAACGATTAATGAAAATAGTCCAATGATTAAAGTTTCTATAAACATCATCTTTGCTATATCTTTATTTTTCATTCCCATTAAAGCATATATACCTATTTCCTTTTTTCTTTTTCTTATAAAAAATGATGTAGAGTTCCACATAAATATTACTGAAAAAAGAATGATTACATAAGAACATAAATTAAATAAAATGTTTGCAACTGATAAGCTGTCCTCTGTCATAAATAATCTTAGTTCTTCTGAATTTGCTATATTTAAATATACATTAAATATACTTATATTAATTATTATAGAAACAATGTATGTAAAATAATTTTTCTTATTATGTTTTACATTGTTTAAACTAATACTTAATAAATCTAAACTCATATTACCCTCTCCTTATAAGCACTTATTATTCATGTGAAATTTTATCATTTCATAAATTTTCCTACCATAGATTAGCCTTACAACTCACAATTAAAACTTACACATTTGTAAGTATATAGAATAATTTTACAAAATAATAGGGAGACTTTCTTTTTAGATAGTCTCCCCTTATAAGGATTATAGTGTATATTAATTATTTTGCTTCTTTTGCAGCTTTTATAACTTGTTCGAAATTAGGTTGTTCTGTAACTTCAGATACGTACTCTGCATAAGTTACTGTATTACTGCTATCTATAACAAATACTGCACGAGTTAATAGTCCTAATTCTTTTATATAAGTACCATAATTATTTCCAAAACTGTGATCTTTATAATCAGATAACATAGTTAAAGATTTTACCGATTTTGCTCCACACCATCTTGCTTGTGCGAAAGGTAAATCCATTGAAATAGTATATATATTAACCCCTGGAACCTCTCCTGCCTTTTGATTAAAAGTTTGAACTTCTAAGTCACATACTCCTGTATCAATGGAAGGAACCACTACGAAAATTCTTACGCCACTTGTATTATTTAATGTGACAGGCTGCAAATCACTATTAGTAAGCATAAAATTTGGCGCTTTATCACCTACCTTCAACTCCTTGCCAACTAAAGTTATAGGATTTCCTTGAAATGTAATGTTCATATTAAACTCCTCCTTTATATTTTTTAATTAAAAACATTACAATGTTATTGTAATTTTAAAAGTCCATAATTATATTTTAGTTTTAATATCTTTTTTAAACTATCATTTATTATATTTTCACTTAGATTTCCTGATTTGACATCTTCAATTATGCCATAAAAAACTTCATCAAAATTCTCGTTATTTTCTCCAGGTTCTAAAGGTGCTGGCATTAATAATATATTAACTCCTGCTTTTAACGCATTAACTGCAGCTTCCTTTAATGTGAAATAATTTGTTATAGCTCCCATGTCTAAAGCATCAGTTATAACAACACCTTGAAATCCTAGTTCTCCTCTTAAAACGTCACCTATTATTTTACTTGAAAAAGTAGCTGGTGCTAAAACTTCAGTTCCTTGCTTAGAAGAGTAAATTCTACTATCATCTAAAGCCTCAGCTTGGATATGACCTACCATTATCATATCTACATTACTTTCTATAGCTTTTTTAAAAGGATGAAGTTCTATTTCATTTATTCTCTCCCTAGAATGATCTATGCTCACTAAATCCTTATGAGAATCTCCTACAGTATCTCCATGACCTGGAAAATGCTTAATAGAACTGATTATTCCTTCACCTTTTAACCCCTCCATAAATTTAACTCCAAACTCTGCAACTTTCCCTGGCTCATTACTAAATGCCCTAATACCTATAACAGGATTTTCTGGATTAGTATCCACATCCATTACAGGAGCAAAATCTAAATTTAACCCTAAATTTTTCATATCTTTCCCTATACTTTTTCCAACTTCAAAAGCCATATTAGAATCATTGCTATCCCCTATTGTTCTAGCATCAGGTGCCTCAACATCCCTAGGTATTCTCGTTACAATTCCGCCTTCTTCATCGGTTCCTATTAATATTCCAATATCCTTTGAAAAATTTTCTATACCCTCTGTAAGTTTTTTAGTCTGCTCTTTATCTACTAAATTATTTTTAAACAGAATTATTCCTCCCAAATTATACCTATTAAAAACTTCTTCTACCTCTGGAGTAACCATAGTAAAATCAACCTTTTCTCCATCCTTACTTACCGTATCTATAGAAGGCATAAGTAATTGTCCTACTTTTTCTTCAATAGTCATTGATGAAATCTTCTTTTCTATTTTTTCATCTAAAGTCTCCTCTGGTTTTGTTACTCCCTGCGAAGTATTTTCCTTTCCATAACTGTTTGAAACTTGTTCCTTTTCACTTTTAATACTGCACCCAGTAAAAACTATCACTACCATTAAAATTATACTTAAAACTCTCTTCAAAAAAATCTCTCCTAACTATACATATAAATATAATCTTAACAAATAATTTATGCAAATCTTTCAAATTATATTTATATTCTATCAATATATGTTTTTTCCTATTAACGTGAACTACCACCGAGACAAGCAACGGTGGCTTCGTGAGAGGTTTGATATTTAAGTTTCCACCCTTAACAGGCAACCCTTACTCTCAACGGGGAGGACACTCTCCCTTTATCCCTCATAGTTTGTACTATTTCGGGAATACATTTTTCTTCTTTTCTTAATATATTTAACGAACCATTCACATCACTATTGATTAATCCAAAACTCGATTTAAACATATTTTCTATATCTACATAAGATTTAAAACCATTTTCTCTCAATTCATAACTAACAACGTTGTAAAGTTTTGTTGTATGGAAAGATAATTCTTCTATGATATTTAATTGCTCTACAGTAAGACTTGGTTTAAATTTAAAAGATAATTTAATTTTTTCACCTCCTTCACATTGTTATCTATGTATTTATTTTAATGCATCATCGATACATAGTCAACCATGCGTTAAAATAAGTTTATAGGAGGTGCTTAAAATGGCAAGAAAAAATATTAATACTACAATAGATGAAGATTTATATACTGAAATTAAAATATTGGCTATCAAACAAAAAACCAATGCTAATGACTTAATTGAAGAAGGTATGAAATATGTCATTGAAAAATATACAAACCAATACAACTAGCCACAGTAAATATAACATCAATTACCATATTGTTTTCTGTCCCAAATATCGCCATAATATTTTTAAAGATGAATTGGAATATGAGTTATCCAAATGTTTTAAAGTAATATGTCATTGTTATGACTACTAACTTATTGAACAAGAGATAATGTCTGACCATGTGCATCTTTTCATATCTGCTCCACCAACTGTTGCTTCAGTAGATATCGTTAGAAAACTAAAAAGCATATCTGCAAATGAAATATTCAAAGGCTTCCCAAAGTTAAAACAATCTAAATTTTTGGGCAGTGGCTTATGGAGCAGAGGATATTATATTGGTACTGCTAAAACAGTATCTTCTGAAACCATTCAAAAGTATATACAAAATCAAAAGAATGTTTAATTTTGGGGTTCAATACCCCCAAAATTGAAGGCACAATTCATATAAATATATAATTATTTTATCACTAACTAAATTCTTATAATAGCTATAATATCTAAAAAACTAGCATAAGGGACGGTTCATTACAATTGATACAATTCACTATCTAGCATAAGGGACGGTTCATTACAATTTATAAAGTTTCCTTTCATTCTATCAAAATAAATGAACCGTCCCTTATCACTTCTTTAATTTAATCCTTTAATTTAATCACCAACTTTAAAATATGGGGACGGTTCATTACACTCTATAAAATTTCCTCTCAATTCTATCAAAATAAATGTAGCATAAGGGACGGTTCATTACAATTTATAAAATTTCCTTTCATTCTATCAAAATAAATGAACCGTCCCTTATCAATTTTTAAAGTTTCCTCCCAATTCTATTTAAAATAATGAACCGTCCCTTAATACAAAACAAAAAGAGACTAACATAGTTAGCCCCTTTAAAATTGTTAAGAGAAAACTTAATTTATTTTCACTTTTCAGTTTGTTGGTAATAGTCTAGTGTATCTTCTAATAACTTGTTAATAGTTTCAAAATCTCCCAATTTAAGAACTTTATCACTAAGTTCCTTTGCCTCTATAGTTGATATTTTTTTCATGTATCTTCTTAATTTTAGAACTAAACTTGGACTCACACTAAATTCATCAAGCCCCATGCCCATAAATATAGGAAGAAGTTTTATATCACTAGCAGCTTCTCCACATATTCCTACTGGTATTCCTTCCTTATGTCCATTTTCAATTACAGTATTAATAAGTCTAAGTATTGAAGGATGATATGGTGTGTATAACTTTGATACACTTTCATTCAATCTATCTACAGCAATAGTATATTGTATAAGATCATTAGTACCTATACTAAAAAAATCTACTTCTTTTGCAAGAACATCAGAAATAATAGCAGCTGAAGGTATTTCAATCATTATACCTATTTGTATATCTTTATCATAGGGAATTTGTTTTAATTTCAACTCCACTTTGCACTCTTCAAGAAGTTCTTTTACCTCTCTAACTTCTTGAATACTAGATATCATTGGGAACATTATTTTCACATTTCCAAAAGCACTTGATCTTAAAATTGCCCTTAATTGAACTTTAAATAATTCCCTTTCTTTTAAGCAATATCTTGTGGCTCTAAATCCAAGGAAAGGATTTTGTTCCTTTTTAATGTTTAAATAAGAGAGTTCTTTATCCCCTCCTACATCTAGGGTTCTAATTATTACAGGTTTACCATTGACGCCCTGTACTACTTCTTTATAACAGTTTAATTGTTCTTCTTCACTAGGTGGTTCATTTCTTCCCATATAGATAAACTCACTTCTAAAAAGCCCTATGCCTTCACCATCATTATCTATCACCTGTTGCAATTCTTCTGACGAGCCAATATTACATACTATTTCAAA
This sequence comes from Clostridium faecium, assembly GCF_014836835.1. Lineage (GTDB taxonomy): Bacteria > Bacillota > Clostridia > Clostridiales > Clostridiaceae > Clostridium_J > Clostridium_J faecium. The sequence goes on along the minus strand of NZ_JACSQB010000029.1, from coordinate 17,470 downwards.
AATTTTGTCATCTTTCGAAACAGATTTCATACCTATTACGTTTTTATTAAGTTCTTTTTCCTTTTCTAAATAGTCCTTTTTCATATTAAATTGATTTATTATGGAACTATCTGGGTTAATAATAAACTCACCTGTACTTCCATCCATAGCTACCAAAGATTTTTCATCAAATAAATCTAATATTTTACCAGCACCTACAATTGCCGGAATTCCAAGATTTTTAGCCATTATGGCAACGTGAGATGTTGGTCCACCAGCTTCCGTTATAAATCCAAGTACTTTATCTTTAGGAAGCTGGGCTGTTTCAGATGGTGTTAGGTCATGAGCTATTAATATAAAAGCTTCATTTAATTTACTATAATCCATAGTGCCTAAATTTAGTAAATTGTTTATTATTCTACTTGAAACATCTATAAGGTCACTGCTTCTCTCACGCATATAACTATTATTTAATGAATTAAACATGTCTACATAAAAATCCGTAGCCTCTTTAACCGCCCATTCAACATTGAACTTAAATTCTCTAATTTTGTTTTCAATAAGAGTAATAAACTCTTCATCCCTTAACATATGAATATGAGCTTCAAAAACTTTTCCTTCTTCTTTCCCCAATGTATCTTCCGTAAATACAATAAGCTCCTTTACTTGGCTGATTGATGTATCTAGTGATCTTCTAAGTCTTCTTATCTCTTCATCACAATCTTCAATTTTATATTTTTTAACTTCAAGCTTATTGTGCTTAACAAATATATTACCAATAGCAATACCTGTAGATGTGCCTATTCCCTTCATATAATCACCTCCTAAGTACCTTTCACAGCTTAAATCAATGTGATAAAACTATAGCTTAAAATTAGATTTTATAGTAGTTTATTTATAAATGAGTCTCTTTAAATTAATTTTTTAAAAAACTACCTGCCTTTTCATCTACAATTATAGTCACATCTGGATGCAATTGAAGCACTGACGCAGGCACTTCCGGAATTATATCTCCATAAATGGCTTTATACAATATTTCTGCTTTTTCCTCTCCATTAGCAAGCAGCAGAATTTTTTTAGAACTCATAATAGTTTTTATTCCCATACTTATTGCTTGTTTAGGTACATCTTCAATACTGTTAAAAAATCTTGAATTAGCATTGATTGTGTCCTCATCTAAATTTACTAAAAATGTTTTTGCTTCAAACTTAAAGCTTGGTTCATTAAAACCAATGTGTCCATTTCTTCCTATACCAAGTAATTGTATATCTACACCGCCAGCCTTTTTAATTTTTTTCTCGTAGCATTCACATTCTTCTTTTACATCCTTTGCTAATCCATCAGGAATATGAATATTTTCTTCTTTTATATCTACATGATTAAATAATTTAGTTTTCATAAAATTGCAATAACTATTTATATCGTTAGATTTTAACCCACAATATTCATCTAAATTAAAAGTAATTACCTTCGAAAAGCTTATAATACCCTCATTGTATAAACGAATCAACTCTTCATAAGTACCTATAGGTGTAGAACCTGTTGCAAGTCCTAAAACACTTTTAGGTTTTAATATAAGTTGACTGGCTAATATACTAGCTGCCTTTCTACTTAGTTCCCTATAATCTTTCACCTTAATAATTTCCATAATTTAAAATTCCTTCCTAAAACATAAGTTTCCTTCTACGATGGTATATAAAATATCTATATTTTCATTAAATACTGTAAAATCAGCATGTTTTCCTATTTCTATGGTTCCACTCATATCATCTATTCCAATAGCACTAGCAGGATTTATTGTGACCATCTTAATTATTTTTTCTATATCCAATCTGCTATGGACTTTCATATTTTTCACTGCTTTATCTAAAGTGAGAAGACTTCCAGCTAAGGTACCATCTTCAAGTGTTGCTCTCTCATTAGATACAAATACTCTTTGTCCACCTAAATCATAATTTCCTGATTTCATGCAAGCTGCCCTCATAGCATCACTTATTAAGATTATCCTGTCTTCCCCTTTAATCTTCTCTAAAATAGTATATAATGCAGGATGTACATGAATTGTATCTGCAATAAATTCACAATAAATATCACTATTTAAAATAGCTCCAACTACTCCTGGATTCCTATGATGAAGGGGAGTCATAGCATTAAAGCAATGAGTTGCACTTTTTATACCATCTTCTATAGCACTCATAGCTTGTTCATACGTAGAATTTGTATGTCCTATTGATAATAACATATTTTTATTCTTATTCATAGATTTAATAAAAATGTGGTTTTCATCCATTTCCGGTGCAATTGTTATTATCTTAATGATATCAATATAAGGTTTTATAATTTCTATTGTTGGTGACAAAATATATTTTTCATTTTGTGCTCCTTTATATATTGGACTAATAAAAGGACCTTCTAAATGCACCCCAAGTACTTTCGAACCATCAAACTTCATATGCATAAAATCTTTTATTGCTTTTAAAGCTTTATGAATATCCTCTATGGACATTGTCATAGTTGTAGGTAGGAAACCTGTAACTCCATGAGCACAAAGACTTTTACTTATATTCTCAATAGCTTTAATATTACCATCCATAACATCAAAGCCTTTTGAGCCATGAACATGAATATCTATAAATCCAGGTGATATATAGTTTCCTTCTATATCAATAGTTTCTATATCTTTGCTAACATACTTATCTTCTACAATGTCAACTGTTTTTTTATCATATATAATTGCTTTTCCCTGTATAACCTTATCTTTTAAGATTATATTACCATTTTTAATACATTTTACTGCCATATATTTACCTACCTTTATATCTTTTAAAGATTTATAATGTAAACTTAAACTTTTGCCATGGTCTAATATAATCTAATAAATAAATTTCTTCTTCATCAATTCTGCCTACCACATTGGTTTTCCCACTATTCTCCATATCCTTTAATGCTATTTGAAGTTCTCCGCTGTATCTTTCATAAAGAGAGCTTTCAATCAATACATCTCCTCTCTTTATAGGTTTTGCATTAAACAATTGAAATTTATGATCTTTATATTTTACACGACTTTCTGTTGATCTAATCATATATTCAGATATATCTCCCCTATTAAAATGTCCCTCTTCTAAAATTATTTTTTTCTCTATTTCTGGTAAATTTTCTAAAAGCTTAACTTTAAGTTCAAGAATATTTTTATTTAATTTACTTAGTTTATAAAGTTCTTCTTCTGAGGCAAAACAGTTCGCTATTATAACATCATCAATTAATCCTGTATTAAATAAGTCCTTTGCCTGAACATCAATAGGCAAAAATCTATGCTCTTCTAAGGTGCATAGTCCATGAGATGTTGGCCATGGTCCAAAAGTACCGCTAGGAGAACTTATAAAAGCAGCAGTCCTTATACCTTTTTCTTTAAATACTCTTGATGTATTAAAGAAATGCTGTCTTGATAATCCTGTATATCTATGAGGATAAAAATTGTGACATCCTATGATATTGTCTTTATTGGGATAATAACTTAAAATATTATCAAGATACTTTGTTCCATTACTCATATTTATTTCAATTTTAAGACCATAAGGATTTACACTCATTATACTCTCTTCCATTCCTGAGAAGCCTAAATCTAATCTTATCCCACTTAAATTTAATTCAGAGAAAAATTGAAGATCTTTATAACTTAAATTTAACTTTTTAAAAATTGAAGGATCTACATCTGCAATTACTTCCATTCCAAGATCTTTTGCAATACCAGTTATTTCTCTAAACTGATTTAAATTATTATCTATATCTTCTCCTAAGGATATAAGACAAGTAAATACTCTAGTAAACCCATATATTGCAGCCATTTTTAAATAATCTTTATATTTTTTTATTTCTCCTTGCGGAGGATATATTGATACCCCTAACTTGCCCATTTAAATTTCTCCCTTTTACTTTAAAATTTTTTTATACATATCCATAAATTCTACTGCTAAATCTTTTACTGTTATAGCATTCATTAAATGATCTTGAGCATGAACCATAAGCAGTGTAATTTCAACTTTTTCATCTCTTGCTTCTGATTGAATAAGTTTTGTTTGTTCCTTATGAGCTTCCTCTAAGCTTTTATCTGCTAATTCAAGACATCTTTCAGCTTCTTTAAAGTTACCTGCTTTTGCATGGGATATAGATTCCATAGAAAAACTTTTTGCCTCTCCGCTATAAGATATTAATTTAAATATTATATTCTCCATTTTTAATTCCTCCCTACTTAAATTGAGGTAAATATTTTTTATTTTCATGTAATATATCTTTTAATAATTTTTTAGTAATATCTATGGAGCCACCTAATGGATTATTTATTAATGCTAAAAAAGCTGTATTATAATCCCCTTTTACTGCTGCTTCTACTGTAAGTGTCTCATAGGCTTTAACCTGCTGTACAAGACCTTTTATAGAATTAGGCAAATTTCCTGAAGATATTGGCGTTGTTCCATTTTTGTTTACAATTGCATTTGTTTCTATAACAGAATTATTAGGTAAATCTAATATACTTCCATTATTTTTTATATTTACAGTATGAATTTCATTCTTATCGTTGTATATAGCACTCATAAGAGAAACTGCTGCTTCTGAATAATATGCACCTCCTCTTTTATCTAGCTCTGCTGGTTTTTCATCAAGCTTTTCATCATCATATATTTTAAATAATTTATTTTCTATTTCCATTACTTGTTTTGCCCTTGTACCATGGCCATTTTTTATTTCTTCTAGCTGTTCCTTTAATATCTCATCTTTCATATAAAAATACCTATGATAAGGACAAGGAATCATATTTAAAGATTTTAAAAATTCTTCATCCCATCTTAAATCTGGAATATTATTCATATTTATAGATGCCCCTTTAGAAAGTCTATAAATCATATCTTTTGTTATATTCTCTCCATCAAGATAAACTGCCTTTCCATAAACCATATGATTAAGTCCTAAAAAATCTATTTTTATTCTGCTTGCTTCCACCTCAAGCAATTTGCTAATATTATTTTTCATTGTTATTGGAACATTACATAATCCAATAGCTTTAACTTTTGTATAATTTAAAATAGTTTCAGTAATAATTCCTGCTGGATTTGTGAAATTAATTAAGAATGCATTTGGAGCTAATTCACTAATATCTTTACATATATCAAGTATCATTGGTATTGTTCTAAGTGCTTTAGTAAATCCTCCTACTCCAGTAGTTTCTTGACCAATAAGATTATACTTTAATGGTATTGTTTCATCTTTTAATCTTGCTTTTAGCCCTCCAACTCTAAATTGAGTAACAACAAAATCTGCATCTTTTATAGCTTCTTTTCTATTTAAAGTTGAAGTTATTTTTATTTTGATATTATGTTTTTTTAACATTCTTAAAGAAAGTTCCCTAATTATATCAAGTTTCCATTGCCCCTCTTCTACATCAACTAACGCTATTTCTCTTACAGGGAATTCTTCAATTCTTTGTATTATTCCATGAATAAGTTCCGGAGTATAGCTGCTGCCTCCACCAATTACAGCAATTTTCATCCCTTCCATGCTTCCCCCTCCAATCATAAAATTATGTAACACTTTTCCCTTAAATGGAAATTGTCCTTTTGTTGAATTATGCATGGAGTTTACAATAAATATTGCAAATCCCATGCATAATTTTAAACTTTAACCTTTTATACTATTATCTTCTTTTTTCACAATGGTTTCAGATTTTTTATCTTCAATTCTTTCTGCTAAAATTATAAAAGGAACATATATAATCACACCAATAACAAGATTCACTATTTGCAATATGGAGCCTGCAACAGATCCTCCAGTTGCAATCCATCCACTAAGTATAGGTGGTGTTGTCCATGGTACCATAGCAATAGTACGAGGAACTAATCCTATAACAGTAGCAGCATAACTTATTATAGTTAATAACACTGGTGTTAAAATAAATGGTATTATAAATGCTGGATTTAACACAATCGGCATACCATATATCATAGATTCATTTATATTAAATAATCCTGGTCCTAGTGATAAATTAGCCATATTTCTATGATGTTTACGTTTTGAAGCTATATAAATAGCAATTATAAGGCAAATTGTTGCACCTGAACCTCCCATATAAACAAACGCATCGAAAAATGGTTTTGTAACAATATTTGGTATTGCTTCTCCAGCTGCTGCAGCAGCCATATTTTTCTCAAGTGCTGGAAGATAAACTGCTTGCATAACCGGTTCTAATATATTAGATCCATGTAGTCCAAAGAACCAAAATAAATGATTTAAAAGTGCAATTAATATTGCTGACCAAAGTGTATTAGCTATTGATACTAAAGGTGCTTGAAGTGCATCATAAATCAATTTATGAATATCATCTACTCCAATTACTGCAAATAAAATTCTAATTATCGAAAATATAGATATTGTTATAATAACTGGCAATAATGAAGCAAAAGATTTAGAAACTGCTGGTGGTACATTGTCTGGCATTTTAATTATAAGTGATTTATTTCTTCTTAGTCTCACAAATATTTCCGTAGAGATAAGTGCTACAATTATTGCTAAGAATAATCCTACTCCACCTGCTGCACTATAAGGTATTCCAGAACCATCTTCTGTAGCTTTTGTTATTGATAATAGTGCTGCAAAAGCTACAACACCTGCTGTAAGTCCATCAGATTCATAGGATTTTGCAAGATTATAAGCTATGGTAAATACTACAAGAAATGACATTATAGCGAAGGATCCCGCCCAAATATTTCCTCCAAAATTTTTCCATGACTCGCCAAATATATTATTCATAAAGTTTTGATATGCTGGTATCGGCAAGGCATTGATTAATGTACCTAATGAACCTGCTATAATTAGTGGCATTAAAACTACAAATCCATCCCTTATTGCTACAAGATGTCTTTGAGCACCTATTCGCCCTGCTACAGGTACAAAATGTTTTTCCATAAAGCTAATAAATTTTTTCATTTTTTACCCCCCTAATATTTATAAAAGAGATTCTATTTACTTAATCATGTCAATAGCTTGTTTTAATACAGCCTCTCCGTTCATAGTTCCATATAAAATACTGTCAATTACACTTACTGGTATTCCCTTTGGTGTCATTAATTTTTCCATCTTTCCAAGTAGATATCTAACTTGAGGACCAAGCAGTACCACATCTATATCTTCATGATTTTTTACATCTGCTTCTCCTATTGCAAATATTTCTACTTCTAAATTTTCCTTAGCCGCAGCATCCTGCATTTTTTTTACTAATAAACTAGTAGACATTCCTGCACAGCAAACTAACATTATTTTTTTCATAATTTTCACTCCCTTTTAATATCCATTACTTTTTAAAGCTAGAGTTAATGCACCATGGGCTGAGTCTGCATAAGGAGCATGAATTATCACTTCAGGGAATTCTTCATTTATTTTTTTCTTTAATAAATTATTCATAAGAGATGATTTTAAAAGTATGCTGCCTCCAAAACTTAGTTGAAAATTCTGAATTTTCATCTTTAGTGAAAGAGTTTTAACCATTTTAAATAAATCTTCTACAGCTTTATCTATAATGTCTTTAGAAATTTTGTCAGAATAATAGCTTTCTAATACAAGAGGTGCAAGGTCAGCAATATGTTGTTTTTCTGAATTATAAATAAATGGTATAAGTTCTTCATAGTCTGAAATTCCAAGATTTTTACTTACCTTTTCCCATAGTATAGTTTTTTCACTTCTTCCATCATAACTTTCCATTATCTTCTTAAGTGCATCTCTTCCAATAGCAAATCCACTTCCCTCATCATCAATTATATGCCCCCATCCTCCTACTCTGACAGCATTGCCATGAATATCAATGCCATAAGATATGGATCCAGTACCACTAATTAAAATGGCATCTCTCATGTGACCATTTGCCCCAACTAAAGTAGTTATGGAATCATTAAATATTAATAGCTTATTTTTATAGCCTAATGTCCTAAAAATATTTTTTAAAAGGTTTTCATCATCTTTACAATCAATTCCAGCTCCTCCTAAACATATTACAGCAATATTTTCTTTATCAATATTGTGCTTATCATAAAAATAAGTGAACATAGAACTAAATACTTCTTCTGTTTGTTTTACCCCTATACTGTGATAATTTGTAGGACCAGCTTTAAAGCTGTCTATAACTTCATTATTTTGATTCCCCAAAAGACAAATAGTTTTTGTACCGCCTCCGTCAATTCCAATATAATAACCCATATAATCCTCCTTTTTGTAATGGGACATTAATTGTTATTCATTAGGTAAAGTTTTATTAAACAATTCTTCTAGTTCATTAAATGCTTCTGTTTCATCTTCCCCATCTATTAAAACAGATACATTATCTCCCATTGCTGCCCCAATACTTAAAACTCCTATTATACTTTTTGCATTTGCTGATCTACCATCCTTTTCAATGGTAATATTAGATTCAAATTTCTGTGTTAAATTAACCAATGTAGCTGCTGGTCGTGCATGAAGCCCTGATTTGCTTTTTACTGTTACATCTAATTTCTTCATAACTTACCTCCTTTACACTAATATTAAAGCAATTGTCATGCCAAAATTTTATTTTATTTATAAACACTATATACTTATTTTAAGTTTCATTAATAAATTCTTATAAATCAATGATACAGCTGTAAGTCAGCCACTTTAAATTTATATATACTAATAAATTTATTGCAATGATCTAAAATATTTATACGTAAAAATAGTGTGTATAATTACATACACACTATTTATATATATTACACAGATTACACTGTATATTATATTAAAAATACTTTTATAAAAATATTAATCTGATTCATTATACATAAACATGCGGCAAATATAAGCTAATTCGTTATCTCCAATTTCCACATCATATTGTTCCTCAAGACTTTTTAAGCTTTGTTTTATTTGCGTGATTTCCCTGCTATACTCATCAATAAACTCATCTAAATCTTTAAACATTAGTTCGCTGCCACCATTTTTAAGTTTATCTATTAAAAAGCATATATGAATTATTATTCCTATTTCAACTTCATCACTAATGACTTTTTCTAATTGGGTTTCTATCTGTTCAACTGATTGTTTCACTTCTTCAACAACAGTATCACTACCCTCAAAATTTAAATGTTCTTTAAGTGATAAACTAATTTTAGTGTAGTTATTGTTTATTTCAATTATTTCTTTTAAAGTATTTATTCCACTATCAATTAATAATTCTTTTGCAGATATAAATTGTATATCATCTATGTGAATTCTTACTGTTCCAACTATAGCTAAAATATTATAATTTTCTCTATAATAATCTATTGAGCTTAAAAATTCTCTTCTATTTATAATATTCATTGGAATTATTTCTATATCCTCAAGATTTGATAACTTTTCATAGATGACTCTCTTTAATCTTTCTGCTGCTCCATCGCCAGTAAAACATGCTGTTATAATAATGTTCTTCTTTTTTATATTGGTCTTTCTAATTACTCCTCTTGTAAAATAATTGTTTTCTTTACAGCTTTGATATACCTCTATTAAATCTCTCCCTAAAACTGCTTTTCTTAAGCCTTCAATTACCATAGGTGTACTCACTCTATCTATGGTTTTAACAACAATTCCTGTTTCTTCGTATATCATATCCCCAAAGTTTACTAGAGATCCCATGTCCACTAAAAGAAGAACTCCTCTTCCTTTATTTATCTCTTGAACCTTCTTTTTGGCTAATTGATATGCTTCTTCTGCACTCATATTTAAAGGCATATCAATAGCAACTCCATGGTTTATTCCAACTAATTCATTTGCAACTTGAACCATGCTGCTAGCTGTACTATTTCCATGAAATATCACAAGTACTGCCACTTTATCTTTATCTTCATTTTCTAACTCAAAAGAATTAGCTGCTAAAAACATAGCAATATAACCTATTTCATCAAGAGGTGTTTCAATATGAAAAGTATTATCAATAATTTTAGCCATTTCCATAGCTATTAAAAACTCTTCATCGTATTTTGCCCTTATAAAGTTTAGCTTTGGATTATATATTTTATTTCCATTTTGAATTCTTTTTATACTTCCATTTAGATGTAAAGCAAGAGCAAAATATAAATTTTCATCATATTCTCTATATAGTTTATTTTGTGCAGAATTTAATATATAATCCACTACATTAACTATTTTTTCTCCAACTATATTTATTATTTCTTCTCTATTAACTTTTAATGTCATATCTTCAATATGTTTTTTAAAATGACTTTCTATATCAATATTAAGAATTTGATTAATTTCATTATCTTGAATACCAGATGCCTTTAAATCTTGAAGTTTTCTTTCTATGTCATCATAAAAATCCTCTCGTCCTCCACGAGTATCTCCTAGTATTTTACATTCCTTTTCCTTATAATAAAACTTAAGAATTTCTCCAGTATTTTTTAAAATATTATCTATCTGCTCCCTATTATCTTTTATCTTCAGAATTCCTCTTTTTACGTATATAGGTAAATCTTCTTGAGTACTTATTATATAATTCTTTCTTTGAGCTTTATAATTTAAAAAAGCCTTTGCGCAAGAGAGCTGTATATCACTTTTCAATTGTCCTATATTATTTGGACAGTCATATAATAAAAAAGACTCCAAGGAGTTACGATTGATATATATACTTTTGCCTAATCTTTTTGACTCATCTTTTATAAACAATTCAATAAGTCTATACCTTTCTTTCATACCTCTACTCATCAATGGTGGTAAAGTTATTATCATTGGAATTCTTCTAGTAAATGTCTTTAAAAGATGAGACTGAGGATTTTCTGTAGTAGCTGCTATTATTTGTACCGATACCTGTTCCTTTTTTTCTGTTTCTCCTAAAGCCCTAAAATATCCTTTATCTATAAATGTAAAAAGAATTTCCTGTCCATGAGGTGGTAATCTATGAACTTCATCTAGAAATATGATTCCACCATCAGCTTTTTTTAATAATCCTTCTCTATCTTTGTCTGCACCAGTATAAGCACCTTTTTTTACTCCAAAAATGTAAGCTATTAAAAGCTGAGGATTATCTGCATAATCTGCACAATTAAAATGTATAAACGGTGCTCCGGAAAAAAGCATTCCTGTTTCCACAGAAAACTTATACATAAGTTCTGCAAAAAGAGACTTTCCAACTCCTGTTTCCCCAAGTATAAGAGTATGTAATCCTCTAGGTGGATAAAGCATAGCTGCTTTTGCCTGCTGGATAGCTATTTGTAAACTATTTTGAGCACCAATAAGACTATCCAGACTATTATTTTTAATCTCTTCAAATTTACCAATATCTTCTTCTGTGATTTTATATAATACAGGGCGTCCTTGAATTTTTTCAAGTTTTCTTTCTGAATAAAGCTCATTGAGACATCTGCTCACATTTGCCCTATTAATATTTAAAACTTCACTAATCTCACTGGCAGATACTCCATTTGGCACTTTCTTTTGCAATACTGAAACAGTGTGTAATATTTTATCCTTATTTCTCAAAACATTCCCTCCAAACACTTAGTAGGAAAACTTTACAAAAATAGATTTTCATATTTTAAAAATCATCAATTTATACTTTAAATATTGTAAAATATATTTTCTTAAAAATTATAATATAAATGCTTAAAAACCTAACTGTTTATATAATTATAACATTTTTAATAAATATTCACATTATTAGGTATCATACTTAATTTTATATGCATTTTAAAATATAATTATCACACTAAATGTACAAAAAAACACTCACTATAAAATCTATATTCTATAGTGAGCGGTTTATTAATCTATAATCAAAAATTTTATATATTATGATATCATGGTCCATTCACCAGATTGATGCTGTAAACTCCAAAGTCGATAGTATAAACCTTCAATTCTCATCAATTCCTCATGAGCTCCCTGCTCTACAACCTGTCCATTATCCAGTACAGTAATATTATCTGCACTACAGATAGTTTTTAACCTATGTGCAACTACAATAACTGTTCTGCCTTGAATCAATTCGTTTATTGCTCTTTGTATATCCAATTCATTTTCTGGATCCAATGATGCAGTTGCTTCATCTAATAAAATCACTGGAGCATCCTTTAATATTGCTCTTGCAATAGAAATACGCTGTTTTTCACCACCAGAAAGAGTAGAACCGCCCTCGCCTATAGGTGTGTCGTATCCTTTAGGAAGCTTCATAATAAAATCATGGCAACATGCTTTCTTTGCGGCCTCTTCTACTTCCTTTTGTGTTGCATTTTCCTTACCAAATCTTATATTATTTCCAATGGTATCTTGAAATAAATATACATCCTGAAATACCATTGAAACTTTTTTAAGAAATGCTTCTGGCTCTAGATTTTTCATATTTTCATTTCCTATACAAACTTCACCTTGCTGAGGATCATAAAAACGAGCTATTAATTTTAAAATACTACTCTTTCCACTTCCAGAAGGTCCCACTAAGGCAGTTAGTGATCCTTCTGGCATTTTTAAAGAAATATTTTTAATAACGGCTTTATCACCATATGCAAATGTAACATTTTTCAATTCAATATCATGTCCTCCAGATGGCATTTTATCCCCTTGTAAAATAGGTTCCTCTAATAAATTTACAATTCTTTCTCCTGCCTGTTGGTCATAATTTATCTCTGAAAAATCTGCAAGTGCAGTATTAAGAGGGTCAAATATTCTTGTTCCTACAATTAAAAATGTAACAAAAGTTATAACATCTAGTTTTCCACCTAAAATCAAATGAGTGCCTACAAATACCATTACTGTAAGGCCTGCTCTTATACATGCTAGGGCTGTCAATACTACTGGTTGTAAAAATCCTTCTATTTTTATACTTTCAATCATAAACTGCCTAAATGCACTTTCAAGGCGAGTGAATCTTTCTCCTGTTAAATTATAAGCTTTAATAGTTCCTATACCATTTAAATATTCTTGTAATCTATTAGCTGCATATATTTTAGATTCCATATGCCTCTTACCTATTCTTTTTTGAAGTTTAGAAGTTACCTTTATGATTAAAATTCCTATAGGTAATGCTACAAACATTGCAACAGCCATACGCCAATCTAAAAATAATAATCCAATGAATGCAATTACCGGCATAACTAATGCACCAACTAGTTGAGGCATTAGATGGGATATGCAATGTTCTATTAATGCAAAATCCCCCATCATCATATTTCCAAGGTCACCAGGATCTCTGCTTGTCAAATATCCAAGAGGTAATTGTCTTAAATGCTCTGCTAATTTTGCCCTTCCCTCTGCAGCCACTATGAATGCTCCTCTATATGCTGCCTTATAAGCAGGTATTTCTCCTAAAAACATTATTATCATAGATATAAATAATGAAATACAAGTTAGCCATAATTTCCTTATATCAAGAGCTGTACCAGTTGAATAAGCCTCAAATATTATCTTTACTGATGTAATAGCTAAAGCAAAAGGTAAAATATTTAAAACATTAGATAATGCTGAAAATAAAATTGGTTTTCTTAATTTTTTAGGATTACCAGCAGTTATATTATAAAGAATCTTCATGCTATATTACCTCCCTTCTCAAGCTTCCATTCTTTTGCATCTGTATATGCATCCCACATTTTCTTATAAAGTCCATTATTAGCTTTTAATTTTTCATGGTTACCTTTTTCTACAATACGTCCCTCATTTAAAACAATAATTTGTTCTGAATCTTTAATAGATAAAAGTCTGTGAGCAATAACTATTACAGTTTTGTTTTTCATAAGTTCTTTAAGTGCCAATTGCATTTTGTGTTCATTTTCTGGATTAGCAAAAGCAGTTGCTTCGTCAAGTACTAAAATAGGAGCATTCTTAAGTATAGCTCTTGCTACAGATATTCTTTGTTCTTCACCACCTGAAAGATAAGTTCCACCTTCTCCTATGAGAGTATGGTATCCCTTTGGAAGTCTTTCAATAAAATCATGACATTGTGCAGCCTTTGCAGCAGCGTACACTTCTTCTTTAGAAGCATCAGGTCTTCCTGCTAAAATATTTTCGTAAATTGTATCATAAAATAAAAATGACTCTTGAAAAACAAATGATACTGTATCCATTAATTTTTCTGTACTCATATATCTTATATCCACTCCACCTATGGAGATAGACCCTTTTTTCACATTCCAAAATCTAGGGATTAAATTTGCAATTGTAGATTTTCCTGAGCCAGATGGTCCTACAAGAGCAGTTACTTTTCCTTGCTCTGCTTTAAAATTTATATTTGAAAGTGCCTCTTTACTTATTGTGTTTTTATTTGAATTATAACTAAAGGATACATTTTCAAATTTAATATCAAATTTTTCCGGTATTTTAGAATGTTTTACTTCTGGTATAACTTCTTCGTTAAGAATCTTATCTATACGTTCAACACCTTCAGAAATATCTCCTATTGTAGAAGCAAAATTAGCAAACTTATACATAGGAGCTGATACTCCTGGTGCCATAATTAAAAAGAAAAGTAAAGTTAATGCAAATGCCATATTTTCAGGTTTTCCACTTAAAACATACACACCTGCTGGTAAAATAAAGGTTATGGAAGATCCTAACATTACCTTAAAAAATACATAGCTATTTTGGAATTGATCTGTATATTTTACACAATAATCTCTGTAATTCATCATATCATCATAAAATTTTCTAAAAGAATGTACAGTTTGTCCAAATATCTTTATAACCGGCATTCCTCTTACATATTGTACAGTTGATGTATTAATTCTTTCTAAAGAGTAATGATAAAACTTTAAGCTTTCTTTAGCTTTTTCACCAGTTCTCATTCTAGATTGAACAAAGAATCCTAAATATAACGGCACAATACAAGCAATAGCAAGTAATGGACTTAAATAAAACATAGCTATTATCATTACTACTGTTGTAGCTAATACATTAATTAAATCTGGCAATTGATGTGCAACAAAATTTTCGATTTTTTCCACGTTTTGTTCCATAGTTTTTTTAATTATTCCTGTAGAATTCTTAGTAAAATATCCAAGTGGAAGCTTTCCTATGTGAATTGAAAGCTTTACCCTTAATCCATATAATATACGATAAGCAGCCATGTGAGAACATAGTCCAGAAAAATACATAGATACAATTCCACAAATCAATCCTATTAATGCTATAACCCCCCAGTGGAGCATCAATGCTCCGTCAGCTAAAGAGGGGTTAAAAGCATTTTTTAACAACTCTGCAAGTATAAAATAAACTGATATATAAGGTACAAGCATAGAAATAGAACTAATAGACGATAATATCCCTGAAACAATTAATAGTCCTCGTTTTTCTTCAGCAAATTCTAATAAACGCGGAATTCCTGATTTTTTCTTTTCCAAAATTTTTGCCTCCTTTATATTAAAAAATATTATATATTTACTTTTTTACACTATATAAAATTTATCCACCTTCATTACATATACTACATAGACCATAAAATATAATGTTATAGTTATTTATTTTAAATTTATTACCATTTTCTATTGCAAGTTCTACTTTATTTAAAAGTTCAGCTCCAATCTCTATAATTTTTCTACAATTTAAACAAATTAAATGTGGATGATACCCATTTGAACCTATAGGTATAAATTCATACTTTATGAGACCATCACCTAAATCAATTTCATTTACAAATCCCATTTCTCTTAGCAAAAATACAGTCCTATATATGGTTGCAATACCTATATGTGGTATAGTCATCTTTACAATCTCATAAATTTCTCTTACAGACAGATGATCAGATTTATTTTCTAAAATAACATTTACTATTGCCTGCCTTTGAATAGTTAATTTATAACCCTTTTCCACCAGTTTATCTTCTATATAATTTGCCTCTTCCAATAATGGTTTTAACATTTGAT
Source organism: Clostridium faecium (assembly GCF_014836835.1). GTDB lineage: Bacteria > Bacillota > Clostridia > Clostridiales > Clostridiaceae > Clostridium_J > Clostridium_J faecium. The sequence goes on along the minus strand of NZ_JACSQB010000029.1, from coordinate 1,607 downwards.
TTTTTCCTTTTTCTTTTATAAAGCTAAAAATAAAAATTCAACTCTAATAACCCTCCATATTAAAATATCAATGCTTTAATTTCATGTATGAACATAATCGATAATGATTATCTATATCAATTATTATAAAAGATTAAATTTCTATTCTCTACTCATATAAGGATTAAAAAGAATCAAAAAAGGATTATTAAAATAAAAGCCTACCAGCTATACTGCTAGTAAAAATTCTCAACCAGCTTAGTTTAATAATGATTAGGGACGGTTCATTAAATGATTAGGGACGGTTCATTACAATTTTGGAACTATCCCTGAAGTATTAGGGACGGTTCATTATAAATTATAAAGTTCATTCTCGATTTTTTTAAATTCCACTGTATAAGATAAATATTTCTGACTTCATAAAATCATTAGTAAATTCATTTTCTTATAAAATAAAAAAACTGCTGTTATAATCCTTTATACAGCAATTTTTTAATATTCAATATTTAACTACATATTGTAAATACTCCTTTGGATTAACTCCAAATTTTTTACGAAAAACTGAAGCAAAATGACTTGCATTTGTATATCCCACTAAACTTACAACTTCATTAATCTGCATATTCCTTTTTTCTAACAATAAACGAGCTGTTTCTAGTCTCTTATCAATAACATATGCATATACAGTGTCACCAAACATTTCTTTAAACCCATTTTTCAGTTTAAATTCATTAAGACATATCATTTTAGATAAACTAGCTAATGTAGGTGGATTTACTAAATTATTGTCTAAAATATCTTTAGCCTTATAAAGGCTTACTATATCTTCATTAGAAAGTTTTATCAAATTATGTTTTTCTTGTTGATAAATTTTTTCATTAATATATATTGCAAAAATTTCAAGTATCTTGCCTTCCATATAGATATTTTTTAATCCCTTTTCATATGGACAATTCAATATTTGTTGTAAAATAACCTGTATAGATGGTGTAATCTTATCTCTATAGAATATCTCATCTATCTTACCATTGGAAAATGCATCCCATTCTTTTTCAATATTCTCTGTTATTTGATGAAATTTCTTAGGATGAATTTTAATCTCTATAAAATTAAAATTTCGTTCAGGTAAATAAGTGCATCTTTTTATATTTTCTCTATTTTTAGCTTTAGCAAAAAAACTTTCTCCATTTAAAATTTCAAATTGATCTTTATTTCCGTCAAATTCCCATTCTATCCTATCACCTGCACAAAAAAACATATCTATATGTGGCGTCTTGGAAATACCTTTTATCTCTACCTTTCTATTAAAGCACATATTAAAGTTTATAATTTGAATATTTTCATAAGAAACAATCTCTTTAAAATACCCATTTCCCATCTCTTTAGGGACTTGAACTTCACAATCATTTGCCTGTAAATTATATATATTAGTTAAATCTTTACATATGGAGCACCTATCTTCTAATACATTCTTTATTTCGTATTCTTTCATCCCTTTATCCAGCATGGTAACCTACTCTCCTCTAACATCATACTTCTATAATTATCACATATTAATGCTAAAATAAAAATGTACTAAGTTGCTAATATTTTTATGTACAACATTGCCTAAATTCTTTACAGTATTA
>NZ_JACSQB010000006.1 GCF_014836835.1 Clostridium faecium | reverse complement strand
CATATTAAAGAAGAAGATGAGTAAAAGCTACATTCTTAAATGATCAAAAAGTTACATTTTAATATTGACATTTATAAAAGTTGAACCTTAACATGAGATGTATTTAAATATTAATATCATTAAAGATATAATTTTGTATTAACCTTAACATAAGATGTGTACTTCTTTTAAAAGAAGTACACATCTTATGTTTTTTCAATTAAAATCATAAAAGATATATTGACTTATGTAATAATATGTATTATTATCTAAATAGATCAAGTTAATACATATATTACAAATTAACAAGTAATACATTAAATAGAAGAAAAACTTATTAACTTTAACGTGAGTTTGATAAAAAATCTTAGAAATTTCAACGCGTATAATGTATAAATTATATACTATAATGCTCAAGATCTATTATATTTCTCAATTTTAGTATATTTTAAAAAATCATCATATTGTTCAAGTGTTAATTTTGCAATATGTATAATACAAAATTTTGTCAAACTCACGTTATAAAATAAATAATACCAGTTGTTAATACTAAGATTTATAAAAATGGAGGTGAAATAATGAAAGTTTATGAAATAACACTAAAGATATTTCTTCTTAAGGATTTGCCAATGAATAATGCCTACGAACAATTATCAGAATTAATTGACAAATCACTATGTAAAGACGAAGAGTTATTGACTTTGCATAATGAAAACAAGTATAAATACTATACTTTTGCATTACCTTATAAATTAGAACAAGATAAAATTTATAGGGCCGGCAATTTATATTCAGTAAAAATAAGAACTGTTGATGAAAAGATTTTAGAAAATTTAAAAACTCAATTAGTAAATATGTATACATCAGTTATTAAAGCATTAACTATAGAGGTTAAAGTGATACCTAAAAAACATATTTCAACTATTTATTCTATAACACCAATAGTTATAAAAACAGATAATGGATACTGGAAAGGAAATTTATCATTAGATCAATATGAAAAAAGGATAAAAGAAAATCTTATAAAGAAATACAATCAATTTTTTAATGAAAAAATTAATGAGGATTTTCCACTATATAATTTTATAAAATTTGATAACAAAAAGCCGATTGGTATAAAGTACAAAAATATCACCTTATTAGGGGACAAGCTTACATTAAATATAGCTGATGATGAAATATCACAGAGAATGGCCTATTTAGCATTAGGTGCAGGCTTGGGGGAAATTTCCTCCAGAGGTATGGGGTTTGTTAACTATAAATGGATATAAGGAGGTGAGTAAATGCTTCGAGATGCAATTAATACTTTTAAAGATATATATGATAAAAAAGGAGAAGATTTTATAACAGATTCTTATGTTCCAGCTGATGGAGATTATATAATAATAGTCCCAGAAGACAATACATTTACAGAATTAGATTCAATAAAAATAAAACAAGATAAAAAAACAAAAGAAGTAGACAGGAGCAGTAACTATTTTAAGTTTATCTGCAATGCTGACTATTTAAGTAAGCTTATAGATATGAATAAGCCTATAGATAGTAATAAGATAATACACAGCAATAATTATTTAAGCTTTTTTGTGAAAAAGGATAATGTGAATAATGGAAAGCTTAATGAAAAAATAATAGATTCTTATTATGAAATCTTAAAAAATCCTGAAATAAAATATTCTAAAGACAAAGAAAAACTTAGATTATATAAAGAAGTAGAAAATAAGTATGGAAAACCTGATGAAACACTTATAGAAAATATAAAAAAATGGATTAAAGAAAATATTAAAAATTATGTTGATGAAAATAGTAATGATAAATCCTATATAAAATTCTTTTTTAAATATGATTTAGAAAAGTACAAAGAGGAAAATGAAAAATACGTAATACCTAATATATTTAATAGTGTAGATTTTAATGTAAAAATAGGGGAAAAAACTTATGGGCTGCCTAATGATAATATGGGGTTAAATTCTAAAAAGCCATATTTAGAAAATAAATCAAGAAAGACTAAAGTTCCTCAATTAATATCATTAGAAGAGGCATTAATGCAAAAAAAATTTTTTGATTATCTTTTAAATCAAGCTTCTATTGGGAATACAAATATTTATATGGATAATAAAAAGATATATCCTAAAAATGATAAAGAATCAATTAATATTGATTTTAGTGGAATATATTTAAGGATAAAAAAGGGTAAAGAATTAGAAATACATGATTTTGACACAGTAAATGATTATAAAGCAAATATAAAACCTGTAAAGCTAAGAAATGTAATAGATTTAGATTTAAATAAGACTAATTTTATTTACAATACAAATATAACAAATTTTAATACTATCAAAGATTTAATAAATCAAGTATTTTTTAGTAAATTTTTAACTTCTAATTATTTTACAGATTCTAAAGACATGAGTATAAATGATAATAATTTAAAAAGAAATTTATTACTTTCTAGAAGAGCACTATTTAATTGGTTTTATAAAGGAAATAATTGCAATGTATGGAAGGTACTTAAAGAAAGTAGTTTAAGTTTAATAAAGGGGTCTATAGAAAATGGATATATATTTAAAGCAGGAGAACAGTTTAATTTAAGATGTGCTTTAAAAGAATATTTTGAAGGAAGGGGAAAATGTATGGCTGATATATTATTAGATGTTAAAGCATCATTAAGAAATAAAATATCCCAGAAAGACACACCATCAATAGATAATGACAGAGAATATTATTTTGCAGTAGGACAGCTTACAAATTATTTAATATCACTAAGTAAAGCAGCTAAAAAGACTCATTCTTTAGCTAATCCAATTATTAATGCTAAAAATGACTATAGAATTAAAACAGAACTGAAAAAATTATTTAAAAAATATAATTATACAATGGATAAAAAAATGAGCAAGAGATTTGATAATCTTATGACTATGGTTTCTTCATATATGCCAGAGGGGGACGTTAATGACGATTTAATAATAGCAGGATATCTTCATAGTAGTTTAATATATGAAAAATCAGATAAGGAGGAAAATGAAAATGAATAGTAGAGTTTATGGTGTTTTATGTATAGTTTCAAGAATGAGTAATTGGAATGCAGATTTTACTGGATATCCAAAAACAACTTCTTCAGGTGAAATTTTTGGAAGTGATAAAGCTTTTAAATATCCAATGAAAAAAATGTGGGATGAACAGGGTGAGAAAGTTATATATATAAAATCTATGAAGCTACAGGAAGGAAAAAAAGGAGAAGTAGAGTTAATTCCAAGATCTTTAAAGGAAAGATATGAATATTTATTTCAAGGAGAGGATTTAAAAGCTACTAAAGATAGTAAAAAAGTTTTGAAAAATTTATTTTCAGCAATAGATGTAAAAAATTTTGGAGCCACCTTTGCAGAAGAAGGAAATAACATATCAATAACAGGAGCAGTTCAAATTGGACAAGGATTTAACAAATATTTAGATTCAAATGCAGAAGAACAGCAGATATTATCTCCTTTTAGAGATCCTAATAATAAGAAGAATAATAAAAAAGAAGAAGAAGAGAAAGAAGCAAAATCTTCAACTTTAGGAACAAAAATAGTTAGTGATGAAGCACATTATTTTTATCCATTTACAATAAATCCTAAAGCATATGATGGATTTAAAGAGCTTGGTGTTACAGAAGGATATACTGATGAAGATTATAAAAAGTTTAAAGAAGCATCTATGATTGCAGCTACATCTTTTGCAACAAATGCTAAAATAGGCTGTGAAAATGAATTTGCTATATTTGTGGAAACTGATGAAAATTTATATTTACCAGATTTATCTCAATATATTACATTTGAAAAATGTGATGATAAAGGAAAAATAAAAATAGGCTGCAATAATCTATTTAAAGATTTAAAGAATAGAATAAAGTCAATAGAGATTTATTATAATCCTTATACAACAATTATAGAAAAGGATATAGAAAACGCAAAATATTTCAATATATTTACAAAAATAGAGGTATAAAAATGGATGCTTTAAAATTTACGTTAAAAGGAAAGACTGCATTTTTTAAAAAACCTGATGTTAACACATATTTTTATTTCACTTATGGAAATATTCATAAAGTAGCAATATTAGGCGTTTTAGGAGCTGTATTAGGATTAAAAGGATATAATAATCAAGAAAAAAATAATGAATATCCAGAATTTTATGAAAAACTTAAAAGTGTAAACATTGGAATAGTGCCATTAAATAATAAAGGTTATATTTCTAAGAAAATTCAAATATTTAATAATTCAGTTGGATATGCTTCAAAAGAACAAGGTGGAAATTTGATTGTTAAGGAGCAGTGGCTTGAGGATCCTAAATGGGATATCTATATTCTTTTAAAAGGAGAAATAGAAAACCAAATAAAAGATAATATGCTAAATTACAATTTTGCATTCGTTCCTTATTTAGGAAAGAATGATCATATGGCCACCATAGAAAATATAGAGGTTGTAAAAGATATAAATAATATAAATAATCCTAAAAAAATTGATAGTTTATATATTAAAGACTATTTTGCTTTTAAAAATACTGAATATAATTTTGATGAAGAAGATAAAGTTGAGGATACCTGGAAATATGAAGAAATGCTTCCAGTGCTATTAGAAAAAAATACTAATATGTATGTTCTAAAATCTTTTGTTCATACTAACTCATTAATTGAGAATTCATCTTATGAATTAATATATGAATGTAATAATAAAAATATATTTTTCTTTTAGAGGGGAAATCCCTCTATTTTTATCCAATAATGAGAAAATTACTTTATAGAATAAATTAAAAATGGAGGAGTTTAACATATGTATTTTGATGATATAGAAAAATCTCCAATAGAAAAGTTTATAAAAGATAATCTAAATATGTATGCACATAAAAGTGAAGATAACAGTAGATTTGAGACTCTAAAAGAGCATTTGGAACTCTCAGAAGAATATTTATATAAGATAATTAAAGCTAAAAATTTAGATAATGCACTATTGAATTTTCAAAATTATTTATTCAATGAAGAATGTGAAGAAGGAATTAATATTTTCAAAGAAATGATATTTAATATAATCTATATGCACGATATAGGTAAGATTAATTGTTGTTTTCAATACAAAAAAATGGGTAATAAGTTTTTTGAAAATTATGATGGGATAAACTTTAATTACTCAAATCATTCAATGTTATCTTCTCTTATTTATATTAATTATTATTTTAAAAGAATAAAAGAATTAAAAAATACAATGCCTGATATAAAGAATAAATTAAGATTTTTTATGATTATAAATTCCTATATCATATCAAAGCATCATGGCTCTTTAGATTCATTTGATGAATATAAAAATAAATTTTTAGAAGAAGATGGAGAAGGAGTAAAACTATATTTAGAACGATTAAGCATATTCACATCTTCCTATAATGAAGATATAATATTTGAAAGAAATCCTAAGCTTATGAAAAAACTCTTTGAACTAACAGATAATTATCTAAATAATGAATTAATTAGCGGTAAAGAAAAGATTTATCTATACATATATGAAAGATTTTTAGCATCACTATTACTTAGTTGTGATTATTATTCAACATCACAATTTATGAATAATGTAGAAATTAAAGATTTTGGACAGATATCAGATATAAATAAATTTTATGATGTTCTAAAAAATACTGAAATATATAAAGGAATAAGAAAATATGAAAAAGAGAGTTATCTTAAGAAGAAAGACTTTAGAGGAATAAAAGACATTAATATTCTTAGAAATGAAATGTTTTTAGATGCAGAAAAAGAATTAGTAAAAAATATAAATAATAATATATATTATTTAGAAGCGCCAACTGGAAGTGGAAAGAGTAATGTATCATTAAATTTGAGTTTTAAATTAATAGAAAAAGATAAGTCTTTGAATAAAATATTTAACGTCTATCCTTTTAACACATTAGTTGAGCAAAATATAGCTAGTTTAGATAAAATATTTGGTTATGATAAGAAAATATTTAATGAGATAGCTGTAATAAATTCATTAGTTCCAATAAAAGAAGTAATAAAGGGCAGCGAGGAAAATGAAAGTAATGAAGAAGTGAATTATGACGAATCATTGCTTAATAGACAATTTTTAAATTATCCTATAGTTTTAACTACTCATGTAAGTATATTTAACTATTTATTTGGAACAACTAAAGAAGACCTATTTCCACTTATACAAATTGCAAATAGCGTAATTATTTTAGATGAAATACAAAGTTATAAAAATAGTATATGGAAAGAAATTATTATGTTTTTAAATTGTTACGCAGAGCTTTTAAATATAAAAATAATAATTATGTCTGCAACACTTCCTAAATTAAATAAGCTTATTGATTATGATAATGTTAATACAATAAATTTAATTTTAGACAGAGATAAATATTTTAAAAATCCTATATTTAAAGATAGAGTATCAATAGATTTTTCTCTTTTAAATGAGAAAGAAGATGTATACGAAACATTAAAAGAGCATGTTTTAAATATTGCAAAAAATACTGATGATAATATACTTATAGAATTTATAAATAAAAAACGAGCTTTAGAATTTTACAAGGATTTAATTTGTGATTTAGATGACAAAAGAGAAGTTTTACTTATAACTGGAGATGATAATAGTATAGAAAGAAATACAATTATAAACAGATTAAAATATGAAAAAAACATTATATTAGTAGCTACTCAAGTAATTGAAGCTGGTGTAGATATAGATATGGATATAGGCTATAAGGACATATCTATGTTAGATAGTGATGAGCAATTTTTAGGAAGAATAAACAGATCCTGCAAGAAACCTAAGAGTACTGTATATTTTTTTGATTTAGACTCAGCTTCAAGTATTTATAAAGGAGATTATAGAAAAGAGAAAAATATAACTCTTAAATCTAAAGACATACAAGATATTCTGATAGAAAAAGATTTTCCACAATATTATGATTTGATTCTTAAAAGGATTAATGATGAAAGTTTAAGTTACAATGAAAAAAATATAGAAGATTTTATAAATGATATTATAGGTAATTTGAATTTTTTAGAAGTAGAAAAAAGAATGAAGCTTATAGATGATGATAAAGATGAAGTAACAGTATTTTTATGTAGAAATATAACACTAGAAAATGGACAAGAACTAGAAGGTAAGAAGGTATGGGAATCTTATAAAGAGTTACTTAAAGATAATGAATTAAAATATGCTGAAAAAAAGGTTAAACTTTCAAAAATAACAAGTAATCTTAATTATTTTATATATAAAGTTAAAAGTAGAGATTTTTCTTATAACGACAGATTAGGTGAAATCTATTGTATAGATGATGGAGAAAAATACTTTACTAATGGTAAATTTGATAGAGAAAATTTTAATATAGGGGTCTCTGATTTTATATAAGAAAGAGGGGCAGTCATGAGAGTGAACGGGACATTAATAAATTACTATTTTCATTGTAAAAGACAGTGTTGGCTTCATGGAAATAGAATAAATTTAGAAGATAATAGTGAAGATGTAAAAATAGGTAAAGCAATACATGAAGTTAAAAGTGAAAATTCTACTAACTCAGAGATAACAATAGAAAATATAAAAATAGATAAATTAACTAAAGATTATTTAGTAGAAGTAAAAAAATCTGATGCTGATGTTGAAGCAGCTAAATGGCAACTGCTTTTATATTTAAAGATATTAAAAGATAAGGGAATAGAGAGAACTGGTAAATTAGAATTTGTAGAAAAAAATAAAAGTAAAAATAAAACATTAATTGTTAATTTAACTGATGAAAACTCTAGAGAACTTGATAATATAATATCTAAAATAGAACATCTTTTAGAAGAAGAAGTAGCACCAGATATAATAAATGAGCCTAAATGCAAAAAATGTGCATATTATGAATATTGTTATATTTAGGAGGAAAGTATGGGGGCCACAAGATATATAACTTCTATGGGAGAATTAACTAGAAAAGATAATTCTCTATGTTTTAGAAAAGATGGTAAAAATGTATATATTCCAATTGAAAATACTAAGGAAATATATTGTTTATCAGAAGTAAGTATAAATACTAAACTTTTAGATTTTCTATCCCAACATAAGATAATTGTACATTTTTTTAATTATCATGGTGGATATAGCGGGACATTTTATCCTAGGGAAAGATATAATAGTGGAAGACTTCTAGTTGCGCAGGTTGATGCCTATAGAAATAACAGATTAGAAATAGCTAAAAGCATAGTAAATGGTATAGGACAAAATATAGGAGAAGTATTATATCATTATTATAAACATGATAAAAAGGAAGTTAAAGAAACTATAGATTGGATAAGTAATGACTTTATAATTAATTTAGATAGGGCCAAAGACATAAAACAACTTATGCAAGTTGAAGGAGAAGTTTGGCAAAGATTCTATAGTGAATTCAAATATATATTACCGGAAGATTTTATACTGAATAAAAGAGTTAAAAGGCCACCTGATAATCCTATAAATGCACTAATATCTTTTGGAAATACATTATTATATGGAAAAACAATTGCAGCAATATATAATACACATTTAGACCAAAGAATTAGTTTTTTGCATGAGCCATCTGAAGGAAGGTTTTCACTTAGTTTAGATATAAGTGAAGTGTTTAAACCTGTTATAGTATATAAAACTATTTTTGAATTGGTAAATAGAAAGAAACTACAGGTGTCTAAGCATTTTGATAAAAAGGTAAATTATTGTTTATTAAATGAAGAGGGAAGAAAAATATTTATAACAGCATTTGAGGAAAGAATGGAAACTGTATTTACTCATCCAAAATTAAAAAGAAAAGTCACATATAGAACAGCTATAAAATTAGATTGTTATAAACTCATAAAATTTATATTAGAAGGAAAAGAATTTAAGCCTTTTAATTTAAAGGAGAATATGTAATATGAGTGGAAAAATAAACTATAATTATGCATTTTTATTTTATGATGTTAATGAAAAAAGAGTTGGAAGAGTATTTAAAATATGTAAAAAGTATCTTTCTCATTTCCAAAAATCTGTTTTTAGAGGAGAAATAACTCCATCTAATTTAATACTTTTAAAAAAAGATTTAAATAAAGTAATTGATAAAGAAGAAGACTTTATATGTATTATCAAATTATTAAATGATAAAGTATATGGTGAAGAAATACTAGGAATACAGCAAAATAATACAGGAGAAGATCTTATAATATAATTTTACCAACCTCAATTCTAATTAAACTCCTCATAACTCATTGAAATATCTAGGTTTATGAGGAGTTTTTTGTTGTTTTTTTAAAAAATATAAATTGGTTGGTAAAATTTTAAGAAAAGCCTTTAATTTCAATGGGTTTAATGATATGATAAAAATAAGAAATGGCTTAAATTCAGTGGTTGAACCTTAACATGAGATGTATTTAAATTTTTTATATAAAGAGAGGTGCAAAATTGAAAAATTTGTTGAACCTTAACATGAGATGTATTTAAATCTTAATTTCTTGCCTAATTTAAAAGTTAGATAAGAAGTTGAACCTTAACATGAGATGTATTTAAATCACTATACGAGTTAACAATGCAGAAGCTAGATTAAAGTTGAACCTTAACATGAGATGTATTTAAATCTAATATCTATATTTAATTTAGTTGCTATTTGAAGTTGAACCTTAACATGAGATGTATTTAAATGTATTTCCCTTAAGATATTTAGCCGCGCCCATGTAGTTGAACCTTAACATGAGATGTATTTAAATCATAACCAAAGATAAATTGAAAATGGAAATAAAATTGTTGAACCTTAACATGAGATGTATTTAAATAAAATAAATGAAGCCCTAGTTTTACTAACTAGAGCTGTTGAACCTTAACATGAGATGTATTTAAATTAGAAAAAGAAGAAGTGATTATAGAAGATCAAAATCGTTGAACCTTAACATGAGATGTATTTAAATTACCATTTTTTACCCTTGAAATAGAACTCCTCTATTGTTGAACCTTAACATGAGATGTATTTAAATTCATCTAAAAACGAATTAGAATAATCAATGTTCTCGTTGAACCTTAACATGAGATGTATTTAAATTTGCTATTAAAGATATTATTATATAGCTCATATATGTTGAACCTTAACATGAGATGTATTTAAATAGTTAAAAAATAAGGAAAATCAAGAAAAATAGACGCCGTTGAACCTTAACATGAGATGTATTTAAATAGGTTAGGGTTTAGTATTTCGAGTGCTGCAGTAGCATGTTGAACCTTAACATGAGATGTATTTAAATAAAGTAAAAAAATAAAAGTGAAATTTAAAATAATATTGTATTATCAATATTTTAACTATTGCTCTTTTGCTATCATATAAGAATTTCAAATTCTTATATGATAGCTTTTATTAATTCATTATATTTATTTTTATTAAAGATAGCTATCTATTAGTATTTTTAATAAACAATTTATTATCAAAAACTTTTTATTTGGAAAAATATATAAAGTAGAGAAATATCAATAATTGTCCATTTTAATTCTCAATTGATGAAGTTGAACCTTAACATAAGATTAAACTTATAAAACTATAGTAAGATTTGTAATTAATAAACTTACTATAGTTTTTTTGTCGCCTTAATTCTTCATATTATGGTATAATATATTAAAATTGTAAATTTATTAAGGAGAAAATTGATGAATTATTTCGAAATAACTATTACGACACTTCTAAAAAGAGATATATATTTTGCAGATAGTGGTTATGTAATTGGAAAAAATATTAATAGAATTATGCTATTAGATGAAGGGTTAAAAGAGCTTCATCCTAAAAAAGAGTATAAAAATTATGTATTTAACAGTTTTTATCCTTTAGAAAAGGATAAATTTTACAAAAAAGACAAGCTCTATATATTTAAGATTCGTAGTTTAGATTATGAATTTTGTGAGAAAATATACAGACTATCCATCAATCTAAAAAGTGAAGATTTCAAAATTATATCAGCAGATATAAATGAAATCAATCAAAGAACAATCAAAGAAATATACACTGTAACGCCATTAATTATAACCGTAGATAATAAGCCATGGATGCAAAAAGATGATATAGAACTATTTAAAGAAAGAATAGAAAGCAATTTAGAAAAGAAATATAAAAATTTTTATAATGAAGATATCTGCAGCAACGGTAAATTTATTAATAATATAGTTTTTAAAAATAGGCTACCTATGTACTACAATTACAAAAATATACGCCTTCTAGGAAACAAGATATCTATATCAATCCATGATAATGAAGAAGCCCAAAAGTTAGCATTTTTAGCTTTAGCAATAGGCCTAGGAGAAAAGAATTCAGCAGTTGGAGCAGGGTTTTGTGAGGGGAAATAAATTATTCTTTATGTTAAAAGATAAATAAAAACGTAAAGAATAATAAAAAGTAAGAGGTGCTATGATGTCAATTTATAAAGTGAAAATAAAATGTGAAGTTGTTACTCCTTTATTTTTGTATGGAGCAGATGGAAAAAAATCAGAATTAAGAATATCATCAATAAAAGGATTATTAAGATTTTGGTGGAGAGCTATAAATCATCATTTAAGTATTGAAGAACTTAGAAAAAAAGAATTTTTGATTTTTGGAGGAGTAAGTGAAGATGATAAAAATAAGACTGTTAAAAGTAAAGTTTCTATTAGAATGCTTGATAAACATTTAACTACATTAGACTTTTCAAAAGAACTCAACAAAAATGATTATTCAGGTATATATTATTTACTTTATTCAGTTATTGATTTAAATAAAAAAGAAGCTATTAATACTGGTGATTGTTTTGAAATTGAGTTTAAAACAACTCAAAAAGAGTTTTTAGAAGAATATTTAAAAGCTTTATTATTTTTGCAGTTTTTCGGTGGTTTAGGTACGAGAAATAGAAGAGGTGCAGGAAGTATAAGAATAATAGAGTTAAAAGGTTATGATGAATTCAATTACATTAAATATAAAGGTTTATTTTATACAGATTCAATTAATTCAAAAGAAGAATTAATTAAGAGATTTAAAGAGCTATCTAGCTTAGTGAATAATAAAGCAAAAGAAAATTCGTATTCTGTAGTAAAAGGTAGTAAAGTAATTGTTTTTGACAGTAAGAAAACATGGCAAGAAGCTCTCAATTTTATAGGAGAAAAATTTAAAAAATTTAGAGCAGATATTTATAAATCAAATAATAAAAATAAAATTTATATTGCTGCAAATTTTGGATTTCCTATAATACATAAAAAAAAGGTTAAAATAATTGCTGGCAAAATTAATAAAAAAAATGAATTAGTTAAAATTAATAGAAAATCATCATCTATTATATTTAAAGTTATAAAAATTAAGTCAAATGAATTTTATCCAGTATTAATCCATTTAAATGGAGATTTAATTCTAAAAGAGTACAAGTTTATAACAAGTAATATTAAAAAACAAGATTTTACAAATGTTCCAAATGTCACTAATGAAGTGATAGATAATTTTATAGAAGAAATAAAGATAGGTGAAAACTATGTAAATTTAATTATGTAGGAGGAAATATAATGAAACAGAAAATTATGTTATTTTCCATAGGTTCAATACAAAGTTTTATAATAAATTCAAGAAAAGTATCTGATTTATTTAACAGTAGTAGAATATTATCTGAGCTAATCAGTACAGGAATTAATTTTATAGAGAATAAAAGTGAATGTAAATTATTATTACCTCAAATACTAGAAGATGATAAAAATTTACCTAATTATTTTATTATCAAATATAAAAATGATAAATATTTAGGAAAAGAAACAGAAAAATGTGTAAGAGAGAAGTATGCTAACATACTTATGAATAGCTCTATTAAAAATAATTTAGCAAAACATAAATACCAAATAGAAAATCAATTAAATTCATCTTTAGATATTTATTGGATTGAATATGATTTAGAGGAAAGCTTTGATTTAAATGATTCTCATAAATATGCACAAGTATATTACGAGATCTATAAATATTTTGAAGCTGTTAAAAATGTAAAAAAATTCAATAATATTTGTGAGGAAGGGAAAAAATGTTCTATATGTGGAAGTAGAAATGCAATAGTGATTAGTTCTGATAAGAAAAAAGAGCCTCGGGGAATTCAAAAAATATATAAATATCAAAATTTTGAAGAGTATAGTCTTTTTAAATTGGTAGAAAAATTAAAAAATAAGGATATCGAGTTACCACGTGATGAAATTGAAAAAATTAAAGAAAATGCGTGTAAAAATTATTTGGAATCAAAAGATATAGATATAAAATTAAAAGAAGATGAAATGCTTTGCGGAGTTTGTTTATTAAAAAGAATTTATGAAGGAGAAAAAATACCTTCACTTGCACAAATAACTTTATCTAGCTGGATTGAAAATGAAAAAAAATCTTTAAAATGTAATGCTTATAATAAATATAAGGAAACTATAGATGAATTAAATAAAATAGATTGTAATTTTGACGTATATGAGTTCATGTACAAAGAAAATTGGGACAAGATATTAAAAAATATGAAAATTGAAGATTTAGAAAAGAAGAAAGAAGAGCTTAATAAAAATTTTGGAAGTCTTAATCTACCTAAATATTATTGTATGTATCGAATGGACATTGATAATTTAGGAGAATGGATGAGTGGTAAATATAAGCCTAGTGATAAAAACCTATATGAATATCAAATTGATTTATCACAAAGAATATATAAATTTTTTAATAAATTAAGGGAAAATTATTTTAAAGAAAAATCAAAAGGTATTTTAGTATATGCCGGTGGAGATGATTTATTAGCATTAATATCTGTAGATGAAATATTTAAATTAGAACAAAATGTAAGAGCTTATTTTAAGGAAGAAGTGCAAGTTGAAGAGTATAAAAACATTACATATTCAAAAGGAATATTTGTTGCACACTATAAAACACCATTAGGAGAAATTACTAGAGTTTCTAAAGAAGAACTTGAAAAGGTTAAAGAGAAGTTTAAGGAAAAAGCAAATGACTTTGATAAAGAAAAAAATGCTACGGTTATATCTATAATGACAGAAGGATATAGTAACAGGAATGTATATTTTAAAAATAATTTAAATGGGGAGCAAACAGTTGAGTTTATCTTTGAAGAATTAGTTAATTACTTTAATAAAGATGGATCAACCTATTTTCATGAGCAATTGCAAAGTGAATTTTGGAATTTAGGCAGAAATATTGATAAAAGTTATCAAAGGGACACACTAATAAATATGTTTGAAGTAGAACAAAAAAGATTAATGAAAAGAAGCATTTTAAAAGATAATATTGCAGAGGAGAAAATAGATAAGGTAAATAAAAAACTTATAAATTTTTTAGAAGTAAATTCATTAAATAAATTAGAAATAGATTTTGAAAATTACTTTAACTTATTTCATATAATTAGAAGTTTAAAACAGAATATGGAGGTGAAGTAATATGAATTTTAATAATATTATGCAAATAATCCCTAATGATAATTTGTTTTTAGGAAGTGGGAAAAACTTTTCTAAAGGAGAAAATACTTGGTTAGGTACAAGAATTATACCCTATCCTTCTGTTTTTTATGGGGCAATATGTTCTACTATGCTTGTTCAAAATGAACAGAGAAGAAGGAACTATATAAATAATAAAGATTTAGATTCAGATCCGAGAAAATATTTAAGTTTAGGAAATGTGTATTTATATAGTAAAGAATATGATGAAGGTTATATGGCTTCTCCTTTAGATTTATATTTAGATGAATATGAAGAATGCCATTATGCAATTATAAAAAAGATAAAAAATAATATTAATGGTTCAGAAGAAAGAATGTCGCATTTATTTTTTAATGATATAGAAGGAAAAAGTCAAAGAGTAGATAATATGTTTATAAAATATAAAAATTTTTATAATTCATATTGTAATACAAATGAAGGGATAGGTATTATTAAAAATTCAGATATTGTAACTAATTCTTATAAAGTAGGAATTGAAAGAGATAAAAACTATGTAGCTAGAGAAAAATATCTATATAGGATAGATTTAACTGAATTCAAAAAAGAAAATTGGAGTTATTTAGTTGAATATAATATAGAAGATTCTTGGTGGAATGGAGAAGCTAAAAATATTAAAGATGGATATTTAAAACTTGGTGGAGAAAATAAAGTTTGCAGATTTTATACCTATGACAAAAATAAAAAACTGATGATATATAATAATCCTTATAATCAAATAAATGATACAGAGTATGTCAAAATGATAATCACATCTCCATGCATATTTAAAGGAAATGATTATATTCCCAAATTTAAAAGTACAGAAGTGATAGCAGCATCTACTGGAAAGCCTTATGATATTGGGGGATTTGATATGGTATTGAATATTCCAAAACCTATGAGCAAAGCAGTACCTGAAGGTTCAGTATATATTTTAAAAAATAAAGGTTTTAAAAACACATCACTAAAAGAAATAAGAAAAATTATTGATGATGAGGTTTTAATAGATAAAACATATAAAAAACAAGGTTTTGGTATGTTTGAATTAGTTCCATTAAATGAATCACAATTAGAGGGAGAGGAAATGTATGAGTAGAAAAATAAAATTTGATTCAATAGTGATTTGTTCTACATTGAATCAAATGGTAAATTATGTTGTTATGAAAGAGCATAAATTGTATAGTAATAATGTTTATAATATAAGGTTAGCAAATGAAAATGAGAAGTTTAATCATAAAGAATGGGATAAGAATTTAAAAGAAATCATAGACGGAAATTATAATTGGGAAGATATAAATTATCATAATGATGAAATTAAAGAACATAGAAATATTATAGATACATTAATAAAAAAATTTGGAAGTGATAGTTCTGAATTTGGAAGCTATCCATTAAAAGAAGAAAAGATATTGTGGAATATAACAGGTGGACAAAGACACTTTGTTATGGCTATAACTGAATATGTATATAATCATAGGCCAGAAGATGTAATAGTGTATTTTGAAGGTGATAAAGAAAAAATGTACTATTATGCTAAAAATAAAAATATTCAACAGGAAGATAGATTAACAAATAAAGATTATAATATGACTATTCCAATAGCACTAAGACTTATGGGATTTGAGGTTTCACAAAGGGAAGTTAATAAAGTTTCTGAGTATTATAATTTTCTAATATCAAACAATGCAAATGAATTTCGAGAAAAGTGTAAATTACAGAGTATAAGTAAAATTAACGATAAGAAACCAGAAAACTTTTACGAACAACTAGAGTTGGAGCTTAAATGGTATAAAAAGTTTTATGATATATATTGCAATAGTGAAATATTAAGAAAGATTCTTATAAATTCAAATAGATTTAAAACAGATAGTACAAATGAAAAAACTAAGTTTGACATGATAAAAAAAGATATTGAAGCATATATAAAGGAAATTGATAATGAAATAAAATCAAAAAATGATACTAATGTTAATATTAATGATGTTTTTGATGAAAAAGGTTTTGATATATTAAAGAAAAGTATAGGGAATCACTTAAATGGGAAGGTATTTGGTTACATATTAGAGCATATGACACTTTATAAAATTTTAGATACAATAAAAAGCAACAAGGAATTATTGAAAAATATAGCGGATATAGATACAAGTGTAAAAATAAAACATGAATCTGATAAAGATAAACTTGGATTAATTGATGAATTTGACATCTTAATTCTAACAAAAAAAGGGAAACTCATTATGCTTGAATGTAAATCAGGAGGAATGTCAAGTGATAATGCTAAAAGTCATAATTATTCTACATATGCAGTAGCAGGAGTTTATGGTACACCTATACTGGTATGTCCCATAGAGGAGGATGACGTTAGAAAAAAAGAAAGATTTGATACAAAAGTGAAAAAAGCATGTGAAGAAAATACTGAT
Organism: Clostridium faecium; assembly: GCF_014836835.1. Taxonomy (GTDB): domain Bacteria; phylum Bacillota; class Clostridia; order Clostridiales; family Clostridiaceae; genus Clostridium_J; species Clostridium_J faecium. The sequence continues at coordinate 34,951 of NZ_JACSQB010000006.1, read as the reverse complement.
GTTTATGAACATGTTAGAAGTGCTAGAGATTCAGCTAAAAAAGCAAATTTAAATATCTTTTATATAGATGAGATAGCAGAGGATATAAAAAAAATAATAAAAAGATAGAAGGAGGAAGATTTAAGTGTTTAAAGGAGTAAATAAAATATTAATAAAGGCAATAACACCTATACATGCAGGAGTAGGTAGGGCTTTAGGACTTATAGATATGCCTATTCAAAAAGAAAAGCATACAGGAATACCTAAGATAGAAGGTTCAACAATGAAAGGATCTATGAGAGAAAGCTATAGGTTAAAAAAGTATAAAGAAAAAAATAATGAAGATATAGTAAGAAAAGAAGTAGATAAACTTTTTGGACCAGAAGATGGACATGAAAGTGCTGGAATAATAGGATTTACTGATGCTAAACTATTATTTTATCCAGTAATAACACTAGATGGGATATTTGCTTATGTTACTTGTCCGTATTTATTAAATAGATATTTAGAAGATAAAGCCCTGATAAATAATACAGAGTTTAATAAGAAATTTAAAGACTTATTAGAAGGAGAATGTGAAATATTAAATAATAAATGTGAGAATGTAAAAAATGAAATAATACTTGATGAGTATTGCTTTCAAGAAACTGATAAATCAAATAAAGTATATGACGACATAGAGCTAAGAGAATTTAATTTAGATTCAGAAAAACAGGTTGTTGTTATATCAGATAATGATTTTATAGAAATTATTAGCTTATGTAAGGAAATAGTTACAAGAAATAAAATAAATCCAGAAACAGGAGTAGTAGATAAAGACGCAGGATCATTATTTACAGAAGAGTATTTACCAGCAGAATCTATTTTATATGCTTTAGTATTGCAAAATGGTATAGAAGATAATAAAAATTTATATGATACATATATAGAAAATGACCTACCTAACTATGCACAAATAGGAGGGAATGCTACGATAGGAAAAGGAATAGTAAGAATAACTAAATTAACTGAGTTTAGCAATTCACAAGGTGGTGAAAGTAATGTATCAAACAATTAATATTAAAGATTTAAAAAGAAAAAAAGCAAGTTTTGCATTTAATTCAATAGAACATATACAGTTGATAGAAGATAAGGAGTTTAAAAGTAAATTTAAAAGTCATTTAGGAAATATACCTATGTATATATATACTAATGGACTTATAGCTACCATAGCTTTTATTCTTAAAAAAATGGGAAATGAGTGTGAAAGAAAAAAAGCAAAAGATAAACAAAGCTATTATGAAATAGGTAAAATATTAATAGATTATTTTAATATGAATTTTGTAGAATATGATGATAAATTTAAAGAGAAATCATTAGAGGATGTAATGAAAGAACTTATAAAATGTGATTCTAAATCATACAGGAGAATTACATTAGATATTTTATCAATTTTAGAATGGCTAGTTAGATTTTCAGATGCTATGCTTGAAGGTGAAGGTGACAGTAATGAGCCAAAATAAATCAAATAGAAGTCATATTAAGAATAATAAAAATATTGATAAAGAAGATAAGGATCTGATTGAAGTTAGCAAAAATGTATATAGAAAAGATATGAAGGAATTTATTTTTTATAAAAATCTAGATATAAGTAACTTCAAGGGATTAAGACAAGATGAATTTAATTTGAAATATTCTTTACAAAAAAATGTTGTAAGAGAAAGTGGTAAAAAAGAAAGAAGATATTTAGGAAAAATAAAAACAAATAATGAAAAAATAAAAGGTATTGGAGAAATAGAAAGATTAAATCCTAACTATCATCAATCAATAGTAGAGGAATATATATATTCAATTAAAGAATATTGTAGAGAATTAGATTTTTCAGTAACTGAAATAGAAGGTATTACTTCATATAGGCTTGTGGTAGGACTAGGGAACCCAAGTGTTACAGAAACATCAATGACTCTTCATAATATATATGGAATACCATACATACCAGGACAAGCATTAAAAGGGGTAGTAAGAAGTTATTTTTTACAATTGTATTCTAATATAGAGAAAAATGAATTCAATAAAATTACAATTGATAACAAAAAATATGATTTCAAAAAAATGTATAAATGGATTTTTGGTGAAGATATTAGTGAAGATGATAATAATAAAGGAAATTTAATTTTTTTTGACTCATTTCCAACTAGTAAGATAACGGTAGAAAGAGACATTATGACTCCGCATTATACTGATTATTATGAAAATGGTAAAGATCCTATAGATATATTTGAGCCTAATCCTATATCGTTTTACACTGTAAAAGACACTAAATTTAATTTTATGTTTGCATTAAGTAAAAAAGAAATCAATATAAGTGAAGATGAATTTATTGATTATAAAAACTTTAAAAGTTTTATTTTAGAGTTAATACAAAATGCTTTTGAAGAACATGGTATAGGAGCAAAAACTTCAATAGGATATGGGTATTTTAATATTGATAAGGTTGAAGATTCTGAAAAAATGAATCTATAGATAATTCCTGCCAAGAAGAGATAGTAAGTGAGGAATAATTAAGGATGCTTGCTGACAAATATAGTAAGAATTCAAGAGTTAATTATAGAAAAAATAAATAGAGTATTTACCAATCACATAGAATAGAAAACTCCACATAACTCATTGAAATATCAAGGTTTATATGGAGTTTTTTATTATATTTTGTAAAAACACAAAACGTTTGGTAAAATTTTAAGAAAATCCTTTAATTTCAATGGGTTTAATGATATGATGAAAATAAAGGATGGCTTAATTTCAGTGGTTGAACCATAACATATGATGTATTTAAATGACGGAGTTTATAAAATTACAGCAGATACAGATGGGTTGAACCATAACATATGATGTATTTAAATTGTTCATTAGAGATTGCCCAACGCTATTATCTAATTGTTGAACCATAACATATGATGTATTTAAATCAAAAAGGTAGCGGTTTGGTCCATAGAGGATGTAAGTTGAACCATAACATATGATGTATTTAAATCCACACTTTGTTGCACAAATTATTTGGATTGCGAGTTGAACCATAACATATGATGTATTTAAATTACAAAAGTAAATAATAAATTAAGCCATTCATTTATGTTGAACCATAACATATGATGTATTTAAATTATTCCTTATCAAATTGTTAATGGTCCTACTAACCCGTTGAACCATAACATATGATGTATTTAAATATATTATCCATTGTTTCCCTCCACCCTATAAATTTGTTGAACCATAACATATGATGTATTTAAATCTAATGAAGGAGCAATAAGCAATTTAACATTACAGTTGAACCATAACATATGATGTATTTAAATAATTTACAAATTTTCAATAATCCAGAGTTTGGAGATGTTGAACCATAACATATGATGTATTTAAATGCCTCTGTAATTAATACTCCGTATCTTTTCCCACTCGTTGAACCATAACATATGATGTATTTAAATTTTAATATTTTAAATATATTTTGCAAATCTTACTTGTTGAACCATAACATATGATGTATTTAAATATGTTATAGAGGATAAATATATTTTATCTTCCACGTTGAACCATAACATATGATGTATTTAAATTCTTTCATTCTCACCTTTCTTTTAAATCTTTCTTTGTTGAACCATAACATATGATGTATTTAAATGAAAAAGGTTTTAAGCGACATAGAGTTATCAAAAGAGTTGAACCATAACATATGATGTATTTAAATTAAAAGAAGTAAGAAGAATAGAAATAGCTTCTTTTATGTTGAACCATAACATATGATGTATTTAAATGCAATTTTTTTTAAGGTTGCCATTTTAGGGTTTTTGTTGAACCATAACATATGATGTATTTAAATTATAAAATGTCTTTGCTTTACCATCTTTAAGACCGTGTTGAACCATAACATATGATGTATTTAAATTGGATTTTTATATTAATATCCAGAACTTATTAAAAAAGTTGAACCTTAACATATGATGTATTTAAATAATAATATGTTTTCCATTGGTCAAGCTCGGTGATAAGTTGAACTTTAACATCAAGACCAGAATCTGATGAGTTATTTCAAAGGCTTTCCATTTCTGAGTATGAAACTGAAAAAGCTGTAATTACTAAATCTGATAGAACAATGGATAAAGTAATAAGACTAATAAAACAGGCTTATAAAGAAAATAATATTGAGCTTCCATAGCAGTATACATTTCATGTGGAGAATCTGTTTAATATTAGAGAGAAAGAAAGTGATAAAGTTAAGAAATTAGTAAAAGAGCTATCTAATATTGATGAACTGATGTATAAATCATGGAATTTACAGGATACATATCAATTTATTTGGTTAGCATGGGGAAACATTAATATTCAAATTAAATAAGCAAAAAGAAGTGTTAAATAAATATACCAATGCAATTATTGTTCACAAATTAAACTATAAAGGAAATTTAAAACATGTAGAATATCCAGTTCAGCCTTTATATATGAATTTAGAATATTTTCTTGAAGCTGCTAAAGGAAAAATAGGATAAATAGATTTTAAAATGAATTCTTACAGTGTCTACAACTCTTCATTGATGAACTTGAACTAAAACCTAAAAATATTTAAAAGAACGATAAAAATGCCTTATCTAAATGAAAAATTATTTAGATAGGGTGTTTTTTTATTAAGGATATTTTTATGAAATTGAGAGAAAAGTGAAGAAATAGGGGGAGAAGGTTAGGGAAAGTATGATTTATTCATCCATTTTTGGAGGAGGAGATTTTAACATTGTAAAAGCTGTAAATGAGGTGGTGTAAGTGTTTGTAAAGAATTTTTAGGTGGATTACAATTAAAATAGTGGTATATTATTTTAATAATTGGGAATTGGGGGTTATATAATTATAATCTGTCTATAATTGATATAGAGCTTATATTAAAAGAGGATAATATATGGACATTATAGGTTAATAATTTTTTCATTTAAATTGAGTGATAACTTATATATTTAGTTTTAAATATTGAATAGTTAAATAAAAAAGGAGTGATTTTATGAATAGGGCTATTTTAAGTGTTGATTGGGACTATTTTGTAAAAATTATACCTCAGTGGTGTGGCTCCTATATTGAGAACCAAAGAGGACTTCTTTCTGCTTGGTACAGAAGATATATAGAAGAAGGTATAAAAGGAATTAATTTAGAAGAAGAGATAAAAGTAAGTAAAGATGCTTTGAGTTTTTGGAATAAAATCAGAAGTAAGTTTAAACTTTCAGAAGATGTAAAAGTATTTGTTTCTGACTCTCATAAATATTCTTATGATATATCAAAATATTATGACTGTGATGAGGTTTTCTTATTTGATGCTCATAGTGATTTAGGATATGGAGGGTTAGCTTCTTTACATTTTGAACTTAATTGTGCCAATTGGTTAGGAAAATTATTTAAAGATAATATTGTTAAAAGAGCAAATATATTTTATAGTCCATATACTTTAGAAAAACCAGAAGATTTTAAAGAATTAAATTATAATTATGATGTAAATTATTTAGATTTTGATAAATTTAATGAAAAAAATCATATTGATGTTATTCACATATGTCGTTCAGGAGGATGGACACCACCTTGGCTGGACAAGGATTTTTATAAATTTATTAAAGCTTTAAATTTACCATATAAAGAATTAGAAGATTTAAAAAGAATTTGGAGACCTAAGGAATTGACTTTTTCAGAAGAAATTAATTATTTAATAAGCTAGTAAAAATCCACCAGGAAAAATGGTGGATTTTTTATAGGTTTCATAGAATCAAAAAAGTTTCAATCATAAACTGCTTATTATATATTGATATATAATGAAAGATTTGGAAGAAAACCATATTTCTCTTTAAATTTCATATAGAATGTATTGTTGACTAGAATTTTTATAAGATGTTAAAATTAATCAGTGGAATTTGATTAAATAAAATGAGTTTTTTGTCAAGATTTAAAGGTATAAGCAGATAGATTTTTACACAAGTTAAATTATAGACCTTACGCGAACCATAAACTAGTTTTGAAAAATTTTAGAAGGGATGCTTAATTTTAATGAAAGAACCTATAACTATTGAAGTATTAAAGGAAAAGTTAGATTTTTTAAAAACTATATATGATTCTATAAGAATTATTGACCCATTAAGGAAAATTGTAATGGATCAGGAGGGAAATAGTATTAAAGAAACTAATGAAATTTGTTATAAATATTGGAGTAGCCAAAAGATTTGTGATAATTGTATTGCTATGAGAGCTTATATAGAAAATGACACTTTTATGAAATTAGAAAATACAAAAGAAAAACTTTTCATGGTTACAGCTATACCGACGGAAATTAATGAGCATAAAATTATTTTAGAACTATTTAAAGATGTTACAGACACTATGATGGTAGGTAATGGGGAGTATGTAAAGGGGATTAGTCTAAAAAATTCTTTGACTGCTATGAATAATATGGTGGTTAGAGATGATTTAACTAATATTTTTAATAGAAGATATATAAGTGAACGGCTGCCAGCGGATATTGTAAAAAGCGTAATTGAAAGGAAACCACTATCTATATTAATAGCAGACATTGATAGATTTAAAGAAATTAATGATAATTTTGGACATAATGCTGGGGATATGGTAATAAAAGAAATTGCAAACACCTTATTAGGATGTATTAGAGGAGATACAGACTGGGTTGCAAGATATGGCGGAGATGAATTTTTGATATGTCTTAACAATACAAGCAATGATTCTGCCTATAATATTGCAGAAAGAATGCGAAAGAAAATTGAAGAAAAGATAATCCAATTTGAAAATAAAAAGATAAAAATATTTGCCTCTTTTGGTATATTTACTATGTTTGAAAAGCAATTAGCCAGCGAAGAAATAATTGCTTTAGCAGATAAAAACTTATATAAAGCTAAAAAAAGAGGCAGAAATACAGTTGTTAAATAAGGTTTTTATTGCCTAGATTTAAAGATATTTCTTATATATATAGGGAATACCTTTAATAATATATTCGTAATTATAAATAAAAACATTAGGGTTTATTTTAAAAATAATTAATATAACTTATTGAATAGTTTGAATTGATGATTAAATAAAAAGCACTGCTTAAATATTATTTTAAAATATTTAAAAATGAATAAAAGGATTTTTAAAAGAAATTATTGAACTTAATATAATAGAAATTTAAAGTATTAAGATAAAAGGAGAATGATATTATGTATTTTGAAAGTGCAGGAAGAGAAAATACTATGCAGACAATTGAACTTGCAGTAAAAACTGCAAAGGAAAGAGGAATTAAAAATGTAGTTATAGCTTCCAACACAGGAGATACTGCCTTGTTATTAAAAGATAGTGGATTAAATGTAGCAGTTGTCACTCATGTTAACGGCTTTAGAGAAGCAGGTATTCAAGAAATTAGTGACCATAGAATAGAAGAGTTGAAAAACTGCGGATTTAAAGTATACACAAGTACTCATGTATTATCTGGTGCTGAAAGAGCAATTTCAAAAAAATTTGGAGGGATTTCTCCTGTAGAGATTATGGCATATACTTTACGCATGTTTGGACAAGGTGTTAAAGTTGCAGTAGAAGTTGCAACAATGGCATTAGATGGCGGAGTTATACCATATGGAGAGGATATAATTTCTATTGGTGGTTCAGGAAAAGGAGCAGATACAGCAGTGATATTATCTCCAGCCCATGGTGCTGATATATTGGACACAAAAATTAAAGAAATAATTTGTAAACCATATAATTTTTAATAATTTTATAAAGCGTAATAAATGTTACAGAAATATTTTCCTAAAAGTAATATGCTTATATTAAGATAAGAATTTTACTTTGGGGGTGTTTTTATGGCTAATATTAATAACTTAACTAGACAACATATTGAAATCTTAGAGATGATATATAATATAAGAGAACTTATGAATAAAGATTTAGAAGAGGAGTCTAGTGAAATTGCAAAAAATATAAATTTACTATCAGGAAAACTAAAAATTCATTTAGAGAGTGAGGATAAATTCTTGTATCCAAACTTGTTAAAAAATGAAAATGAAAAAATTAAGAATATAGCTAAGTGTTATATTGATGAGATGGGAGATATATTTAACATATTTAATAACTATAAAAATCAATTCAATACTAGGAGTAAGATAATTAACAATAAAGATAACTTTGTTATTAATACAAAAGAGGTCTTTGATAAAATAGAAAAGAGGATGAAAAAAGAAGATAAGGAGCTATACACATTGCTCCAAGATATATAGTATAGATTTAATTTAAAATATAACAAATAAGTTGAATGTACTTAAACAAGATGTTAATATATAAATTGTAAAATAATATTTGCACAGGGGAGCTAGTAAACTGGCTGAGAGTAAAAGTGTGACTTTTAGACCCTTAACCTGAACTGGATAATACCAGCGTAGGAAGTGTGTTTGGGATATTTAAATTTATCCTATGTTTATGTTGTAAATATAAGCACAAATCCAAAACTGGGTTTGTGCTTTTTTTAGTGGTAAATTATATTCAAGAAAATTAGGGGGAGAGTTTTATGAAAACTAAAAAAATAGTAACATCTGCTATGTTTATTGCTATAGGTGTTTTAGGTTCAGCTATCTATATACCTATGGGCACTGCCAAATGTTTTCCTATACAGCATGCTATAAATGTTGTGTCTTCAATAGCATTAGGCCCTATGAATGCTGTAGCAATAGCTTTTTGTATATCACTGCTTAGAAATATGTTAGGCACTGGAACTTTGCTTGCTTTTTCAGGAAGCATGATAGGAGCGGTTTTAGCAGGATATTTTTATAAGAAAACTAAGAAAACTATTATGGCTGTAATAGGAGAAGTGGTAGGGACAGGAATATTAGGAGCATTATTGTCTTTTCCAATAGCTAAATTAATTATGGGAAAGTCTGTAGGAGCTTTTGCTTTTATAATACCTTTTGGTATAAGCACATTAGTAGGAAGCATGATTGCTTATGGTTTAGTTACAGCCTTTGAAAAAATTAAGGTTATAAAAACTATTTAATAAAGGTATATAACTGTTTTAAATAAGGAGGGAAATCATGGATAAGTATAAATCTATAGAAGAATTTAAAATTGGAAGTTATATTTTAGAGGAAGTAAAAGATAAAAAACCACTAATACATGAAATAACTAATTATGTCAGCTGCAATGATTGTGCAAATATAACCTTAGCTTTAGGAGCTTCTCCAATAATGAGTGAAGCTTTAGAAGAAGTAGAAGAAATAGTATCAAAATCTTCATCACTTCTTATAAATATAGGCACGTTAAGAAAAGATACTTTAAAATCTATGATATTGGCAGGGAAAAAAGCAAATAGTTTAAATATACCTGTAATATTAGATCCAGTAGGAGTAGGTGCATCTAATTTTAGAAAAAGTTCAGTTGAAAACTTATTAAAAGAAATTAAATTTTCTGTAATTAAAGGAAACTTTTCTGAAATAAAAACTTTATGTGGATTTGAAAGCAATTCTAAGGGGGTAGATAGTGAGGAAAATGAAGATGGTGATAGTTATATAAATGAAGGAAAAACTCTAGCGGAGGCTTTAAGTTATAAATTTAATTCAGTAATATGTATAACTGGAAAAAGAGATATTGTATGTTATAAAAATATTTGTTACATAGTAGAAAATGGACATAGTATTATGAGCAGAGTTACTGCTATGGGATGTGCACTAGGTGCTGTAATTGCAACTTTAGCTGCTGTAACTAAAGAATATTTAATATCTACATTAACAGCAGTGACATTGATTGGAATTTGCGGTGAATTAGCTGAGCAATATATAAGAAAAGACCTTGAAGGGACTGGAACTTTCAAAATGAAATTTTTAGATCAAGTATATAATTTTTCGAAGGAGAAATTGCATGAAAATCAAAGGATTTACAAGGTATAATCAGAATATTTTATAAATTCATACTAAATTTAGTGTATAATTAGGGCTTAAAAGTTGTATTTATTACAAATAATATATATTATAAAGGTAGAGGATAATTTAGTTTATATAAGTATAATGAACTAATGAAGTTAAAAATTATTTTTGTAATGGAGGATTTACTATGGACTTAAAAGAAAGAGCGCTAAAGTTTCACAAAGATTTCGAAGGAAAAATTGCACTTCAGTGTAAAGTACCATTAAAGAGCAAAGAAGACATGACATTAGCTTATACACCAGGAGTAGCAGAACCTTGCATGGAAATAAACAAAGATTATGATAAGGTTTATGATTATACATCAAAAGGAAACTGGGTAGCTGTAGTGACTAATGGTACTGCTGTGCTAGGACTTGGAGATATAGGTGCAGCAGCAGGACTACCAGTTATGGAAGGTAAATCAGTGCTATTTAAAGCTTTTGCAGGAGTAGATGCTTTCCCTATATGCCTTGATACAAAAGATACTAAGAAAATAGTAGAAACTGTTAAATTAATGGAAAGTTCATTTGGTGGAGTTAACTTAGAGGATATAAAAGCACCAGAGTGTTTTGAAATAGAAGAAGAGCTTAAAAAAATATGTGATATTCCAATATTTCACGATGACCAACATGGTACAGCAGTAGTTTCATTAGCTTGTTTGTTTAATGCAGTAAAGTTGGCTAATAAGAAAATGGAAGATATAAAAGTAGTTATTAATGGTGCAGGTGCAGCAGGAATAGCTATAGCAAAATTACTTATAAAATCAAATGTAAAAGATGTAATACTTTGTGATACTCAAGGAGCTATATATGAAGGACGTACAGTAAAAATGAATAAATATAAAGAAGAGATGGCTAAAATATCTAATAAAAATAAAGAACAAGGAACCTTAGAAGAGGTTTTAAAAGGTAAAGATGTGTTCTTAGGCGTATCTGTAGCTAACTGTGTTACTAGTGAAATGGTTAAATCTATGAACAAAGATGCTATAGTTATGGCAATGGCAAATCCTAATCCAGAAATATTACCTGATGTAGCAAAGAAAGCAGGAGCTAAGGTTGTTTGTACTGGAAGATCAGATTTTCCAAACCAAGTTAATAATGTACTTGCTTTTCCAGGAATATTTAGAGGAGCTTTAGATGTGAGAGCTTCAGAAATAAATGATGAAATGAAAATAGCTGCAGCTAGAGCTATAGCTGAAATCATTACTGATGAAGAATTACATGAAGATTATGTTATTCCAGAACCATTTGATATAAGAATAGCACCTAAAGTAGCAGAATATGTTGCAAGAGCAGCTATAGAAACTAAAGTAAATAGAATAAATGTAACACCAGAAGAAATTTTTGAAAAAACTAAAAAAATAGTAGAAAAATAATAAAAGGCTTCATTGAAGCCTTTTATCTTTATGGTCTATTCTAAATTATTTAAAGTTTCATTTAATATATCTGGACAATTTGTAATAATTCCATCTACTTTCATATTTATAAGTAGGCTCATAGTGATAGGGTTATCCACTGTATAAATATTAACTTTAAAATTATTTTTATGTGCTTCTTCAATTATTTTTCTGTTTAACCCTTTATGAGGTAAGTGAAGAGAGTTTGGCTTAATTGGATATAAATACTCATTTACAGTTTTAATTTTTTTCTCAAATAATAATCCAGTATTGATGCTACTATTAAGACTTTTGCATTTATCCATTGAGTCATGATTAAAGCTGGATATAATCACTTTATCTTCTATCTTTTCTTTCATTAGATAAAATAAGAGATTTTCTTCTATGTCTTTATATAATATTATAGAATTTTTAATTTCAAAGTTAATTTTAATATTTTTATCTTTCACAAAATCTATAAATTCTTCTAAAGAGGGAATTTTACATTTAGAAAATACTTCATCTTTAAAACTTCCTGCATTAAGTTTTCTAAGGTCATTATAGCTGTAATTTCTCACAAGGCCTATACCATCAGTGGTTCTATCTAAATATTCATCATGTATAAGTACAAGTGTACCATCTTTAGTCATTTGGACATCTGTTTCTATTCCAGTACAACCCATTTCTATAGCTTTTTCAAAAGCTAACATTGTATTTTCAGGATAATACATACTAGCTCCTCTATGAGCAAAATTAATAATCATAATTTCTACCTCTTTAATAAAATAAATTTTAAAGAAACTAAATTAAATTTACCAAATGGTACATCTATATAAATATATTATACTTTTAAGGGATATAATATAGTACAGGGATATTGACATTTTTATTGCAAAGTAATAAAATCAAACTTGATAAAAGTAAATAATTTTTACACAATGGCGTGTAAACATAAAAAAGAGTAATGGTGCTCCTTAAGATTTTCTTAAGGAGCTTTTTTGTTTATAATATCTAATTTAGATTGAAAAAATAAATATTGATAACTAATTGATGGTTGGCAAAAGATAATTTATATAAAAAATTGAGATTTACTTAACATTTAAAATTTTTTATGTTAATCATTAATTTTAAAATAGAAAGTAGGAAGTGATAAAATGAGCAATTTTAATATGGGACCTAAGGTTCATTTTGGAGTTGGTGAATTAAAAGAACTAAGAAATATAAACTGTAAAAGAGCTTTTATAGTAACTGACCCATTTATGGTTACTTCAGGATTTATCAACAAAGTAACTGATCATTTAGAAGCTGCTTCAATTTCATATGAAATTTTTTCAGAAGTAGTTCCAGATCCACCACTTGAAGTGGTATCAAAAGGAATAAAAGCTATGGATAAATTTAATCCAGACGCTTTAATTGCTATGGGCGGTGGTTCAGCCATTGATGCTTCTAAAGCAATAAGCTATTTTAGAGCATTAGTTAAAAAAGGATTAAGCCCTGATGCAGAAGTTAAAAAACCATTATTTATAGCAATACCTACTACAAGTGGAACAGGTTCTGAGGTTACTGCATTTTCAGTAATCACAGATAAAAAGCTTAATGTAAAATATCCTTTAGTAGAAGAGGAAATGGTGCCAGATATGGCAATATTAGATGCTGAACTAGTAAAATCTGTTCCAGCATCAATAACAGCAGATACAGGTATAGATGTTTTAACTCATGCTATTGAGGCATATGTATCAACAAAAAATTCAGATTTCACTGATGCATTAGCAGAAAAAGCAATAAAATTAGTGTTTAATTATCTGCCAAAAGCTTATAACAATGGAGAAGATTTAGAAGCAAGAGAAAAAATGCACAATGCTTCTTGTATAGCAGGAATAGCTTTTACTAATTCTTCATTAGGAGTTAACCATAGTATGGCGCATATACTTGGAGGAAGATTCCACATACCACATGGTAAAGCAAATGCATTAGTATTACCATATGTAATAGAATACAATGCAAACATTAAATCTATGAATAGAAATGAATACACAAAAGCAGCAGAAAGATATGCTGAAATAGCAAGATTCTTAGGACTTACAAGTTCTAACAGTGTTCGTGAAGGGGTTAGAGTATTAATTAATGCAGTTAAAAATTTAATTAAATCTGTAGGAATACCTAACAAAATTAAAGACTTAGGAATTTCAAGCAAAGATTTTGAAGATAATTTAAATGATTTAGCAGAAATAGCTCTACAAGATGGTTGTACAGCTACTAACCCAAGAGAACCTAAGGTAGAAGAGCTTAAAGAATTGTTTAAAAAAGTCTATAATGGGATATAATAAAATCGTTATCAATTAATTCAATATTTTTTAACAAACTAATTGACAATTATATAATGAACATATATAATAAAACCATAAAAGATATTAATTAAAAGTTGTTCAATGGCGTACAACAAATTGATTAGAGCAATGAAGCTCCTTAAAAGTACTTATGGTGTATTTTTAGGGGGCTTTTTATGCTTTTTAGATTGGAGTGAGGTCTTTGGAAGAAAAACAAAGAGTCATACAAGAATATGTACCTGGAAAACAGATTACATTAGCTCACCTAATCGCTCATCCTAATAAAACAGTTTATAAAAAATTAGGACTTAGTGATGAATATAATGAAGCAATTGGAATTTTAACAATAACTCCAAGTGAAGCAGCTATAATTGCAGCAGATGTTGCTACTAAATCCGCTGGTGTTGAAATTGGATTTGTTGATAGATTCAGTGGTTCATTAGTGATAACAGGAGATGTTTCTAGCGTAGAATCTTCTTTAAATGAAGTTTGTAATATGCTAAGCAGTGTGCTTTCATTCTCCATAGCAAAAATCACAAAATCTTAGGAGGTAAGTTTTGTGAAAAAGGTAATGTTTATAGGTACAACAGGATCAGGAAAAACAACTTTAACACAAGCATTAAGCAACGAAAAAATAGAATATAAGAAAACGCAGGCTGTAGATTTTAGAGATTATATTATTGATACACCTGGAGAATATATAGACAACAAAATGTATTATAACGCATTAATCGTAACCTCATCTGAGGCGGATGTAATAGTTTTAATACAAGATTGCAGTAGAGAACTTAGTGTTTTCCCACCAGCTTTTGGAAGCATATTTGATAAGCCCATCATAGGAGTTTGTACTAAAATTGATTTGTGTAAAAATGAAGATGATTTAAAACGATCAGAAGAGTTTTTAAAACAAGCAGGTGCAGAGAAAATATTCCCTGTAAGTTCAATAAATAATGATGGATTAGAAGATTTAAAAAAATATTTGGAATGTAAATAGACATTTTGTGATAAAATAAGACTTATATAAGACTTATTAAATTCCAAAAGAGGTGTAGAATATGACTAAAAGAATTGTAATAGCCGATGATGAACCTATTACAAGAATGGATATTAGAGAAATGTTAGAAGAAGCAGGTTACAGCGTTGTAGCAGAAGCTTCCGATGGCTTTGATGCCATTGAAATGTGCAGAAAATATTTGCCTGATCTAATAATTATGGATATAAAAATGCCGCTTTTAGATGGCTTAAATGCATCTAAAATAATCAATCAAGAGGGATTGGCAAATGGAATAGTGCTTTTAAGTGCCTATAGTGATAAAACATTTATTGAAAAGGCAAAAGAAGTAGGGGTAATAGGTTACTTAGTTAAACCCCTAGATAATAAATCTTTAATTCCAAATATAGAGGTTTGCTTAGCTAAATCAAAAGAATTTAAAAAAATTAAAGATGATATGAAAAGTATTGAAAAAAAGCTGGAGGCTAGAAAAATTATTGAAAAAGCCAAAGGCATACTAATGAAACAAAAAAATATAACAGAAGATGAAGCTTATAGTAGTATAAGAAATTTAAGTATGAAAAAAAGGGTAACTATGGAAGAAATATCTCAGATAATTGTAATGAGTGAAGAATAGTTAATAAGTGGGAATAAAAATGAGTGAAATAAGAGATTTATGTTTAAAATATACTAGTTTAAAAGAGAGCGATATATTAATTATAGAAAACATAGCTACTACTCTTCAGTTAATTGCAGATTCAGCAAATGCTAACGTTTTTATAGACTGTCCAACTAAACATAGTGGAGAAGCAATAGTTGTAGCAGAAGCAAAACCAAGTACAAAAAATTCATTATATAAAGAAAAAGTAGTTGGAAAATTTGCTGAAAGACAAAATGAACCAGCATCACTTAGAACTTTGGAGTTGGGAGTGCCATCAAGAGATTTAAAGGCAATAACCCAAGAACACATAAAGGTCAAGCAAAATGTAGAGCCTATTAGAAATAGGGAAAATAAAACTATTGGAGTTTTAATCGTAGAAAAAGATATAACTGAGACATTAAGTAGCAATAGAAAATTAGAGATATTAGCTAAAACTAATGAGGAACTCACTTCTCAAATAGCTAATAGAAACTATAAAGAAAGTGATATAACATATCATATAAATGATGCAATACTTATTTTTGATGAAAATGGAGTATTAAGATTTAAAAATCCTGTAGCAGAGGAACTTTATAAAAAGTTAGGGTATAAAGAAGACTTAGTTGGTATGGACTTTTCAAATTTATCTTTATACAATTGTTCCTTTGAAGAAGTTGTGAATAATGGCTGCATGGATGTTAAAGATATTGATATAGGAGATATTTCACTTCAAGTAAAATATATTGTTCAAAGTAGTAAAGTACTTAATTTAGTTATGCTTATTAGTGACGTTACAGATATGAGACAAAAAGAAAAAGAACTTATATTAAAATCTGTAGTAATAAAAGAGATTCATCATAGAGTAAAAAACAACCTTCAAACTATTGCTAGTCTTTTAAGACTTCAATCAAGAAGAATTAAAGGAGAAGAGTTTACTAATGCTATGAATGAAAGCATAAATAGAATATTAAGTATAGCGGCAACACATGAAATACTAGCAAAACAAGGTATCGATGAAGTAAACATCAAAGAAGTTATAAATAAAATAAAAGCAAGCATAGTAAGTGTTGAAAAGAGAGATAATGTAGATTTACAAGTGAATATAGTAGGGGATGATTTTTCAATCAACTCTGACAAATCCACTTCCATAGCACTAGTTGTAAACGAATTACTTCAAAATTCACTAAAACATGCTTTTAAGGATAGAACTGCTGGAAAAATTACAATAAAGATTGAACAAGGCAATATCTATTCAACTATTTCTATAATAGATGATGGGGTAGGATTTGATGTTAACTCAATAAAGGAAAGTAGTCTAGGTCTTATGATAGTAAGAAGTCTAGTTAATGATAAATTGAATGGGAATTTAAATATATATTCAAATTCTCAAGGAACAACAGCAGTTTTTGATTTTAAAAATTAAATATTAAGTACAATGTAGTGCTTATGCAGTGGCAATGAAGCCCAGAGTATTTATTATTTAATAGTTATATTAATGACTATTAAATAATAAAAATTCTGGGCTTTTATTTATAAAACAATTTAAAATTGTAAGCTGAAAAGTGAGGTGAGAAGAGTGAGAGAAGAAATTTTAAGCGTTGGTATAGATATTGGTACATCTACTACTCAGCTAGTATTTAGTAATATAACTATTGAAAATACAGCAAGTAACTTTTCTGTACCAAGAATTAAAATTGTTGATAAAAACATTATTTATAGAAGTGAAATTTATTTTACTCCACTTATAACTCAAACCAAAATAGATAAAGATAAAGTAAGGGAAATAATAGAAAGTGAATACAAAAAAGCTGGAGTTAAGCCAAGTGATGTAGAAACTGGAGCAGTAATAATTACTGGTGAAACTGCAAGAAAAGAAAATGCAAATGAAGTTCTTCAGAGCTTAAGTGGATTTGCCGGCGACTTTGTAGTAGCTACTGCTGGTCCAGATTTAGAATCAATTATTGCTGGAAGAGGAGCAGGTGCAGATAAGATATCCGATGATGAAAATGCTTATGTTGTAAATATTGATATAGGCGGAGGAACATCTAATCTAGCTTTATTTAAGAATGGTGAATTAATTGATACTGGATGTTTAGACATAGGTGGAAGGCTTATAAAAATTGATAAAGACACAAAAAAAATCTATTATATATATCCTAAAATTAAAAAATTAGCAGAATCTATTGGTGTAAATATCGAAGTTGGAGATATTGCAGAAGTAGATAAAATAAGAAAAATTGCAAGAGCAATGGCTGGAATTTTAGAAGAGGCAGTTTGTATTAAAGAAAGATCATCAATGTATGATGAAATACAAACTAACAAAGGTTTAAAAGATGGCTACAACATTGAATATATAACTTTTTCAGGTGGAGTAGCTGATTATATATATAATGAAGATTATTCAGATCCTTTTAGATTTGGAGATATGGGAGTTGTGTTAGGAGAAGAAATTAACAAATCTAACCTAGCTACAAAATTAAAGATAAGGACTTCTGTTGAGACCATAAGAGCTACTGTTGTAGGAGCTGGGTCCCACACTACTGATATCAGTGGAAGTACCATAACATATACTGCTGATGTATTCCCAGAAAAAAATCTTCCAATTTTAAAATTATCTACAGAAGATGAAAATGGTGGCTTTGAATCTATTGAAAAGTCAATAAAAGAAAAACTTAATTGGTTTAATTTGGAAAATGAAAGTCAAAGGGTTGCAGTAGCATTAAAAGGAATTAAAAATCCTTCCTTTGAACAAGTTCAAAAATTGTCTAAAGCGCTTATAAATGGAATGGCTGAACTCTTAGAAAAGGATTATCCAATATTCGTAATAGTTGAAAATGATATAGCTAAAGTGCTAGGTCAAACTATATATATCCAATTAGGAAAAAAGAAAAATGTAGTTTGTATAGACAGCATTAAAGTTGAAAATGGAGACTATATAGATATTGGAAAACCATTAGTAAATGGTAAAGTCGTTCCAGTAGTAATAAAAACCTTAGTATTCAATTCATAATTTTTATAGAGGGGTGAAGAAAGTGATACTAAAAACAAAATTATTTGGTAAAGTGTATCAATTTAAAGACGTTAAAGATGTTTTAGCAAAAGCTAATGAAGAAAAGTCAGGTGACAAATTAGCTGGAGTAGCCGCTGAAACTGCTCAAGAAAGAGTAGCAGCAAAAGTTGTACTTAGCAATTTAACAGTAGCAGATATAAGAAATAATCCAGTAGTCCCATATGAAATGGATGAAATAACAAGAATTATACAAGATTCTGTTAATGAAAAAATATATTCTGAAATTAAAAATTGGACTATTGCTGAATTAAGAGAATGGATTTTAAATGAAAATACTACAGGAGCTGACATTAGAAGAGTAAGCAGAGGTTTAACAAGTGAAGTTATTGCTGCTGTTGCAAAATTAATGTCTAACTTAGACTTAGTTTATGGGGCAAACAAAATTAAAGTTACTGCTCATTGTAATACAACAATTGGTGAGGCTGGAACTTTATCAGCAAGATTACAACCTAACCACCCAACAGATGATCCAGATGGTATATTAGCTTCTCTATTAGAAGGATTAACTTATGGTATAGGAGATGCTTTAATAGGATTAAACCCAGTTGATGATACTGTAGGAAGTGTAGTTAAAGTATTAAAAAGATTTGAAGAAACAAAGCAAAAATATGAAATACCAACTCAAAACTGTGTACTTGCACACGTAACTACTCAAATGGAAGCAATAAAACAAGGAGCTCCAACAGACTTAATATTCCAAAGTATAGCAGGTTCTCAAAAGGGTAACGAAGCATTTGGAATAAATGCAGCATTAATACAAGAGGCAAGAGACCTAGCATTAAAAGAAGGAACAGCAGCAGGTCCAAATGTAATGTACTTTGAAACTGGTCAAGGATCAGAATTATCAGCAGATGCTAACTTTGGTGCAGACCAAGTAACAATGGAAGCTAGATGTTATGGATTTGCTAAAAAGTACGAACCATTTTTAGTTAATACAGTTGTTGGATTTATAGGACCAGAGTATTTATATGACAGCAAACAAGTTATAAGAGCAGGTCTTGAAGACCACTTCATGGGTAAATTAACAGGTATTCCAATGGGATGTGACGTTTGTTATACAAACCACATGAAAGCAGATCAAAATGACGTAGAAAACTTAGCAATGATATTAGCTACTGCAGGATGCACATACTTTATGGGAATTCCACATGGAGATGACGTAATGCTTAATTACCAAACTACAGGATACCATGAAACAGCAGCTTTAAGAGAATTATTAGGTAAGAAACCAATAGCTGAATTTGAAGCATGGCTAGAAAAATGGAATTTCATAGAAAACGGTAAGTTAACAGGAAACGCAGGAGACGCTTCTGTATTTCTTAAGAAGTAGAAGGGGGTAACCAAATGTTTTCAGAAAATGATTTAAAAAAATTAGTAGAGCAAGTTTTAGTTGAAATGGCAACAAAGCAAGGAGGAAACATTGTCAGTGCACCTAGCAAAACTGAAGAAAGTACTGTTGATGCTAATGGAATGATTCCAGATATAACAGAAGTAGATTTAAAAACTAGACTTTTAGTTGACAACCCAGCTGATGCTGAAGGTTATTTAAAAATGAAACAACATACTCCTGCAAGATTAGGTATAGGAAGAACAGGAGCAAGATATAAAACTGAAACAATGTTAAGATTTAGAGCAGACCACGCATCAGCTCAAGACTCAGTTTTCACAGACGTTAATGAAGATTTATTAAAAGAGATGAATCTTCCAATAATAAATACAATGTGTTCATCAAAAGATGAATATATTACAAGACCAGACCTTGGAAGAGCTATTTCAAAAGAAGAATTATCAAAATTAAGTTCTTTTAAGAAACATCCACAAGTTCAAGTTTATGTATCAGATGGATTAAGCTCAAAAGCTATAGAAGCAAATGTTAAAGATATATTACCAGCATTAATACAAGGATTAGAAAGCTATGGTATATCAGTAGGAACTCCATTCTTTGTTAAATTAGGAAGAGTTGGAGCAATGGATGTTATTTCTGAAGAAATTGGAGCAGATGTAACTTGCTTACTTATAGGAGAAAGACCAGGTCTTGTAACAGCTGAGAGTATGAGTGCTTATATAGCATACAAAGGAACAGTTGGAATGCCAGAATCAAGAAGAACAGTTGTATCTAACATACACAAAGGCGGAACTCCAGCAGTTGAAGCTGGTGCATATATAGCAGATATCATCAAGCTAATGTTAGAGAAGAAGGCAAGTGGATTAGATTTAAAATTATAATTCAGGAGGAATGTTATTATGAAAAATGATCAACTTCGTGCATCAGTATTAAGTGTTAAATTGATAGCTAATGTTAATGCTGATATGGCAAAAGAACTTGAACTAAAGCCTGAACATAGAAGTATAGGAATAATTACTGCAGATAGTGACGATGTTACTTACACTGCACTAGATGAAGCAACAAAAGCTGCTGACGTTGAAGTTGTTTATGCAAAATCATTCTATGGTGGAGCTGCAAATGCCAATACAAAGCTTGCTGGTGAAGTAATAGGAATATTAGCAGGACCAAGTCCAGCAGAAGTTAGAAGCGGACTAAATGCATTGGTTGACTTTATTGAAAGTGGTGTTGCATCATTTTACAGTGCTAATGATGATGACAGCATAGTATATTATGCGCAACCTATAGCAAGAACAGGTTCTTATCTTTCTAAAACAGCTGGAGTTAAAGAGGGAGAAGCAATAGCTTATTTAATAGCTCCACCTCTTGAAGCAATGTATGCATTAGATGCAGCAATGAAAGCAGCAGCAGTTGAATTAAAAGCATTCTTTGGACCACCATCTGAAACAAACTTTGGTGGAGGATTATTAACTGGAAGCCAATCTGCTGTAAAAGCCGCTTGTGATGCATTTGCAGAAGCAGTTAAATTTGTAGCAGAAAATCCTACAGAGTATTAAAATAGGTTATCGGTATGAAAGAAGCAACACTAGGCCTTATAGAAACATATGGATTTATAGGAGCCGTTGAAGGATTAGATGTAGCTTTAAAATCTGCAAATGTTAAGCTCGTAAGCTGTGAATTTGTTACAGGTGGTATAGTTACTATACTTATTACTGGAGATGTAGCTTCTGTAAAAGCATCAATAGAAGCTGCATGCTCAGCAGTAGATAGATTAGGCACTTTAAGAAATGCTCATGTAATAGCAAGAGCAGAAGAGAATGTATGGAATATATTAGATGGCAAAAAGAAAGATAGTTCTAAAAAAATAGAAGAAATACCAGATAAGATCTTACCTACTAAAATTGAAGATAAAAATGTTGATGTAAATGATTTGGAAGATAACAAAAATGAAGACGTATTAAATACTGTAGAAAATGTCAATGAAGCAGATTATGTTCAAGAATCAGAAGGTAATTTAATTGCAATAGAAAATGAAAAAGTAGAAAATAAAAAAAATATAAAAATTAAGTTTGAAGATCGTAGTGAATTAGAAGCACTAAAAGTTCCAGAACTTAGAACTATTGCAAGAGAATTAAAAGAGCGAAAAAAGCTTTCACTTACAAAAAAACAAATTAAATTTAGTAAGAAAGATCAGCTTATTGAAGCCATACTGAAAGAACAGTAGGAGGAAATAAAAAATGGAAATGCTAGATAAAGACTTAATGTCAATACAAGAAACTAGAAACCTTATCGTTAATGCGAAAAAGGCTCAAGAAATATACAAAACTTTTTCTCAAGAAAAAGTTGATTCAATAGTAAAAGCTATAGCAGAAGCTGGAGAACGTGAAGCTGTTAAATTAGCTAAAATGGCTTGGGAAGAAACAGGATTTGGTAAATGGCAAGATAAAATTGTTAAAAACGTATTTGCCAGCAAAATGGTTTATGAGAACATGAAGGACTTAAAAACTGTTGGTATCATAAAAGAAGACAAAGAAAATAAAGTTTGTGATGTAGCTGTACCAGTAGGAGTTATTGCAGGATTAATTCCTTCAACAAATCCAACATCTTCAACTATATACAAAATATTAATTGCATTAAAAGCTGGAAATGGTATAGTAATTTCTCCACACCCAAATGCAAAAAAATGTATTATTGAAACTGCAAGAATATTAAATGAAGCAGCAATAAAAGCAGGTGCTCCAGAAGGATTAATTGGATGCATTACAATACCATCTCTTGATGCTACAAATGAATTAATGAGACATAAATATACATCATTAATACTTGCTACTGGCGGAGAAGCTATGGTTAAAGCAGCTTACAGTTCAGGAACACCAGCTATAGGAGTTGGACCTGGAAATGGACCAGCATTTATAGATAAATCAGCAAATGTTTCTTTAGCAGTTAAGAGAATCATTGATAGTAAAACTTTTGATAATGGAGTAATTTGTGCTTCAGAACAATCAATAGTAGTAGAAGAATCTATGAAAGATGTTGTTAAAGCAGAACTTATAAAACAAGGAATGTATTTCTTAAATGAAGAAGAATCTACTAAACTTGGAAACTTCATATTAAGAGCTAATGGAACAATGAATCCACAAATTGTTGGTAAAAGTGTAGAAAAACTAGCTGAAATGGCTAAGTTAAATATTCCTCAAGGAACTAAAGTGTTAATATCAGAGCAAACTACAGTAGGAAAGAACAATCCTTATTCAAGAGAAAAACTTACTCCAATATTAGCATTCTATACAGTAAAAAATGTTGAAGAAGGAATAAAACTTTGCACAGAAATATTAATGAATGAAGGTAAAGGTCATACTTTAGTATTACATTGTGAAAATGAAGAAATCATAAGAGAATTTGGATTAAAAATACCAGTTTCTCGTCTATTAGTTAATACACCAGGTGCTTTAGGTGGAATTGGAGGATCAACAAATATTGTTCCAGCACTTACATTAGGATGCGGTGCTGTAGGAGGAAGTTCAACTTCTGACAATATAGGACCAATGAACCTATTAAACATCAAAAGAGTAGCTTATGGTGTAAGAGAGTTAGAAGAAATTAAAGGAAATGTAGCTCAATGTGAAAATGGAACAGCTACAATTTCTCAAGATCAATTAGATTTAATCGTGAATAAAATCATTGAAAAATTAACACAAATAAAGTAATAAATAAAATTAATATAAATTAAACTAAATTTAAAAATAATTTTTTATGCAAATTGAGGAGGAATTTTAAAATGGCAAATATGAACGCATTAGGAATGATTGAAACTAAAGGATTAGTAGGAGCAATAGAAGCAGCAGATGCTATGGTTAAAGCTGCAAACGTAACTTTAATAGGAAAAGAACAAATTGGTGCTGGATTAGTTACAGTTATGGTAAGAGGAGACGTTGGAGCTGTTAAAGCTGCTACAGATGCAGGAGCTGCAGCTGCTGAAAGAGTTGGAGAATTAATATCAGTACACGTAATCCCAAGACCACATACAGAAGTTGAAGTTATACTTCCAAAATACGAATAATAATAATTTAAATAATCTTAAAAATTACGAATATGATAAAAGAAGTTTTAAACACTTTATTTAAAACTTCAAACTAGACCAAAGCCTAAAGCTTTATACAGTCATCACAAAAGCTCATGCCATTTGGCATGAGCGTGGTGAATGTAAAGTAAATAGAATTATTACTTGTAGTATTTAATGCTACAAGTATTATGTATTAATAAATTAATGTCCATCTTATATAAGGATGTGAGATGATGAGTGTTTTAACAGAAAGTACTTTGAGAAGTAAATTAAAAAACGAAAATTTAACAGAATATGTTATTGAAAGAGGAACAATAGTAACTCCTTCAGCAAGACAATATCTACAAGACAAACATATAAAATTGGTATATGAAGAAGAACGAACTGAAAAAAGTAATCAGAATATTCAAAGGGAAGAAAATATATTCAATCCTAAATATGTTCATATGAATGGTGGAGTTTTTCAAAATAAGCCAGAGCATATGACTCAGCTAAATGGTAATAAATTAGTATCAAAAGATCACAGAAGGATTGTACTAAGAGGAAGATTAGACAGTCTTCAAGCTAAGATATTACAAACTGAAATTCAATGCAAAAATTTAAATGAAAAAAAAGTATTGAAAGATTTAGAAGAAATTTTAGCTTATGTGAGAAAGATATTAGAAGTAGAAGTTACAGAAAAAGAGTTACCAGAGATTTCTTTAATAGGATTAAATTCAGAAGAATTAAGAGCAGTTTCTCATAACCCTAAAAAATATTTTAATATAGACCATATAATCTTTCCAACTTATGAAATGGGAGATGTAGTTGTAGCTTTAAATGCACTAAGAACAGAAAGCAGAGAAGTTGAAATTGATGCTTTAAGAGCATTTAAAAACGAAGATGGTGAACTAACTAGAAATGATATAGCACTAGCTTTAAATAGGTTAAGCAGTTGTTTTTATATAATGATGTGTAAATATCTTTCTGGAAAGTATAAATAAGAGGTGACAATTTTGAGTACAGTAGATTTAAATGTAAATTATATTATAGATGAAGTAATCAAAAGATTACAAGGTGGAGAAGAAGATAATACAATTCTTGTAGAAGCTTCTGGCCGTCATGTTCATCTTTCACAAAATGATGTGGACACTCTTTTTGGAAAAGGTTATCAATTAACTAACAAAAGAGAGTTATCTCAACCAGGACAATATCTATGTGAAGAAAAAGTTACTCTTATAGGACCTAAGGGAATAATACAAAATGTTTCAGTATTAGGACCAGTAAGAGAAAATACTCAAGTAGAATTATCAAAAAGTGATGCAGTTTCTATAGGAGTAAAAGCTCCAGTTAGAATGTCTGGTGATATTAAAGGTACTCCTTCTGTAATTATAGCTACACCAAAAGCAGCATTAAGAATAGAAGAGGGAGTTATTGCAGCTAAAAGACATATGCATATAACACCAGAAGATGCAGCAAAATTTGGAGTGAAAGATAGAGAAGAAATTAAAATCAGAATTTGCGGTGAAAGAGGATTAATATTTGAAAATGTAGCTGTTAGAGTAAGTGATAAATTTAACACAGCTATACATCTTGATTATGACGAAGCAAATGCTTGTGGTTTTACAAAAGGACTTCGTGCAACAATAGTTAAATAGAGAGGATTAATCTATGAAAGATTTAAATAGAGTAGATAATCTAATTAAAGCCGTTGAAAAGACCATTAAAAAGCCAGTCAAAGTAAAAGAAAATGATGAGCTTTATGTAGGAGTAGATTTAGGAACAGCTTATATAGTAATTGTTGTACTAGATAAACATAAAAATCCTGTTGCTTGTGAAATGCAATTTGCTCAAGTAGTTAGAGATGGCCTTGTAGTTGATTTTATTGGAGCTACTGATATAGTTCGAAAACTAAAGAAAAAAATAGAAGATAAACTGGGAAGAGAACTTACAAAAGCTGCTATAGCTGTTCCACCGGGAACTAGTGAGAGAGACATTAAAACTCATAGTTATGTAGTTGAAGGTGCTGGTATGGAGGTTGTATCTGTAGAGGATGAGCCTACAGCAGCAAATGCAGTGCTACAAATAGAAAATGGAGTTGTAGTTGATGTTGGTGGAGGAACAACTGGTCTTTCAATATTTGAAAATGGCAAAGTTATTTATACTGCTGATGAAGCTACTGGAGGAACTCAATTATCATTAGTTGTAGCAGGTGCTTATAAAATACCATTTGAAGAAGCTGAGGATAGAAAAAAAGATCCTGAAAATTATAGAGATGTATTTCCAATGGTAACACCAGTAATTCAAAAGATAGCTTCTATTGTTAGTTCTCATATAAAAGGATTTAATGTAGAGAAGATTTATTTAGTTGGTGGTACCTGCTGTTTAAAAGGCATTGAAAATATTATTCAAAAGGAAACTGGTATAGAAACAGTAAAACCAATTAACCCTTTCTTAGTTACTCCTTTGGGTATTGCAATTAACTGCGTAAAATAAGGGGGATAATAATGAAAAATGAAGAATTAATAGAACTTATAACAAAAGAAGTTATGAAAAGATTAAAAATAATGCTAGAAGAAAATAATAAATCAAAAAAGAAATTATTAATTCTTGAACATTCAAAAGACTTATGTCCTATATTATCTGGAGCATTAAAAGATAATGATTTTATTGTCCATTGTTTAGATGATATGAATGATATTGAAAGTTATGAAGGAATAATATTACAAAACATTTCTAATGGTGAATTAACTAATCTTTCATTAACTATTCAAGGATCAATGAAAGAAAAAGTTGCAATTGAAGCAGCATTAAAAGGACTAAACTTATATGCTATGGAAAAAGGGGTAGAATATAAAAAGTATACTGCTACCGCTAATACAGCTTTACTTGATACTTTTAAAAGTCATGAAGAAAAACTTAAAAACTATGGAGTTAAATTTGTAGGATTAAAAGGACTTTTATCTGCTTTAAAAGGTGAAGGCAATATTAAAGAAAATAATGAAAAAGTTTCAGCTACAGTTGAAGTAGGCGTGAATCAATTAGTAATTAATAAAAAATTAATATCTGAAACAGATTTGAAAAATTTATATAAAGACGGAATAAAAGAGATAGTAATTCCTAGAAAATCTATAGTTACACCATTAGCTAAAGATTTTGCTAGAATAAATAAATTACTAATAAAATTTGAGAGTTAAAGAAGTTTATTAGGAGAGGGAAGGGATTTAATTATGATTATTGGAGAAGTAGTAGGAAATCTATGGGCTACAAGAAAAGATGACGGTCTTAATGGATTTAAATTTCTAGTTGTAAGAAGATTAGATTGCAATGGTGAAAAATTAGATGATGCAATTGTTGCAGTAGATAGCGTTGGAGCAGGAATTGGAGATCAAGTACTAATTGTTTCTGGAAGCTCTGCAAGATATATACTTGGTGATAAAAGACCACCAATAGATGCAACCATTGTAGGTATAGTTGACAAATTAGAATTAAGATAAATACACATTACATGGAGTTGATTTTATGAGCAAATCTTTAGGATTAATGGAGTTTAATAGTATTGCAAGAGGAATTGAAATAGCAGACATTATGCTTAAGGCATCAAATGTTGAAGTTGTCACATTAAAACATATATGTCCAGGTAAATTTATGATTATACTTTGTGGTGATGTAGAAGAAGTAAAAGAAGCTATTGAAACCTCAAAGGATATAGTAAATAAAAATATAATAGCAAGTTTTGTCATTACTAACGCTCATGAAGATTTAATAAACGGACTTAAAAAACGATCCCTTATTGATAGATTTGATGCTGTAGGTGTAATGGAAACTGTTAATGTTACGTCTTCATTAATATCTTTAGATATTGCATTAAAATCAGCTTCTGTTAAATTAGTAAAATTGGTTATTGGTAATGGTATTGGAGGAAAATCTTATTTTGTAGTTACAGGTTCTGTAAGCAGTGTAGAAGAGGCAATTAATATAGCTGAATCTATTATTGAACCTAAAAAAATAATTCATAAGACAATTATTCCATCTCCTAGTAAAATTCTTTTAGACAATCTATAAAATTTATTTAAGGAAAGAGGTTGGCTATATGGATATAAATCAAATTATAATGTATATTATGGTAATATTCATGGTTGTAGGAGCTGTTGACAAAATCCTAGGAAACAAATTTGGATATGGTGAACAGTTTGAAGAAGGAATTATGGCTATGGGTGCTTTAACATTAGCTATGGTAGGAATTATATCACTAGCTCCAGTTTTAGCAAATGTGTTAAAGCCAATAGTTGTTCCAGTTTATAAAGCACTTGGAGCAGATCCATCAATGTTTGCAACAACATTATTAGCTTGTGATATGGGTGGATATCAATTAGCTCAACAATTAGCAGAAGCAAAAGAAATAGCACCTTTTGCAGGACTTATATTAGGAGCTATGATGGGACCAACAATAGTATTTACTATACCTGTCGCATTAGGAATTATTAAAAAAGAAGATCATAAATTTTTAGCAAGAGGTGTTCTTGCAGGTATAATAACAATTCCAATAGGATCTTTCGTTGGAGGATTATTAGCAGGATTATCTCCACTAGTAGTTCTTATGAACTTAACTCCTATAATAATAGTTGCAATACTTATTGCTATAGGATTAAAATTAGCACCAGAAAAAATGATAAAAGGTTTCACATACTTTGGAAAATTTGTAACAGCTGTTATAACTGTAGGTTTAGCTGCTATAATAATTGAAACAATCACTGGAATAGTTATAATTCCAGGAATGGCTCCACTTTCAGAAGGAATTAAAGTAGTTGGGGATATTGCAATAGTTCTTGCAGGAGCATATCCATTAGTACACTTTATAACTAAAGTATTTAAGAAACCATTAATGAAATTAGGTTCATTACTAGGTATAGGTGAAGTAGCTGCAGCTGGCATGATAGCATCATTAGCTAACAGTATTCCTATGTTTGGTATGATGAAAGACATGGACAATAGAGGAAAGATAATTAATGTTGCTTTTGCTGTAAGTGCTGCCTTCGTATTTGGAGACCATTTAGGATTTGCAGCAGGGGTTAATAAAGATATGATTGCACCTATGATAGTTGCTAAACTAGTAGGGGGTGCTTCAGCAGTAGTTTTAGCTTGCTTGATGACACCAAAAAATGAATCAAGCAAATAAGATATATTAAGGAGATGTTGTTATGGAGAACATAAATGAAAAAGCACTTGAAGAAATACTAAGAAGATTAATCGCAGAGCAATTAGGAAAAGTAGCTCCTGAATTTGAAAAACACGTAGATCCAAGTGGAATAATGTCAATAAAAACTAGCACTGTAAAACCAGAAAAATTTGATACTGGTAAAGAGGGAGATAAGGTTTACCTAAAAGACGTATTAACACTTGAAGAAAGTCCAAGACTAGGATGTGGTGTTATGGAAATGGATCAAACTAGTTTTGCTTGGACATTAAAATATGATGAAGTAGATTATATAATTGATGGAACTCTAGAAATTGATATAGATGGAAGAAAAGTTGTAGGTAATAAAGGTGATTTAATATTTATTCCTAAAAACTCTTCAATACATTTCACAGTTCCAGATCATGCTAGATTTGTATATATAACATACCCAGCAAATTGGGCTGAAAGTGAATAGAATAATTTAAATAGAATAAAAAATTCCTATAAATCACTTATAGGAATTTTTTATTTTACCCTAATTGCTAAAAAATTAAATGTAACTAATTCAATTTTTTATTAGTTGTTATCTTAGATATTTTAAATCACATTGTCCTCTTTATCATTAGTTATTTCCTGGTAAATAAAATCATTTTTATTATCTTCGCAGCAATTATGAGAACTACTATTTATTTTTATAGAATAATTTGAAGTATGTTCTTCATTATTTGGAAATTCATATTTTTTGATATCAGGTGTTATTATATGATTTTCTTGATTTTTAAGAACATTTTTCTTAGCAGCATATTTCAAATTATCATCACCACAGTGAATACATTCTTCTTCTGTAAAAGATTTAATAACTATATTTTTACCATTATTAAATTTTTCATTAATACAATCACAAAGTTTTTTGTTATGGATTTTAGAAAACTTATCTGACACTACTTTTGCTATTGCTGCTGCTCCTATAACTGTAAGCGTGGTTTTTATAACTTTCCCAAATTTTTTATTCATTATTTTCACTCCTTTAAAAGTCAATATACCATGCTATTAGTAGTTTGTATACTTTTCTATATTTTATGTAATAAAATATAGAAAAGTATTATATATAGTATTGGTTAAATACATATATTTATAGCACTAATTACCTTTCACAAACTTTAGTTTCATCATAATATCCTGTAAATGAAGAATATAGTTTTGAATACTGCTTATATTATTGCTGTATTTAAAATCATTTTCAAGCATGTCTTTAAAATATGCAAGTTCTAATTCACTTAAAGACTTTTTAAATTTAATTTTCTCATCAGAATTTAAAGAATTGTATTTAATTAAAATTTCATCGTTAAATTCCCTTATATTATTGTTTAATCTTTCTGCTTTTTTAATGTAATTTTTTCTTCCAAAGAAAAAGAAGACTATACAAATTGCAATATAAAATATTGTTATATACATAAAAACTTCCTTTCATTAAGTATTATAAGAAGAAGTAGGTTTTAGTATTTGATTTTATTAGTTACTTAGAATAAATTTTATCACAGTATGAAAAAAGTATAAAGATAATAATTAATAATTTATTAACAATATATTTAAAAAAAGGATATTATACTCATATATAGAAATATTTATACTAACAGAATATTTGGAGGTGTCTATATGAGTAAACTATATTATTGTGTTGATTGTAAAAGATTATTTGATAATCCAGAAAAATGCCAATATTGTGATGGAAATTTTTTAAAAGTAATAACAAATGGAACCCCCGTAAATGTAATAGGAAGTAAACAAAAAGGCAGAGTTTTAAAAGTGAGCGGTGATATGGTTAAATTGATTGTTATAGATGAAGCTAACAATAAAATTATAAAAGAGTATAAGGTGGACCAGTTGAGAAAGGTACTATAATAAGATATCTTGCATATAATATAAAAAAGAAGTATTTGTAGCTTATGTTTAACTTATGCATAGACTGTAACAGCTATGACAGTTTGTTAAATTTAAGAGCTATGAATACTTTTTTTATTATGTTTTTAAGTAAAAATAAATATAAAAATTGATAAATTTCTATTAAAGTATTAAAATGGTCTAAGGGTTGTATAAGGGAGGAGAAATATGAGAAAAATTAATGGAGTTATTTATGCTATGCTTTCTTCTATAGGTTTTGGATTTATGCCTATATTTACGAAAATTGCCTATAATAATGGGTTAAATCCTGTAACAGTAGTTGCCCTTAGATTTTTAGTAGCAAGCATATTATTATTAGGCTATTTTATTATTTTTAAAGTGAATTTTAAGATTAATAAAAAGCAATTTATAATACTTATGATTATTGGAGTACTGGGATATTCTACTACGGCTTTGACTTTATTTTTATCCTATAATTATATCGCAGTAGGATTAGCTACCACAATGCATTTTATATATCCAGCTCTTGTTACCATATTATCTTTTATAATTTATAAAGAGAAACTAAGCAAATATAAGATCATATCTCTTGTGTTATCTTTAATAGGGATATATGTTTTAGTTGGGGTAGACATAGGCGGTATAAGTCTTAAAGGCAGTTGTCTTGCACTATTTTCAGGATTAAGTTATGCGACATGTGTTGTTAGTATGGGAAATAAAGCTTTAGATGGATTAGATAATAAAATCATAACTTTTTATCTTTCAGTATTCTCAGCTATTGCAATGCTTTTTTATGGAGGAATAAAAGGAGAACTTATAACAAGTTTTAATATATATTCTATTTTGGCAGTATTAGGAGTATCTATTATTTCTACAATATTAGCTATCATATTATTTCTTCATGGGGTTAAGATAATAGGAACTTCAAATGCGGCTATATTGAGTACTTTTGAGCCTATAGTTGGAGTAATTATGGGAATTATAATATTTAAAGAAGTTTTGACTAAAGAGCTTTTTTTAGGAAGTATACTTATAATATCATCAGTTATTATACTGTCATGTTCAGTAAATAATAAGTCTATGGAAATAGAAGAAGAGCAGGCAGAAGAAAGAGTATGATGATTTTATTTAAGATAAGGAAATAAGATGTTAATAATGAATTAAAAACATCTTATTTATCTTGTCATTAAATTGTCATAGTATTTGTTTACAGTAAACTAAAGAGCATTTTTATTGCAACAGCTAAAGACATGATTACAAATATAGGTTTTATTATCTTAGAACCTTTATTAATGGCAAGCTTTGTACCTGCTTCAGCACCAAATATCATAAATATTGCTACTACTAATCCAATTTTATAATCAATAGAATTGTTTATGGCAAAAGTAATAAGTGCAGATATATTACTTACAAAGTTTAAGCATTTACTATTAGCAGAGGCATGTAAAAAATCGAATTTATAAATTTTTATCATTCCAAATACTAAAAATGAACCGGTGCCTGGACCAAAAAATCCATCGTAAAAGCCCAATAAAAATGCAAAAAACATACCAATTAATATATTTTTCTTTGTAAGTCCGGAAAAGTTATCCTCACTGCCTATATCTTTTGAAAATAAGGTGTATATTCCTATGCCTAAAACTAAAGCTAAGACTAAAGGGTAAAGAAACTCTTGGTCAATTAGTAATACTGTTCTAACACCTAGTACAGAACCTACTAAAGTGAAAGGTACAAGGAATTTTAATAATTTGAAATTAACGAATCCAGATTTACTGAATTTATAAGCACTAGTAAAAGAGCCTGTGGTGGCAGCAAATTTATTAGTTCCAAGACTGAGATGAGGAGGCACTCCTGCTATTAAGTATGCAGGAAGACTTATAAGTCCGCCACCGCCTGCTATAGCATCAATAAATGCAGCAGCAAAACAAGCTATAGATAAGAAAATTAATTTAGCTAACATATCAACACCTCTAAAAATACATAGTCAATGTATATTATAAAGCTTATCTACAATAAATAGAAGAGAAAATTTAAAGAGTATCTTTTTCATTAATACCCTATAAGAGATTAAGTTATAAGTGGTAAAATATCACTAGGAATTATAAGGAGAGATAAAATGAACAAAATAGGTTTTAAGAAAATATTTAAGGCTACAATAATAGATTTAGTGGCAATTTTAGCAATTTCAACTTTAGGCACTGTTATATTGGATTTTATATTAAGATTATTTGGATATTTTGTTGCAGAAAAAGTGGAAACTGTATTGGTATTATGTTTAATTACATATATAATATATAATGTTGTAATGACATTGAAAAAAGATGGAATGACTTTTGGGCAAAAGGTTTCAAAACTAAAATTAGTAGAGTGTGAAGAAGAAAGCAAAGAGTTACAACAAGTTGCTAACAGCGAGGATTAATTTTAAAAGTGTCTACTAGAAATTCCTAATTTTTAGAGACGTGTATTAAAGAATAGGAGAAGATATTAGTGAGAAAGAGAAAAGAATATGAATTTTTAATAGAAACTACAGAATTTCCAGGTAAGGGTATTGCCTTTTATGAAGGAGAAAAAGTAGCTATAAAAAATACATTACCTGGACAAAAGGTAAGAGCAAAAGTTACTAAAAAAAATTCCAATGGAGTAGAAGCTAAATTAGTAGAAATTTTAGAAGATGTGGATTATAAAATAACTCCTCATTGTGAAATATCTAATCAATGTGGAGGATGCAGTCATGGATTTTTATCCTACGAAAAACAGTTAGAATTTAAAAGTGAACAAATAATAAAGCTTTTAGATAATGCAGGCATAACTGGATATGAATTTTTAGGTATTGAAGGAAGTCCAAATGAATTAGAATATAGAAATAAGATGGAATTTACCTTTGGTGATATGGAAAAAGGTGGAGAACTTACTTTAGGAATGCATGTTAAAAATCAGAATTTCAGCATAATAACAGTAGATAAATGCAAAATTGTAGATGAAGATTTTAGAACTATATTACATACAACCCTAGAGCATTTTAGAAAAACAGATCTTCCATATTATAAAGTGTTAAAACATGATGGATATTTAAGAAATTTAGTTGTAAGAAAAGCAATAAATACAGGAGAAATACTTGTAAACATAGTAACTACAACTCAGAGAGAATATGATTTTACAGCGTACATAAAAGAATTAAATTCTTTAAAACTTAAAGGAAAGATTACAGGAGTAATACATACATTAAACGATTCTCTATCTGATGTAGTTCAAGCAGATAAAGTAGAGATACTTTATGGAAGAGCATATATAATAGAGAATTTATTAGGATTAAACTTTAAAATAAATCCATTTGCTTTTTTCCAAACTAACACAAAAGGTGCTGAAAGACTTTATAGCATAGTAAGAGATTTCTTAGGGGATTCAAATTCAAAAGTAGTATTTGATCTATATTGTGGAACTGGAACTATAGGACAGATTGTAGCACAAAAGGCCAAAAAGGTAATAGGAATAGAACTAATAGAAGAAGCAGTAGAAGCAGCAAAAGAAAATGCTAAATTAAATAATTTAAACAACTGTGAATTTATAGCTGGAGATGTGGCAAAGGTAATACAAAATATAACCATAAAACCAGACATAATAATTTTAGATCCACCAAGGGCAGGAGTACATCCTGTAGCACTAGATTATGTAATAAAGTTCAATGCAAAGGAAATAATATACGTATCCTGCAATCCAAAAACCTTAGCAACGGACCTTACAGTGCTAACAGCAAATGGTTACAAAGTAGAAAAAGTTAAATTTAAAGATATGTTCCCTCACACACCACACGTGGAGTGCGTTGTGAAGATAGAGCGTAGATAGGCTGATAGCAAAGGCTTGGGGCAAATTGCCCCTTTTTTTCATGTGTGTTTTATGTTTCCGTAGACTAATGTTTTGAGGGGATTTGAACCCCGGGGGTGCACTTTTTCGCAAATATATATTGGGAGATAGAAATAAAACGGGGATTTGAGGGAAGGTATGAGAGTATGCAAGATTTATGAAATTGCATGAACAAAATACACTTTATATCAACAAAGAATGGAAGGCTATGTGCTTTTTAGTTATTAATGCTAAAATAAAAATGTACTAAGTTGCTAATATTTTTATGTACAACATTGCCTAAATTCTTTACAGTATTA
>NZ_JACSQB010000107.1 GCF_014836835.1 Clostridium faecium | reverse complement strand
AGATCATATTAAAGAAGAAGATGAGTAAAAGCTACATTCTTAAATGATCAAAAAGTTACATTTTAATATTGACATTTGTAAAAGCATAGGTTAGCAGTTGATTAGCCAATGATTTACACATTTCCATCACTTTGAGATTACCTACATCAGGAATCCAAATACCATTCTTGTAGCAAAACCACATCTTCCTTTCGGGAACAAAGCGAGCATAAGATTTATAATAATCAGCAAACAGCCTGCTTGCCCCAATATCTGTCCAAGGGTAGCGATCGTTACTCTCAGGCTTAAAGCCAGTAAGAGAGCATTCACCAAAATCCTCTGTATCTGATGAACCCTTACCACCTGGTTTGTATATTTCAGTAGCATTTGCGATAGCTTTTTCTATGGTTATCATTCCATAAGTACTACTGGACTGCGGTCTATTCCATTTATCTCGCATTAGGCCGCTCTGCCGGAAAAGTCTATCCATCTGTCCAATATCCCTGCCACACCAAAATGCCAGCATACCGCAAAGTGCCAAATCAGCTTCACTTGAAGAAGCATAGCCAGATGTATCCCCTTGCCATAATGCTTTGAATCTTTCTCCGTTTGCCGATTTTAATGCCTTCTCAATAACAGACTTGTCAGACAGATAGGATTGGCTTTCTATATCTACTAGTTGCTTCACAGGGGCAGGACGCAGCATATACTTGTCTAGTATCATCTGTAGCTCATACGATTTCTCTGCTATATCACCATTCGCATACACATTGCCCGTTACGGTAACAAAGCGGTTTGTTGCTCCAGCCACATAGACCTCAACTCCCAGCTTTCTGTTGTTGATATAGTATTTTGTTTTGTCAAAGTCATAGCCAGTGGCCTTAAAGAAAATATGCAACCCTTTCCCAGATGGACTGTGTTCCATATAGCAACCACTAAAAGCGTCTACAACACTTTGGGAAATAGGCTTAAGCTTACCGCTGCTATCAAAGCAATCATCTAAGTCGATAACACAAATGTCATTACCCACCAAAAATCCGATACCGTCATAATCACTTATAGCAGCTACCGCCAAACTAAAATCTTTAAATGTACCATGCTGATCTGCTTTTGCCCTTTTTCCTGTTACTGGGTTATAGGGAACTTTGGTTTTTCTACCACTTCGCTCTTCATATTTCCAACAGCAAAACTGTGGCTTACTTTTGAGTATCTGTGGCAAGTTATCATATTGTGGTTTCAGTTATTTCACCTCCTTGCCTGTTATAAATGACCCGAAACGCTACTGTTCCAGAGGTTTTGCCTTGTTTGACACAACCTCGTTATCTTTCAAGGAATACGCTCGGAATTATCGTCATGGCATATTCTGCTTGAAGTATCTCTTGCATTTCGGGGTATTCAGTTGTCAAGGAGCAGTGAGAGAAAAACTATGCTTTCATTGGGGGATTATTTTTCCTCTCACCTTATAGCCTTGGTAGAACACATTAGTTGAGGATTTTCTAAAAATATTTTCCATCCTCATTCATAAGCGAAGAATTCCATTGATTCGAACCACTAAAATAAAAAAACAGCCTGTCTTTTTTTGAGGTAAAGACGGCTGTAATGCTTATGCTTTTGCTCAAATTTGAGCGAAAGTGGTATTGAATTTAAGAAGGCTGAATGTTTTAACTTTGCCTTTGGTTTTACAAATAGACTTACAGACATTTTTGTCTAAAAGTATTTATTTAAATAAAAGCGAAAAAGAAAGGCATACATAACTATCATTATCTTTGTTAATATTGTAAAATTCCTTCACAAACGCAGAATAATCATGTTATGTTTGAAGAAAATGTGCTATAATGGAAAAAACATATATAAAGAGGTGACCAAGATGACCGTTAGCTATAAAAAGCTTTGGAAATTGTTGATAGACCGCGATATGAAGAAGAAAGATTTACAAGCTGTTGCGGGAATAAGTCCATCGTCAATTTCAAAGCTTTCTAAAAACGAATATGTTAGTATGGACGTTCTTGTAAAGGTTTGTACGGCGCTTGGCGTTGATTTTAAAGATATCATGGAATTAGTGCCTAATATGGTTGAAGAAAGGGAGTAGAGTTATGGAGAATAACAGAAAAGAACAGGAACGGGCGGAATTACACCGCACGATATGGAATATGGCAAATGATTTAAGAGGCAGTGTAGATGGATGGGACTTTAAGCAATATGTTCTAGGTATGCTGTTTTACCGCTACATATCTGAAAATATTACTGCCTATATTAACGTCGGAGAATGGGAAGCTGGCAATACGGAATTTGATTATGCTAAGTTATCCGACGAAGAAGCAGAACAGGCACGAGAGGATTTAGTTAAGACAAAAGGCTTCTTTATTTTACCCAACGAGCTTTTTGAAAATGTCCGAGCTCGTGCAAAGGACGATGAAAACTTAAATGAAACACTGGAACAGATTTTCAGTAATATAGAAGCATCTGCCCAAGGAACAGAGAGTGAAGATAATTTCAAAGGCTTGTTTGACGATATTGATGTTAACAGCAATAAGCTAGGAAACACTGTAGTAAAGCGTAATGAAAAGCTGGTTAAGCTAATGAATTCTGTTGGAGAAATGAAGCTGGGAGATTACAAAGACAATACCATAGATGCATTCGGTGATGCCTATGAATTTTTAATGGGTATGTATGCATCCAATGCAGGAAAAAGTGGTGGTGAATACTATACGCCACAGGAGGTTTCTGAACTCCTTACCCACTTAACATTAGTAGGAAAAACTGAAGTCAACAAGGTATATGACCCCGCTTGCGGTTCTGGTTCTCTACTGCTAAAGTTTGCAAAAATCTTAGGAAAAGAAAATGTACGTCAAGGTTTCTTCGGTCAAG
The DNA here is from genome assembly GCF_014836835.1 of Clostridium faecium. Taxonomy (GTDB): domain Bacteria; phylum Bacillota; class Clostridia; order Clostridiales; family Clostridiaceae; genus Clostridium_J; species Clostridium_J faecium. The sequence goes on along the minus strand of NZ_JACSQB010000107.1, from coordinate 52,695 downwards.
AAATCAACATTACAACCTACAACCTGTGCAGAATTAATATGTTCCTGCACGATATTGATTATGACAAATTTGATATTGCCCTTGGTGACACGCTAACAGATCCGCAACATTGGGATGATGAGCCTTTTGAAGCCATTGTATCAAATCCACCTTACTCTATTAAATGGAAGGGCGATAATGATCCTATTTTGATTAATGACCCTCGTTTTTCTCCAGCGGGAGTATTGGCTCCTAAATCTAAAGCAGACCTTGCTTTTATTATGCATAGTCTTTCTTGGCTTGCAACAAACGGAACAGCGGCTATTGTATGTTTCCCCGGTGTAATGTATCGCGGTGGTGCTGAAAAGAAAATCAGGCAGTACCTGATTGACAATAACTATATCGACTGTATCATTCAGTTACCGGATAACTTGTTCTATGGTACCAGCATTGCTACCTGCATTATGGTTCTAAAGAAATCTAAATCGGAAAATAGCACCTTATTTATCGATGCATCAAAGGAATTTGTCAAGGTTACGAATAACAACAAACTAACACAGGAAAATATTGAGACCATTCTTAACGCATTCAAAGATAGAAAAGATATTGAGCATTTTGCTAGGCTTGTGCCAAACAGCGAAATTGCTGAAGAGGACTATAACCTTTCTGTTTCTACCTATGTTGAACAGGAGGATACAAGGGAAAAGATTGATATTGTTGCTCTTAATGCTGAGATTGAAAAGATCGTGGCGAGAGAGCAGGTTTTGCGAGAAGAAATAGATAAGATTATTGCGGAAATTGAGGTGGGCAAATGAGTAAGTTGGATGAATTGATTGCTGAACTTTGCCCGGAAGGTGTGAAATATAAAAAAATAAAACAAGTCTATAAAAGACTCAAGGGTACCCCTATCACTGCAGGAAAAATGAAAGAAATTGATAATCCCAATGGTGAAATCAGAATCTTTGCAGGTGGAAAAACTGTAATTAACGCAATGGAAAAAGATATTACAAACGCAAATATTACAAGAGTTCCAGCAGTGTTGGTACAATCCAGAGGTGTAATCGATGTTGTTTATTATGATAAGCCATTTACATTTAAGAATGAAATGTGGGCGTATACAGCCGATAATGAAATAGCTGTGAAATATTTATATTATGTACTTAAAAGCAACCTTTCACATTTTAGAAAAGCTGCGTCAGGTATGGGTTCATTGCCGCAGATTTCTCTTCGGGTTACAGAAGAATTTGTTATCCCCGTTCCCCCTCTACCTGTTCAGCAGGAAATTGTCCGTATTCTGGACAATTTCACAGAGCTTACAGCAGAGCTTACAGCAGAGCTTACAGCAGAGCTTACAGCAAGAAGAAAGCAATTTACATTTTTTAGAGAACAGTTAATATCATCATCAACTAAGACTGTTGTTAAGTTATCAGAAATTGTTGATATTTATTTGGGTCTTACAGCAACACCTACTTACACCGAGGATGGAGTTGCTTTCATTTCTGCGCAGAATACATCTAGCGATTATTTGGATTTAACTAACGTTAAATATATTTCGAGAGAAGATTTTGAAAAAGCAACATCTAATGCAAAACCAAGACGTGGAGACGTTCTATTTACTAGAGTTGGTTCAAATTTAGGACATCCTGTTATTGTTGATACAGATAGAGAACTATGTATTTTCGTAAGTTTAGGCTATCTAAGAGTAAAAAACAATGCAGCGGTACTCAATACATTCTTAAAACATTGGATGAATACAGATTTGTTTTGGTCACAAGTTAGAAAAAATGTACATGGTGCTGCTAAAGTCAACTTAAATACTGGATGGTTAAAAAATTTCGATATTGTATTGCCCTCTTTAGAACAACAGAATAAAATTGTAAGTATACTGGATAAGTTTGAAATTTTGTGTAATAACATCTCAGAAGGCATTCCGGCCGAAATCGAAGCACGGCAAAAGCAATATGAATATTACAGAGATAAACTTTTATCTTTCAAGGAGGTGACATCATGAGTATATACAACATCGTTGCCAGTACTGATGAAGCAACAGTTGTTGCTGAATATGCAGCTGAATATAATGTCCGTCCTGAAAAGTATCAGAGCGAGGCAGAACTTGAGCGGGAGTTTATCAGGCAACTAACTTCACAAGGATATGAATATATTTCAGTACACAATGAAGCTTCATTGATAGAAAATCTCCGGAAGCAACTTGAACTGCTTAATGATTTTTCATTTACTGATAGCGAATGGGATAGGTTTTTCACAGAGTGTATAGCAAATACTAACGAGGGAATTGTTGAAAAGACCAGAAAAATTCAAGATGACCATATCCAGATTCTAAAACGTGAAGATGGGACAACAAAGAACGTGTACCTCTTGGATAAAAAGAATATCCATAACAATCGCTTGCAGGTTATTAATCAATATGAAGAAGCAGGCGGCAAGCATGAAACCCGATATGATGTGACTATCCTTGTCAATGGACTTCCGCTAGTTCATGTAGAGTTAAAGCGTCGTGGTGTTGCTATCCGTGAAGCCTTCAACCAGATAAAAAGATACCAGCGTGACAGCTTTTGGGCGGCTTCTGGTTTATTTGAGTATGTGCAGGTATTTGTAATCTCCAATGGCACCCACACAAAGTATTATAGTAACACCACAAGAAACGCTCATATCAAGGAACAAAGTAGCAGTGAGCGACGAAGAAGCAAAAAAACAAGCAACAGCTTTGAGTTTACCAGCTTTTGGGCAGATGCAAATAACAAAATCATTCCTGACCTAGTGGATTTTACAAAGACATTTTTTGCAAAGCATACCCTATTAAATATTCTAACAAAGTATTGTATCTTTACATCTGAAGATCTGCTCCTTGTAATGCGTCCTTATCAAATAGCTGCTGCAGAACGTATATTATCACGTATTGTAGTATCAACCAACTACAAGAAGATGGGCACAACTACAGCTGGAGGATATATTTGGCATACAACAGGCTCTGGTAAGACATTGACCAGTTTTAAGACAGCCCAATTAGCTTCTGCCTTGCCTTACATAGACAAGGTACTGTTTGTTGTTGACCGTAAAGATCTGGACTATCAGACGATGAAGGAATATGACCGTTTTGAAAAGGGAGCTGCTAATGGTAATACGTCCACAAGAGTTCTTCAAAGACAATTGGAAGACAGGGACGAAAAAGGAAATCCTCATGAATACAAAATCATTGTAACCACTATTCAGAAGTTGGATATATTTATACGTAAAAACAAACAGCATGATATTTATAAGAAACATGTGGTGCTGATTTTTGATGAGTGCCACCGTTCCCAATTTGGTGAAATGCATCAAGCTATTACGAAGAGCTTTAAGAACTATCATATCTTCGGCTTTACGGGAACCCCAATTTTTGCTGCCAATGCTAGTTCAGGAGGTAATCCATTGCTCCGTACAACCGAGCAGGCTTTTGGAGAAAAGCTACATACTTATACCATTGTAGATGCCATCAATGATGGGAATGTTCTGCCTTTTAGAATAGATTTTATCAATACCATTAAGATGCCTGATTACGTTAATGATAAAAAAGTCTATAGCATAGATAGAGAAAAAGCCTTAGCAGATCCACAGCGAATCAGTGAAATTGTTTCTTACGTTCTTGAACACTTTGATCAGAAGACGAAGCGCAATAGTTATTACACATTCTCTGCGAAATGGGAAGAAGCAGATAAGCACAACCCTAAAAAGATGATAGAAAAGCGTGAAACAAGGCGAGTTGCCGGTTTCAACTCCATATTTGCTGCTGCATCCATCCCAATGGCAATCAGATACTATAATGAGTTTAAGAAGCAGATAGCGGAAAAGAACCGTAACCTTACCATTGCAACTATTTTTAGTTTTAGTGCAAATGAAGAAGAGCCAGATGGACTGTTGCCTGAAGAGGATTTTAATATGGAAAACCTTGACCAGAGCTCCAGAGACTTTCTTGAGGCGGCTATCCGAGATTACAATTCCACATTTAGTACAAATTACGATACTTCCTCGGACAAGTTCCAGAATTACTATAAAGACCTCTCTCTTCGTGTAAAGAATCGGGAGATCGATATATTGATTGTTGTTAATATGTTCTTGACAGGCTTTGATGCAACAACCCTGAATACACTATGGGTAGACAAAAATCTGCGACAGCATGGACTGATTCAGGCTTTTTCAAGAACTAACCGCATCCTAAACAGCGTTAAGACCTATGGCAATATCGTTTGCTTTAGAGATTTGAAAGAAGAAACAGACAAAGCTATTGCACTATTCGGTAATAAGGATGCTGGCGGTATTGTACTGCTAAAAACATACGAAGAATATTATAACGGCTATGATGATAAAGGTGAGTATAAGCCGGGCTATGCAGAACTGATTGCAACTCTTACAACACAGTATCCCCTTGGACAACCTATTCTCGGGGAAGAAGCTGAAAAAGACTTTATACGGCTATATGGAGCAATACTTCGACTCAGAAATATTCTTACTTCCTTCGATGACTTTGAAGGAAACGAGATTTTATCTGAAAGGGATTTTCAGGACTATCAGAGCATTTATATTGACCTGTATCAGGAACATAGAAAAGGTACTGATGGTGACAAAGAAACTATCAATGATGACATAGTTTTCGAGATTGAACTGGTCAAACAGATAGAGGTAAATATTGACTACATCCTTATGCTTGTAGCCAAATATCAAAAATCCAACTGTAAGGATAAAACCATTCTTACGACAATTGATAAGGCTATCAATTCGAGTATTGAACTTCGAAGTAAGAAAGAGCTTATCGAGCGTTTTATTGAGCAAGTCAATGTATCGACCAAAGTGGATGAGGATTGGCGTAAATTCCTCCATGAGCGTAAGGAAGCGGATATTACAACAATTATAGAAGAAGAAAGATTAAAGCCTGAAGAAACCCGCCGTTTCATCGACAATGCTTTCCGAGACGGAATGCTTAAAACAACCGGTACAGATATTGATAAAATCATGCCACCTGTATCCCGCTTTGGCGGAGGCAGAGCTGCGAAAAAGCAAGGAATTATTGAAAAACTGATGTTATTCTTTGAGAAGTATTTAGGGTTGGTGTAGCAAATAATTAATACAGCAGATTAAATAAATTGATAGGTTACTATAGAATAAATATTGTGAGGTGAAATGATTGGATAAAAAGCAAAAATCTCTATTTGAGCTATTAAGAAATAAGGCTATTCTAGCTATTTTAGACGGTGATTCTCAATTTGGAGAAATAGATGATGTAGAGATTTCAATGCCTTATTTAAGTGGCCCGACTATAGTAGAAATTTCCCAATTATTTGGACTGTCTGAAACATACGGATGGAATGGAGGAGCATTAAGTAGATGGAATTATTTAGATAACCTTCTTAAGCATGGAATTGAGACTAACCGAATTAATGATATTCTTTCCTATCTATTTTCAAAACAGCAATTTACAGATAAACTTAAAGGGAAAACACCAGATCAGATTGAAGAGATCTATAATTATATCGTTAAGACAGTAATAGAACAGATTAATGGAATACTTTATTTTGGTGGCAATAAACTTACTATCATTAATCAAAGATTTCATATTATTCCAATAAATTCTACGATTAAAGTAACTACTCCTCAAGTAAAAAACATTGATCGAGAATACATTAAAGATATTTCTGAGAGGGCAATGCTTGATGTGGTAAATGGAAGTTATGACAGTGCAATCACTAAATCTAGAACATTATTAGAAGAAGTATTTTGTTATGTTATCGAAAACAAGAATGAAACGCCAACAGACAGTGGAGACATAGGTAGGCTTTATAAGCAAGTAAAAGGGTTATACAATATGCACACAGATAAAAACCTTGATAGACGAATCAATACACTACTTTCAGGTTTGGAAAAAATCGTTTCATCTATTGCTGAGATGAGAAACAATAATAGTGATGCGCATGGTGTTGGAAGTCAAAGAATTAGTATATCTGAGCATCATGCTAGACTTCTTGTAAATTCTGCAATGACTATGGCTGAATTTATACTTTCAGTGGGAAATAATACAAAATAATAAAGAGACCAGCCACATCAAGCCATTAAGTTTAAATGTGACTGGTCTTTTACTTTTGCCCCGCTTGAAGCTGTTCATTTAAGTTTTTCTTCAATCCCTAAGTGAACGCTTCTTTAATCATCTTCTTTTTCTTCTTTTAGTCTTTCATCAACCCATTTTAAAAATTTAGCAACAATTATTAGTGAAATTATTATAATTAATGAAAAATTAAATGGATATTCTACTTGAGTTGAAACATATAACAGCCCAAGATAAACTATTAATTCTATTAGTGTTACTAAAATTTTTAGTATTTTATTTTTAATAATTATTACCCCTTTTATATTAATATTAGCGACTATTTAAATACTTACATTAAGTGTAAAATATATATGCACAAATAACAATACGTTATTGAAAAATAATTACTTATTTTAAATTTATTTATAAAGATATACCTTTACGGAAGGAAAAAATGAGCTAAAAATGGATTAGTAAGTCTTTAGAAGTAGTAGCGGACATATTCGTAAAGTAACAATAATCTTTGCGAATAAATATAATATAGTTATTATTTAAATTCAAATGGCTGAGGTGAATTATAGAGTTGTTTTTATAAAGAAAACCAACGTTTTAAAAAAATACTAAATCCTCATAGCCTACTTTCAGATGAAAACCTTACCATTGTGATAGAACAGTTCATATATTTAATCTTACATATTGCTTAATAATCTTACTCTTTTGTAATAAATGTAGAAAAGTATTGAAGTTTGTTGTACTATACTGTTAACATTGGATTAGGGGGTATAGTTATGAAAAAGAGAAGAAGTAAGCTGATTTTAATAATAATTACTATATTAATATGCATTTCATCAATAACAACAATAAATTTTGTTGGAAAAAGAATTTCTACAAAAGAAGTTAAAGCTATTTCTTCAGATGAATATAAAGGCTTACAGGATAACAATAGTAATGTAACTAAAAGTGAAGATAATGGTAATGAAAAAGAATTTTTAGATATATTTAAAGAATTTGATTTAAACTTAGAAGCTCCAAAAGATGATAATTTCTTACAAGAAATAAAAAAACACATTGAAGAAATAAAAAATATTGAGGTATTAAAAGAATTAAAGATAACTTTTAATAAAATTAATATGAATGTTAGGGAATTTTTTCAATTTGTAGATGAATTTATTAAATAAAACAATTATGTTACCTTAAAGTTATTACAAATTGTTACTATTTAGCTTATATGTATTAAAAATATATAATTTTAGTACAAAAATTTGCTAATAACTCTTGACATATCTGGCAGAAGTAAATATAATGATAAATGTGAGTTTGACACGGAGAGATGGTCGAGTTGGTTTAAGGCACCGGTCTTGAAAACCGGCGTACGTGTGAGCGTACCGTGGGTTCGAATCCCACTCTCTCCGCCACAATATCTGGAGAAATACTCAAGAGGCCGAAGAGGCGCCCCTGCTAAGGGCGTAGGTCGGGTAACCGGCGCGAGGGTTCAAATCCCTCTTTCTCCGCCATAAAATGCCCAAAATATTGAGCATTTATAATTTAATAACTACCTGTTTATCATCACCATGGTGATGTTTAAATAAAATATTTATTGACATAGAATTTAGATTATAATATAATATTCTATGTGATTGACACGGAGAGATGGTCGAGTTGGTTTAAGGCACCGGTCTTGAAAACCGGCGTACGTGTGAGCGTACCGTGGGTTCGAATCCCACTCTCTCCGCCATTTTTTTTATCTAGAATTAATTGAAAATTATAATTTATAATACTTTGGAGAAATACTCAAGAGGCCGAAGAGGCGCCCCTGCTAAGGGCGTAGGTCGGGCAACCGGCGCGAGGGTTCAAATCCCTCTTTCTCCGCCAAATACACCCTATATTAAATATAGGGTGTATTTTTTATGGAATTTATAATATAGCTCTTTGTCATAGTTTAAAATTACAGTGTTGAGTTACCCCAAATAGTTATTGTTTTACACTTTGTAAATATTTCTTCTTACAGTTATCATATAAACTTTATTCACAACCTTGAATAAAAATATTTATAATTTTTTAATAATATAAAAATTTTTATAAAAATTTTAAAAAATACAGACAAAAATAAAAAAATATGATATTATGTAAACAAAACTGTGTTATTCATTTAACAATGGCATTCATAAAGATTTTGATTTAGGATAAATTGAGAAAATTATTTAGCATAAACCAAAGTAATTTTGAGGGAGGTGATGATATAAATTTATAGTACACTGTAAATACATATTAAAGTTATTTTAACAATATTCACAATAATTTGGGTATTTATAATTAAGAATATTATAATACAAATTTTATTTATGCTAATCTTATTGAAAGTCCTATAAGACAATCTTTTATATTGCAAATATGTTTAACTAAAATTTTTACTTTTAGGATAATACCTATATTTCTTACTTTTCTTAGTGAGGATATTATGTTTTAAGATGGTATTATTTATTATTATTTTTTGAGAAGTAAAATATAATAATAGCTTAGGTTTTGTTATTAGAAAACTTAAGTGATTAAAAAAATAAGAAATATGACAGTTAAAGGAGACAGAATCATGGGAAAGTTTAAAAAAATATAATACAAGCTATAGCAATAGCAACAATAGCAGTAAGTGTACCTTTTAGTACATATGCATTAGAGGAAAATACTAAAACAGATGATGAACCAGTGCTTCAAAGAATTGAAGAACAACGAGAAAATGTTAAAAATGCATTAATTGAAAGTGTTGAGTCTGGTGAAATAAAAATAGATCATGAAAGATTAGAAAAAGAACTTAAATCATTAGATAAAACTTATGATGTATATTATAATCAAATTAAATCTGGAGAAGTTGTATTTCCAGATCATATAAAAAAGGATATAATCAATAAGGTATATGACGAAGATATAATAAATCAAAATAAGCAAAGTATAGAATTGTTTTCCAAGATTACATCTGGTGAAATAAAAATAGAAAATAATGAAGTTTCACCAAGAGCACCATATCCAGTATGTACACCAGGAGATATACTATATACTAAAGATGGGGCTATAGCACAGCTTTTTGGACATTCAGGTATAGTATATTCTAATACAGCTGTTACAGAATCATATGCAGGTAGTGGAGTAAAATATTATTCTCTAGGAACTTGGTTCAATCCAGGTGGTAAAGATAATATTATTGGAGCTAAGTGTTCAGAAATATCTTCAGCACTTAGAACAGCAGCAGGAAATAGAGCGTTTAGTCATTGTGGAAAGCCTTATAATTATGAATTTACGAAAAAAAATTTAACAGATAAGTTTTACTGTTCTCAATTAGTTTATGAAGCATTTAAATATGCAGCAGGAAAAGATTTAAGTAATGGTTCTACTATTGTGATGCCAGTTCAATTAGTAACACATCCATATGTTACACAAATATATGTAAAACAATAGGAGTATATATTTATGAAGTACAATAAAAAAGTATTTAGAACTATATCAGTTATTCTTTTAGGATTAATTCTATTGTCAGGTTGTAAGGTAAAAATGGAAAATTATTCCTATGATTACCTAGTTATACATGAAGAAGATAATACTGAACCAATTATTATGTCTTTATATAATAAAAATGGAGATTTATTAGAGGAAAAAGAACTTAATTATAAGGCACTTACTGGACCAGGATTTAGACGTGGAATACGTGAAAACAGCAAGGCTATATATCAGGTATCTGATTCACCAGAATGGAAGTCTAGGTATATGCTAGAGATTAATAAGACCACCTTAGAAACAAAAAAATAAAAACAGGTGAAAATTCAGGAGCAACTGCTTTTATTGTAGATGAGAAATATGCATTTATGGCTAGTGGATCGACTGTTTCATATATTAGTAAAAGTAGTTTGGAAACTGGTGAATTTATGGATGAGATAGAAGTTGAAAACCATATTTTGCAGATGGCTCAAGATGATAAAAATTTATATTTACTTACCATGAAATACTTGAAAGATGATGGACAAGCATCAATAAAAATAGTTGATAAAGAAAGCTTTAAAGTTATAGATACTGTAGAAAACATAGGGAAATTTATGAATTCTACTGATATGCTATTTTTAGATGATAAAATTTATGTTTTAAAGGAACATGATGAAAATGATAAACCAGCTAATGAATTAATTGTAGTAGATTTAAAGACTAAAAAATCAAATATCATAAAATTACCTTTTATGGATATAAATAATATTTTAAACTATAAAAATAATCTTATAGTAACACAATGTGCACTTTATGATGGTTCTGAGGATAATGAAAATAAAGTAGCTATAATTAATTTAGATAATATGGAAATAAAAGAGATTAAGCTGGATATTACACCTAGACAGTCGTTTATTAAAAATGATAAATTTATAACTACTGATTACAATTATATAAATGAATATGATGCAAATTCCTTTAAAAAATTATCAGAAACAAAAATTGATAAATTTGATAAAGGGCTTCGTGGATTTTATCCTAGTGAAACAAAATAAAAACCATTATAGGAGTTAAATATTATGAGTAAAATTAAAAAAAATTCATTAAATCTTGTAATTATAGCTTTAGTATTAATTATTCCTTCTAGCATTTACTTAATAAATAAAACTATTTTTAATGAAGATGCAATAGTGCTTAGAAGGATTGAAGAACAACGTGAAGCTCTTAAAAATGCATTAATTGAAAGTGTTAAATCTGGTGAAATAAAAATAGATAATGAAACATTAGAAAAGGAACTTAAATCGTTAGATAAAACCTATGATGTATATTATAACCAAATTAAATCTGGGGAAGTTGTATTTCCGGATCACATAAAAAAGGATATGATTAATAGAGTATATGATGAAAGCTTGATAAAACAGCAGAAGGATATTTTAAAACTTAAAGCTAAGCTTGAATCTGGTGAAATAAAAATAGAGAAATAAAAGAATATAAAAATTATTCTAGAATTGGTTTATTATCAATGCTAGGATAATTTTTATTGTTTATATTTGCAATTTAGTTCATAAAATCATATGGACTTGTGACTAGGATAAGTTAATTGTATAATTAGTAATCATACAATAAAAATATTCTTAGGAGGAAATGTAATGAAATATTTTTTAGATAGTGCAAAAATAGATGAAATAAGATATGCGTATGAAAATTGGGGCATAGATGGTGTTACGACAAATCCAAGACACATACAAGCTAGCGGAAAACCATTTAATGTTGTTATAGAAGAATTAGCTAATGAATTTAAAGGAAAAAATTTTCCTATATCAGTTGAAATAAATCCACATCTTGATAAAGCTGAAGATATGATAAGAGAAGGAGAAAAATTAGCATCATTCTCTGAAAATTTTGTTGTAAAAATACCATGTACAGAACAAGGACTTGTTGCTGCTTATAAATTAAATCAAAAGGGAATAAAAACTAATATTACTTTAGTATTCTCTCCATCTCAAGCAATACAAGCAGGCAGAATAGGTGCATATTTTGTATCACCTTTTGTTGGTTGGAAAGAAACTCATGGAGAAAATTGTGAGCAATATATAAAAGATATAGTTGATATATATAAAAACTTTGATATAAAAACAGAGGTTATAGTAGCTGCACTTAGAAATGGAAAACAAATAGTAGATGCAGCAAAAGCTGGTGCTCATATTGTAACTTGTGGTTTTGATGTATACAAAGATAGCTTTAGTCATCCATTTGTAAACTATGGATTAGATAAATTTACAAATGCATGGGATAATACAGTAAAATAATAATATAATATATAATAGTAAATATCTCTATTAAATTTATAGTAGAGATATTTATTATTGACTTTTTACTGTTAAATTGTTATAATAATTATGTTTTAAACATACATGCGTCGGTAGCTCAGTTGGATAGAGTAGCTGGCTACGAACCAGTTGGCCGGGAGTTCGAATCTTCTCCGACGCACCATAAAGTCTTGTAATCTCAATGATTGCAAGACTTTTTTTATAATAACAAAATATATTGTAATTTTAGTTTAGGTTAAATTATATGATTTTAATATAAACATTTTTATTTTGTAAAAGTAAATATATAGCACTTTTTAAATAAATATCAATAAGTTACAAATTATCCTTAAATAATTTTTAAATATGAGTTTTATTGTGAAATTGTGCTATAATAAATTTAGTATTATGAAATTTGAAACAATAAGGGGTTGTTTTCATGGGGGGTAAAAAGTGGTCAAAATCTTTAAGACTTAAAGAAAGATTTAATAAGATTAAGTCAAAGAAAAAAAATAAGAAAGTAAAGGGTGTAGAAAAAGCTGAGAGAAAGAAAATAAACTTTAAAAATTTTAAAATTTCATCTATTAAAAATATGACGATGTCTTCTATAGGAATGAAGATATCTGGAATTATTAGTTGTATAGTTATTTTAGCTATGATAGTAACAGGAAGTTTTATTCATAATAAAGCTAGCAGCATCATTTCTAATTTAAGTAAAAAAGAAATGTCAACAATAATAGATAAATCTATAGATACTATAAGCATAATGATTGAAAAATATAGCATGGAAGTTGCATCAATTGCTAGTCTTAAAGACAATTGTGAAATTTTAATAGGTAAAGATTCTTCAGATTCTAAGGCTAAATCAGAAGCTGAAGAATTATCAAATAATATGAATAAATATTTCAGGGATTATATAAAAAGCAATTTAGAAATAGAAAGAATATCTTTAATAGATTTATCAGGAAATATAATTTCAGATAGTGAAGATGAGTTTATTGGGAAAAGTGTAAAAGACTCTTCTTTTCATGAAAGTAGTTCTGGTGGAGCTAAAATGATAAGTGATACAATGAAATCTGAAAAAAGTGATAGATCAATTATAGTTTTTACTTATCCTGTTCAAAACCATGATAATCATGGTCAATGTATAGGATACATAGCTTCATATGTATATACAGATAGTTTTGCTAAATATTTAAAAAATATAAACGTTAATAATACAACTTCTAGTTTTAGTTTCTTATTAGATGAAACAGGAAAATATATATATCATAAAAATTCTGAATTTTTAGGTGATGAAATTAGAATAAATGAAATTAAAGAAGTTGTTGATAAAGCTAAAAAAGGAATGAATGTGGATATAGGAACTTTAGAATATACGGATTATGAAGATAAAATAATATCTGCATATGGAATAATACCTAAAACTAATTGGACACTAGTAGTATCAGCATATGAAAATGAAATAATGGCGCCTGTACATTCAATGACTAATACTATAATTTTAATAGCTTTAATAGTAATAGCAACTTGTTTAATATTTGCATTTATAGTAGCAAGATTTTTAATAAAGCCTATAATAAGAGCTAAAGAGTTAGTAGTAAAGACTTCTAAATTAGATTTGACAGAAGATAAAGTTAATTATAGTAAATTTAGCAAAGATGAAATAGGGCAGATATCTAAATCTGTTGTTCAAATGAGACGTGCGTTAAGAGATGTAGTTAAAAAAATTATAGATGTAGAAGAGATGATAAATAGAAATGCAGAAGTAGTAGAAAAATCTACAGCTATACTTAGAGCGAAAGCAGAAGAAACATCTATGGAAACATCAGTGGTATCTGCAGGTATACAAGAAACAGCTGCTACATCTGAGGAAATGGCTGCATCTTCAGAAGATATGAAATTAGGCATAGGGAATATTGCTTCAGAATCCTTAAATGGTTCACAGTTAACTGAAGATATAGTAACGAGAGCTATAAGAATAGAAAAGTTATCTAGAGAGTCCAAAGATGAAACTCAATCTTTATATATTGATGTAAAAGAAGAACTAGAGGTTGCAATAGAGGCATCTAAAGAGGTTAATCAAATTCATAGTTTAGCAAATGCTATACTTAAAATTACAGATCAAACTAACTTATTAGCATTAAATGCAGCAATAGAAGCAGCAAGAGCAGGAGATGCAGGAAGAGGATTTGCTGTAGTTGCAGATGAGGTTAGAAAACTTGCAGTAGAATCAGGTAAAACAGCATCAAATATACAAAATGTTGTAAAATCAGTATACAGTTCTGTTGAAAATCTTTCTAAAAGTTCAGAGAAGATGATGAAGTTTATTGAAAAGCAAATAAACAAGGATTATGACAGAATGATTGACGTAGGAAAACAATATTCAAAAGATGCTAATGTGTTTAATAAGTTCATGCTTGATTTTAGTGATGAAGCTCAAAGATTAAGTACAAACGTAGAAGGTATAGTTAAAGCTATAGAAGATGTATCTACAACTTTAAGTGAAGGTGCTTCAGGTATATTTAATATTTCTACTAAAACAGAAGATATAGTAGATAAAATTGAAGAAATAAATAGCGCGTCTATTGAAAATAAAAGTAGTGCTTCCAAGCTTACTGAAATAACATCAAAGTTTAAACTATAAAAATATTAGCCTCCTAGAATAAATTCTAGGAGGCTGTTTTTACTTACATAATCATATGATAACCAGTGAACACTATTCTTTAAAAGTTAAAGTTTAACTCCTATTCTTTCACCCATTTTTACCATTACCTCTATATCTTTTTTACTGTGATATATAATATCATCATCAAGCTTTAATTTGCCTTTTTCTACAAGTATTATTACGGTAGATCCTCCAAATTTAAAAAAGCCTTTTTCATCATATTTATTGACTTTAGAATTTTCTTTGTAGGTTTGAATAATTCCGCCTACACAAGTAGCGCCAACTTCTAAATACAATAAATCACCAAAATTTTCGCTATGTAGTATGCTATATTCACGCTTATTTGAAGTAAATACCTTACTAATCTTTTCAAGGGCTATGGGACTTACAGAGTAATAGTTTCCTTTAATTTTAGTAGTAGGTGAGCAAACCCCATCATCTATAAAGTGAAATCTATGATAGTCAGTAGGGCATAATCTAAAAATTAAACAAGTTCCACCTTTGTATTTATCAGCTAGTTCCTTAGAGTTTAAAATTTCCTTTAGAGAATACTCAAATCCCTTAACTTTAAACTTATAATTTTCATCTATATTCTCTATAGATAATAATCTACTATCAGAAGGTGATATAAATATATTCTTATCTTTACAAATTTCTCTAGCTGAAGGTTTTAATTTTCTATAAAAGAAATCATTAAAAGAAATATACTCATCAGCAGATTTTTCATATTCATCCATATTTATATCAAAACTTTTTATAAAGTCCTTAATTTTCCTTGAACTTAATTTTGTATCACAGTAATGACCATAGAATTTTGAAAAGAGTTTTCTCTTAACTAATAACTCTAACAATCCTTTGCCTACAGGTGATTCATAAGTCCATCTAAGCATATTTTCCCCTGCTACTTTTTCTATTTTATAAGTTTTACTTTTTCTATCATAATATTTTATCATAACATTAACCTCTAAAATTAATTATATATAACATATTATATGTAAAAGAATAATTTTACAATAAAAAAGCTACTAGTAATAGTTACTAGTGGCTTTTTATTGTAAGTTTTTATATAAATATTAATTCTTTAAACTTTTAGTTTTATCTATATTTATGCCTCTAAATTCTTCATAATCATTCATGCTTTTAGCAACTAATCCACTAAGGGCCAACACTGCTATTAAGTTAGGAATAACCATTAGTGCGTTAAAAGTATCAGCAAGTTCCCAAACTAAATCAACTTTTAAAAGAGAACCAATAAATACAAAAGTCATAACTAGAATTCTATAAGTGGTCAATCCTTTATTGCCAAATAAATATTTAATATTTGATTCTCCGAAGAAATACCATCCTATAATTGTTGAAAAAGCGAAGAATAATAAGCATATAGCTACAAATCCTTGACCATGGGAACCTAAAGTTGATTCAAAAGCTTTTTGAGTTAGTGCAATACCTGTTACACCAGAACCTAGTACGCCACTAGTTAATATAACTAATGCAGTTAAAGTTAAGATTATAAAAGTATCTATGAAAACGCTTATTATAGCTACAGAACCTTGTTCACCAGGGTGTTTAACATTTGCAACAGCGTGAGCATGAGGAGTAGATCCCATACCAGCCTCATTAGAAAATAATCCTCTGGCAACTCCATATCTAATTGATTGTCTAATTGTTATTCCCATAACTCCACCAGCAACTGCCTCAGGATTAAATGCACCTACAACTATTGATTTTAATGCAGGAAGTATTTGATTTCCATTTAGGATTATAATGATTAAAGAAGCTAAGATATATAATATTGCCATTATTGGAACGACTTTTTCAGTAACAGAAGCTATACGTCCCATTCCTCCAAAGAACACAAAACCTCCAAGTAGTGCAACAATTATACCAGCAATAAATGTTGGAAGGCCAAAAGCATTACTAAATGCTTGAGAGATTGAATTAGATTGTACTATATTTCCCATAAATCCTAGAGCTAATATACAGGAAATTGCAAAAAATCCAGCGAGAAATTTACTTATTGTTTTATTTTTTAAACCATTTTTAATGTAATATGCAGGTCCTCCAGTAACTTCACCACCAACCCTTGTTTTAAATAATTGTGATAATGTTGCCTCTGCATATATTGTAGCCATACCTAAAAATGCACTTAGCCACATCCAGAATATTGCTCCAGGTCCTCCAGAAACTATGGCAGTGGCAGCTCCAGCTAGGTTCCCTGTTCCTACCTGTGCTGCAATTGCTGTAGATAATGCTTGGAAAGAACTCATACCATCTTTATCTGCTTTTTTTCCTTTTAAGTTCAATCCACCAAAAATTCGTCTAAAGCCTTCTCCAAATTTTCTTACTTGGATAAATTTTAACTTGAAAGTAAAGAAAATTCCTGTTCCACATAGTAAAACTAATAAAATGTAATTTAATAAAACATTATTTATTTGTTTTACTATTTCAATTAAGTAATCCATAGTAAATCCCCCTTATTAAATTTAAAAATAATTAGTACACTTTAATTATAAATTAATAACATTGTAATTTACATTAATAAAATATTAACAAGTTACTAAAAATAACGATATTTTACAAATTATTTATTTATTTTAATATTACTATAATTATATTCAAAGATATAAAATAATTGTAGCAATATATTACATTATATGCCAAGTTTAGTTTTATAATGCACTGTGAGGATTTACTAATATATAATATTAAAAAAGGCATTGATATTTTAAAATATCAATACCCCTTTTCTTAAATTACTTCGCTTTTATTTTGAGTTCTTAAATCTTCATTTGAAGGTTTAGAAGCTCTGTTTTTAAAGAATTCTTCTGCTATTTGAGGGAAGGCAAGATATGATAATACATCTTCAGTTGTTGAAACTTTATCCTTAAGTGATTCTTTAGTCTTTTCAAAAGCAGGTTCTAAACTTTCAGCAAATCTACCCTTTATTGGTTTATCATCACCTAGGGCCTTTTTCATAACTTCTTCATTTATTTTTCCAGGAGCTTTACCATATTCTCCTTTACAGTATGCTTTAACTTCTTTAAGTACCATTTTGTATCTTTCACCAGTTAGTACATTTACTGTTGCTTGTGTACCAACCATTTGGCTCATAGGAGTAACAAGTGGTGGATAACCTAAATCTTCTCTTACTCTTGGAACTTCTGCTAAAACTGCGTCTAATTTATCTATAGAGTTTTGAGATTTAAGTTGAGAAATCATATTTGATAACATACCACCAGGTATTTGGTTTGTTAATCCTTCTGGTTGAGGAGTTAAAACTTTAGGATCAAGTAATCCTGATTTTAATACTTTAGTTCTTATTGGTTTAAAGAAATTGTTTATATGAGTTAACTTGTCTATACTTAAACCAGTATCAAATCCAGCAGAAGTTAATGCTTGGTGCATTGTTTCTGTTGGTGGTTGTGATGTACCACTTGAGAATGCTGAGATAGCAGTATCGATACCATCAACTCCTGCTTCAGCAGCTTTATAATAAGATATGTTAGCTAGACCATTTGTACAATGTGAGTGTAAGAATACTGGTATTTTAACTTCAGATTTTATATTTTTAACTATTTCATAAGCTATATCAGGCATTATAAGACCTGCCATATCTTTAATGCAAATAGAGTTTGCTCCCATATTTTCTAATTGCTTAGCTAAATTTGTATAATTTTTAACATCATGTATAGGACTTACTGTATAAACTATAGTACCTTGTGCATGTGCACCTTGTTTAATAGTTTCGTCCATTGCTACTTCTATATTAGAAAAATCGTTTAAAGCATCGAAAATTCTAATTATGTCCATTCCATGATAAACAGACATTTTTATAAATTCTCTTACTACATCATCAGGATAGTGTTTATAGCCTAATATATTTTGACCTCTTAAAAGCATTTGTAGAGGAGTTTTTTTCACTATACTTTTTATTTTTTTTAATCTTTCCCATGGATCTTCATTTAGATATCTTAAACAAGAGTCAAAAGTAGCTCCACCCCAACATTCAAGTGAATAATATCCTGCATTATCTAAGTCTTTAAGTATAGGTGCAAACTCATCAAATGGAAGTCTTGTTGCTATTAGTGATTGGTTCGCATCCCTTAGAACTGTCTCAGTTATATGAATTTTTCTCATTAATAATCACCCCTATAATCAGTGTTGTACACTTGTATTCTAGCATAAAGTTGAATAAAAATCTGCAATAAATCATTTATTTTTCTGAAAAATCACATGTTATAGTATTATTATGGTAATTAAAGAATATAAAATTAATAATTTTGGTAACAATTCTTTCAATTAAAGAAATTGTTCCAGATTGTTTTTTTATTTCTTTTATTCTCACAATTGTTGGATTGTCAGCTATTAATTTTTTGTAAAAGACAATAAAAAACTTGTGTTTTATTATAAAGAAGAAGAATATAAATAAGAAATTTAAGTTTTTCAACATATTATAAAGAAATCTTGACATTAGTAGTAATAAATAATTATAATGTAATTATAATATTTGCGCCCGTAGCTCAGTTGGATAGAGCAACCCCCTCCTAAGGGGTAGGCCGGAGGTTCGACTCCTCTCGTGCGCACCAAAGCTTAGTAAAGTTTCACTTTACTAAGCTTTTTATTTTATATATGATAAAGTTATAAACTGTAAGCTATATTTTTTAGAAATTTAGACTAGAATATAAGATATACTAAGGAGATGCTATGGAAGATAACTTTATGAATGAAGCTATAATTGAGGCTGAAAAAGCTTTAAAATTAGAAGAGATACCTGTAGGGGCAGTTATTGTGAAGGATAATAAAATAGTTGCAAGGGCTCATAATTTAAAGGAAAGTTTGAATGACTCAACTTGTCATGCAGAGATTCTTGCTATAAAGGAAGCTTCAAAGGTTTTAAATTCATGGAGGCTTACTGGATGTAGTATGTATGTTACATTAGAGCCATGCCCTATGTGTGCAGGTGCTATAGTTCAAAGCAGATTATCAAAACTTTATATAGGAACTTTTGACGAGAGAAGCGGGGCATGTGGTTCTGTAATGAATATAGTGCAAAATGATTTTTTAAATCACTGGGTAGATGTAAAATGGACTTATGAAGAAAAGTGTAGTAAGTTATTACAAAATTTTTTTAAGGAGAAAAGGAGGATAAATAAATGACAAATAATAGATTTATTAGTGATGAAGAAAAAAAGCAAATGGTATTAGATAAAATGACAAAAGTGTGTATATGTAAGGCAATACCAAGATCAAAAATAAAAGAGACAATAAAATCTGGTGCTAAAACCGTGGAAGAAGTGAATAAAATTGTAGGTTCAGGCAGTGGTGGATGCAAAGGCAGAAGATGTGGTCCAAAAATTGAAGAGCTTATAGAAATGTATAAAAATGGTGAGTTCTAAAAAAATAGTCAATTTAAGCTAGAATATGTATAATAGATAAAAGAATAAGAAAGAAAGGGGATGATGTTAGTGGACCCAGTTGCATTTAGTTTGTTTGGTATTGATATAGCATGGTATGGAATATTTATAGCTTTTGGAGTTGTAATAGCATTACTTTTAGCTCAATACACTTGTAAATTAGTTAATATAGATTATGATGATATGCTAACTGTGTTTTTAATAACTTTTCCACTTGCTATAGTTGGAGCAAGACTTTATTACGTTATTTTTGAATTTGATCAATATAGAGATGATTTATTGAGTATCTTTAATACAAGAAGAGGTGGTCTTGCCATACATGGCGGTATAATAGCAGCAATTATTGTGGTATCAGTATATTGCAAGAAAAAGAATATAAACTTTTTTGATATTATGGATATGGCTGTGCCTTGCATAATATTAGCTCAAGGAATAGGAAGATGGGGAAACTTCTTTAATCAAGAAGCTCATGGTGGACCTGTAACAGAAGCTTTTATTAGCAAATTTCCTCAATTTATACAAAAGGGAATGCTAATAAATGGAGTATATTATCATCCTACATTTTTATATGAGAGCATATGGAATGTTTTAGTATGTTTAATACTTTTATATATGTTAAAAAGAGTTTCAAAAAAAGGTGTAGTATTTTTTAGTTATATAGGTTTATATTCTGTAGCAAGATATTTTATAGAAGGACTTAGAACAGATAGTTTAATGATGGGTAGCATAAGAGTGGCTCAGTTAGTAAGTATACTAGGTATAATAATATGTATAGCTGGAATAATATACTGCTACAAGTTTAATAAAAATAGAAAATTGATAAATTAAAAGTAAAAGAGTAATTATTTAAAGTTTTTTAGATAATTACTCTTTTTTATTCTATAGAAATTTTATGTTGCTAGTTTTTTTATAAAAAGTTATTTTGTAACTTAAAAAAACAATAAATTCTTTTAATCTCTTTTACTAGACATTGGAATGTAAGGATATATTCTTGCAGCTAAATTGCTCATTGGCATTGTTTGAAGATATACTTTGCCTGGTCCTTGTAATGTGGTTAAAAACAATCCTTCACCACCAAATAATACATTTTTAACCCCTTTAACCATTTCTATATCAAAGTGAACACTAGCTTCAAATGCAGCTACATATCCAGTGTCTACTTTAATAGTTTCGCCTGGCGCTAGGTCTCTTTCTTCAACATGACCATCAAATTCTAAAAATACAATTCCTGGGCCAGTCATTTTTTGAAGTATAAATCCTTCACCACCAAAAAATCCAGTAGAAAATCTTTTCTTAAAATGAATTTTAAATTCAACAGAAGGTTCTGCTGCTAAAAAAGCACCTTTTTGGCATATTAATGTTTCTCCAGCGTATAAATTTTTAGCAATAATTCTTCCAGGAACAGAAGATGGAAATGCTATACTTCCATTGCCATGAGTACAAGTAAAACTATTTAAGAAAATACTATCACCAGATAATGCTCTTCCTATACCTGCAAAAAATCCTCCTTTCATATTTGTATCCATTTGAATATTGTCGCTCATCCATCCCATTGCACCTGATTCAGAAACTAGAGTTTCACCAGAACTTAAGGAACAAATTACAACAGGTAAATTTCCACCTTTAATTTCATAGTTCATATTATTAACCTCTCTTTAATATATTTTTTACAAGAATAAAAATAAAATAGAAAATAAATAATAGAATAGTTATAATTAAAATATATTTTTCTTATTAATTTCATACAACTTTATTATATGAAATTAAATAAATTTTAGCATTTACCATTTATATTAATTATAAAGTTTTTATATAAATTATGGTTTAAAAATCTATTAAGAAAACATTAAAAAGTACTTAGAGGAATTATAGTCCAATTTTATTTAAAATAACCACTTGCAACTGGACATTAATAATAGTATAATTTTATATACGCAAGTAAATAAACAGTATATGGAGAGATGTCCGAGCGGCTTAAGGAGCACGCCTGGAACGCGTGTGTAGGGGCAACTCTACCGAGGGTTCAAATCCCTCTCTCTCCGCCATGTTGTACTAGATGGGGAGTTAGCGGTGCCCTGTAACCTGCAATCCGCTATAGCAGGATTGAATTCCTCGCCTAGGTATTGATTTGTGTGGTCTGGCCTATGTAAGTGGCGTTGAGAATTGGGTCCCACGCAATGGAGATTCATGAACCTCGTCAGGTCCGGAAGGAAGCAGCGATAAGTGAAACCCTCCATGTGCCGTGGACTAACCTGATTTGAGCTAACTGCATGGGTAACGCACATAAACCAATTATCAAAGCGAGGTGTACAACTTTAATTTTAAAAGGTAAGATGCAAAACTGCATCTTTTTTTATTATATGTAAAAACTTATAATATATATAAAGCTAAAAGAGGTGAGATTATGGCATATACTGCATTATATAGAGAATATAGACCTAAAACTTTCAAAGATGTAGTAGGTCAGGTACATATAACTACTACTTTGAAAAATGCGATAAAAACAAAAAGAATTGCCCATGCATATCTTTTATGTGGTACAAGAGGAACAGGAAAAACATCTACAGCAAAGATAATTTCAAAGGCAGTTAATTGTTTAAATCCTAAAGATGGTGAACCTTGCAATGAATGTGAAATGTG
This sequence comes from Clostridium faecium, assembly GCF_014836835.1. Classification (GTDB taxonomy): domain Bacteria; phylum Bacillota; class Clostridia; order Clostridiales; family Clostridiaceae; genus Clostridium_J; species Clostridium_J faecium. The sequence continues at coordinate 30,144 of NZ_JACSQB010000107.1, read as the reverse complement.
CAATAAGATTAATAGTGGTACTGCAATAGATGTAGTTGAACTAGATGCAGCTTCTCATAATGGTGTAGATAATATAAGAGATATAATAGAAGATGTTCAATATCCTCCTCAAGAAGCTAAATATAAGGTTTATATTATAGATGAGGTCCATATGCTGTCAGTAGGAGCAGTAAATGCTTTTTTAAAGACTTTAGAAGAACCTCCAAATAGAGTAATTTTTATTTTAGCTACTACAGACCCTCAAAAGCTACCTATAACTATACTATCTAGGTGCCAGAGATTTGATTTTAAGAGAATTAAAAATGAAGATATATTTTTGATGCTTAGAAATATAATAGACCATATGGGAATATATGCAGAAGATAAGAGTTTAAAATTAGTGGCAAGAATTTCAGATGGTGCTGCAAGAGATGCTCTTAGTATATTAGATCAGGCAATTTCTATGAGTGATGGTAGGGTAGAATACGAAAATATAGTTCAAATGTTAGGACTTATGACTAATGAAGGACTTGTAAAACTTACAGATGCTGTTATAGATAAGGATATAGAGAGAGCTATAAGGGAAATTAATGAGGTAGTTGAATTAGGTAAAGATATTCATTTATTTATAAAAGATATGACTACTCATATGAGAAATCTTATGATGATTAAAATAAGTGATAACCCTGATGAGGTATTAGATATGTCTTTAGAAAATATTGATATTTTAAAAAATCAGGCTCATAAGATTAGAGTGGAAGAGATTATGAGGTATATAAAAATACTTCAAGAGGCAGAAGAAGATTCTAAATACTCAAAACAAGGCAGAATATATTTAGAACTTGCAGTAATTAAAATGTGTAAGATAGAATATGATACATCTATGGAAATAATGCTTTCTAGATTAAATAAAATAGAAGAATCTATAAAAAATGGAACTATAAAAGTCAGTGAAAATAAGATAGGGGAAATAAATAATATAAAAAAAGTAAATACTCCTACATCAAAACCCAAGACAGAAAGCATAGTGAAAGAAGATGTAGCCAATATGGAGTCTGATATTGAAGAGAGTTATGGAGAAAGCAATATTACCTTGGAAATGGTTAAAAAATCCTTTAAAGATATTCAACAGCTATTAAAGGCAAGAAAAAATATGGTTTTAGCAGCAGCACTTATGGTTAGTGAAGTTAATTATATAAAAGGAAATGTTATAAATATAATTTTTTCAAAAGAATATTCTTTTCATAAAAATAGGTTAGAAAAAGATGATAGCAGACAAATAATTAATGATATATTTTCTGAGGTTTTAAAAGAAAAAGTGAGAGTTACATATTCTATTGATGAGCCTAAAGAGGTAGAAAAACCAAAAGAAGAAATATTATTTGATACTTTTTCAAAAGATTTGGTAGAAATAGTGGATGAATAAGGATATTAGAATATGATATTATTAAGAGGATTTATTAATGATATAGAAATTTTTTAATTTTAGTTACATTATTAGTGAATATTATATATACTAATATATTGATACTATATTTTAAGGAGGTATTATTATGGCAAAAGGCGGATTCCCAGGAATGGGTGGAGGAAATATGAATAACTTGATAAAACAAGCTCAAAAATTCCAAAAACAAATGGAAGAAATGCAAAAGGAGTTAGAATCTAAAACTTTTGAAGGAACAGCTGGTGGTGGTGCAGTGACTGCTACAGTAAGCGGAAAAAGAGAAATACTAAAAGTTAGCATAAAACCAGAAGTTGTTGATCCTGATGATGTTGAAATGTTAGAAGATTTAGTAATGCTTGCTTGTAATGAAGCTTTAAAGAGAGCAGAAGAAGAAACAAACAGTTCAATGGGAAAACTAACAGGTGGATTAAATATGCCAGGTATGTTCTAATATAAATTTAGTTAGAATGTTCTTCCTGTTTGAGGAGGATTTTAAAGATGAATGGATTGGATTTTTATCCTGTATCAATAGAAAAACTTATAGAAGAGTTTGCTAAGCTACCTGGTATAGGAAGTAAAACAGCTCAAAGATTGACTCTTCATGTTTTAAATCTTCCTAGAGAGGAAGTAGAAGAGTTTGCTAATGCACTTATAAAGGCTAGAGGAACAATAAAATATTGTTCTATTTGTGGAAACTTCACAGATAGAGATCCTTGTTCTATTTGTTCTAACCCTAATAGAGATAAAACTACAATATGTGTTGTGGAACAACCTAAAGATATTATGACAATGGAAAAGGTTAGAGAATTTAATGGGCTATATCACGTATTACATGGGACTATATCACCTATGAGTGGAAGAGGTCCAGAAGATATAAAATTAAAGGAACTTATAAAAAGAATAAATGGAGAGCCAAAAGAGATTATAGTTGCTACAAATCCTAATATTGAAGGAGAAGCAACTGCAATGTATATTTCTAAGATATTGAAACCTTTTGGAGTAAAGGTAACAAGAATAGCCCATGGAGTACCAGTAGGCGGAGATTTGGAATATGCAGATGAAGTTACTCTTTCAAAGGCATTAGAAGGCAGAAAAGAAATATAATATTATTTATTTAAGTGTATTACCCAAATAAACTTATATTAAAAAGCAAATTCAACGCTAAAGTTGTATCAAAGGACATGGTTTTAAGGAGGCGACAGCCTTTCTTTCTACCATGTTTTTTATTTCTTAATCCTTATTCCGTGCATCTTGGCTCTGTTCGTATAGCCTTGTAAAATCAATGGATGGAAAGACTAAATGGAAAACAGAATGGAAAAGAAAAATGGATAAAAACACTCCTAAATCTTATTCCTTAACCCTTAATTCTGAAACAACTTTATTTGCATTTCAGCAGGATTAAGGCCTAAGATTTAAGGGAAAAGTGAATGGAATTGAGAATGGATGATAAAATGGATAAAAATGGGGATTGGCTTGAGTAGAGGGTTTTGGGGGAAAATTTTGAAAGAAGTTTTTTTGCAGGGTGAAAAAGGTTTATTTGGTGTATACATAGATAGAATCTAGTTCTAAGGGTCAAGTTTTAAGAAAAAAACAGAAAAGAAATTAAGGAGTTAAAAAGTTGTATCAAATTGAAAATAAACTTGTATCACTGCTAAAACATTAAAAACGACACAAAGAGTACCATATCTTGATAATGCAGGGTTTGAGTAGTATGAGTCTGATTAAGATAATGGTAAAAGGAGTATTTATATGCTAGAACATTATTTGCAAAATGATAAAACATGGCCTTTTTTTCTGTTTCTAAAAATTGCTCAAAATAAAAAGACTTTAAAACAGTGAAAACGAAAAGTTATATCAAAATAAAAATAAAGTTGTGAGGGAGAGAGATTTTAGAAGTTTTTTTCTAAAGACATTGTTTAACTATATAAATTTATAACAATAAAAGTATAAGAGGCTCAATAGATAGCATGGTATTGTACTAATTTGGTGATATATAATTGAGAAGTCATTCTTGGTAAGTGTATAATAAAAATATGATTGGGTTTGTTGTAAAAAGTCTTTAGAAAGAGCATTTAATGAAAATATACCAATAGAAGTAAGCAAAAAAAATGAATATATATTTACTTGTTATTTTCAATAAAATTTAATGGTGTTGAGTGGAAAAGTAATAATAGAACTTTGGAGGTGTACTTATTGGAAAATAAAGATATTAAGAGATCCTGTTGAATAAGTGACGAGAATTCTGCTAGTATAGCAGAAAGAGTCTATATATGCCCTGTATGTAAAGGGGATACCCAAGAGGTTAAAGCCATAACTGTTAAACATTTTGTGATAGATAGTCTTGTAAACAAGGTTCATGATGACAATTATCGTATTTGTTTAAATGAAGATTGTGATGTTATATACTATAACCTAGAGGAGAAAACAATATTTAGAAAAAAAGATATGAAAATTCCTATTTGGTATAAAAAAGATGCTGACCCTAAATATATATGTTACTGCAATCAAGTTACAGAGAAACAAATTATTAATGCAGTTTTAAATGATGGGGCAGAGAATATAAAAGATATTATTAGGCTTACAGGAGCAATGAAGAATGGAAAGTGCGAAATAAATAATCCTTTAGGTAAATGTTGTAGTCCTTTTATTCAAAAAACCATTAATAAAGTTTTAGATGATAAATAGAGATTTATGATACATCATTCTTATTATGAGCAATAATTGGAGGATGGAAAATGTTCGATTATATAAGATTGGAAAGAACAATGTGTTATGGGAATTGTCCTGTTTATAATGTGACGGTAGATAAAGAGGGTAATGTTAAATATGAAGGAGAAATGTTTGTATATAAAAGTGGAGAGTATCAGTGGAGGATTCCAAACAAGAAGGTAAAACAGTTAAGTGATTTAATTGAGAACTTTGGGTTTGAATCTTACATTTATAAACCACTAAACGGGTTTATTACAGATCAGCCTTCTTGTATTACCACAGTAAAATATTGTGATGGTGATTCTAAAGAAGTTGACCATTACTATGGTGATATTTTACTAGACGATAGGCTAACAGATTTTGAAAAAAAGATAGAGAGCATAATTGGTACTAAAAAATATGTGAATCCCAAATTATATATATACGAGGTAACTGAAAAGGTCGCAGAGCCACCATGCAGATATTTAGTTATTTCTGCTTCAAAGGAAGAAGCGATAAACTTAGTAAATAAAGAATCTGATATACAAGATATACTAGAGTGGAAAATAAACAAGATAGGAATTGCTACAGATGATTATTATGGACCTGTGATAATAATGAAAGGTATTTAATTAGAAAATAAAAGTTGTCTGTAATAGATTTGTTTTTACATAAAATTTAGTATAATACAAACAGAAGATAGGTACTGCAAATGCCTTGACTTCTGGAGTATTTTTTATAAAAGGAATATTAATTTTACTTACGCTTTGGGGATTTGCGGTCAGTCCCAAGGCGTTTTTCCTTTCTGTTTAAATTAATAGAGAAAAACTATATCAAAATGAATTGAAAGAGAATGAAGAATGCTGTTAGATTCCACTAGTTGTAAATAGAAGAATGGAAAATAATTGATATATGATATACAATAAAACTATAAATGAGTTTATAGATTTTTCAAAAAATTGCGGGTGATTGTTTTGATTGCAGAATTAAAAGGAAAGATAAGTTCAAGTGGATCAAATTTAAGTGACCGATTAGAGGATAAACTAACAGGTGATTTTTTTGGTGCTTTGCGATATATCCCTTTTAGCAAGGTTATGAGAGAGATTCTAAAAAGAACGAGGATACTACACTGTGGAGAATTAAATGTGTGCAATATTATATCAGGAATAGATATAGGGTATTGGATTAATAACATCAGTTTTTGGCCATATAATTCTATGGGAGAACTTGATGTAATATTAGATTTTGACCAAATAGTTATAGGGATTGAAGTAAAACTATATAGTGGATTATCGTCAGATGACGATATAGATCAAGATACGCAGAGTATGGAAGTTCAAAGCATTAATCAGTTGGCAAGGGAATCACGAATATTAAAAGAAAAGATTATAAATAGTACAAAACCAGCACTATTACTTTTTATTGCTCCAGAAGATAAATGCTATGCAATTTGTAAAGATGTATATGATAGAAATCTAATTGCAGATGGAGTAGAATTAGGCTATTTATCATGGGAAGAAATACTAGAAGGAATGGAGCAGATAAGTTTAATAGAACAACTGAATCCTTATGAAAAATTGATAGTAAATGATCTTGTAGCACTGCTGAAAAGAAAAGGGCTAGAGAGATTTAAAAGGTTCAACTTTGAATGTAAGGATATAGATAGTGAACTATGGTTTCAGTTTGACAATAAGATGAATGTTGATATTAAGTTTGATTTTAATAAGGTGGTTGATTGGGGGGGACATTATGAATTTAGGTGAGAATATTAAGAGTGCATTTGAAGTCGTTCTAAAAACCTATGAGAATGTAGATAAACTGCTTAAATACTGCGACTTAATAGCCGGGGATTACGGATACGAAGTAGTGACAGATAAATTTTTAAGATATAAATCCGATTCTAATTATGAAGGTTGGTTTATTAATAGTTTTATAAAACTATACCAATATAAACATGATAATACTCTGGAGAATAGTTGGAAGGATGGGCCAGTATTTGTAATGGAAATTAATTTTGAGGATATGCCTACTATATATCTATCAAAATTTGATTATGAAGATATTTCATCATGGGGAAAAGGGGTATCCCCATCAGAATATTGGGGCTTTACAGATCCTATTGATTGTGAAGGCAACGGCTTTAATGAAAGGCCTATTAATGAAAAAGAAGGATATTATATATCCGAACCGACTCCTGATATAAAGAGTAGATACTGGGATGTAAAAAGAGTGATTTATACTAAGACTGACCTACTACAAATAGATTCAAACAATGTATCACAAAAGATATTTGGAGAATTTGATATTTTGAACAAATTATAAGAATGATAAGCACAGGAGGGATTGTATGCTCGGAAAGTTAGTAAAAGTAGAAGATCTACGGACTATATGGAAACATGAAGCACATGATTTTACTAAATGGTTATCTAAAAGTGAAAACCTATCTCTTTTAGGGGATGAAATAGGAATTGAAATAAATTTACTTGAAACAGAAGCCTCCGTTGGGAGTTTTAATGTAGATATCTTAGCAGAAGAAGAAAATACAGGTAGAAAGATTATTATTGAAAATCAACTTGAGGCAACGGATCATGATCATTTAGGAAAAGTAATTACATATGCATCTGGCTATGATGCCGAAATCATAATTTGGGTAGTGAAGGACATTCGAGAAGAACATAGACAGGCCATTGATTGGCTTAATGAGCATACAGACGAGAAGTTAAACTTTTTTGTGGCGAAGGTAGAACTGTGGAAAATTGGTGATTCACCCTGTGCTGTAAAGTTTCAAGTCGTTTCTAGGCCAAATGATTGGGCAAAAAGTATTAGACAGACAACAACTACTGCTAATTTAACGGATACAAAGGTTTTACAATTAGAATTTTGGAATGAATTTAAGGGATTTGCTTCTAGCAAAGGGACTGCACTAAAATTAAGAAAAGCACAGCCACAACACTGGTATGATATGAGTTATGGGGTTGCTGGATCACATATTACTCTTACTATAAATACCCAGCAAAAACTTTTGGGATGTGAAATTTATATATCTGATTCTAAGGAACTTTATTATGCCTTTGAACAGCATAAAGAACAAATTGAAGAAGAACTAGGTCTTGAGTTAGAATGGATGGAATTACCTAATAAGAAAGCCAGTAGAATAAAGGCTTCCACTGTTGCGGATATAAGTAATCATTCTAAATGGGAAAATCATTTTGAGTGGCTTAAAGATACAGCAGAGATGTTCCAAAAGGTGTTTTATAAATATGGAAGTAATTAAAGGCAATATTTAGAGGAGATAGGCTATGGAGATTAAGGTAATTGGAATAGACTGTGCTACAGATCCTAAAAAAGTAGGGATATCACTTGGTAAGTATTATAAGGGACAAATGGAACTAATACAGACAATGATTGCTACTGGCAGCCAATCTATGTACAAATTAATATGTGATTATATAGGTAGTGAAAATAATGTGCTTTTAGCAATAGATGCTCCACTTGGATGGCCAATTGATTTAGGAGCAAGTCTTGTAAACCATAATGCAGGAGATGCTCTTAATGTTGATGCAAATGATTTATTTAGGAGAGAGACAGATAGATTTGTAAAAAGAGTGATTGGAAAACAATCCCTAGATGTGGGGGCTGATAGAATAGCAAGAACAGCCCATGCAGCACTTAAAATGCTACAGGAATTAAGAAAAATGACTGGCAGAGATATAAAGATGACATGGGAACCTAATAACTTAAATGGAATAGGGGCAATAGAAGTATATCCTGCTGCTACGCTAGATTGCTATAGAATAATCAGCACAGGCTATAAAGATAAGAATAAGCAACAGATTAGAGAGCAAATATTAAATGCATTAAAGAATCATATCAAAGTACCTAAAGATACAGAATTACTTTTAAACAATGCAGATGCATTAGATAGTGCTATTTGTTTATTATCTGCAAAAGATTTTATAGAGGGAAATGCATATTATCCAGAGCAGTTAGACCTTGCCCGAAAAGAAGGCTGGATATGGATTAGAAATATCCACTCTTAATTAAATCATCTTCTTGTTTGTCATGACCCTGTCCCCTATAGCATATATATTATAGATTTTATGTAATAGGGGGAGATCATAATGATATATAGGTTTTATAGTGGAGGTCCAGATGACACTGTCAAGTATGTTGAGACAATACTACCTTTAATCGGCAATGTTAAGGAGTTTGAGGTATTTAGAAATCAAGAAGATACCCCATATGTAGTAACGGAGGATGACGAGAAAAAACGATATACATTTATTTTAAAGGATGATAATGATAACGAATTTTGGCTATATACATTATGCGGTTATCATGGGTCAGGACCTAACGCTACATTAAAAATCCTTCAAATGCTAGGACTTAAAGAGGACTTTGAGGTTTGTGAAAAAGTAAATACCCATATAAGAAAGAAAAACCTAAAGCCTGTGCATAAATTGAATTTGATGGTGATACAAGATAAGGCAGAAGGATATAATGATGAAATGTTAGAACATAATTCTATGATTACCATAGATTTTAAGTACGCTTATCAAAAACACAATCTGATTAAAGTATTAAGAACATTTGGCTATATCCAACATGTAATACCCAGCAATGCAGGGATTTTTGAAAAGGCTTATTTGTTTGATGATTTAGAAGTGCCAGAATATGAATATTACTATTACACCAATAATATTTTTACCTTAAACAGAGAATTTAGAAGTTTTTCGCCAGAACAAGTAAAAATCCTAGTAAACCAAATAATTAAAAACAGTGGTGGTACTACTTCTTATGAATGCGTGATTAGATAGTATAGAGTTAGAATCCAAGATGCAACTGTCTTGGATTCTTGATTTTTTACTGTAATAAGTTACGGATGAAATTCTTACTCGCAATATTATTTTAATATCTAAGATTAATGCTTTTTCATAGAGTATACTGGATAAATAGGGTAGGGTAAAATCTCCTATTTATTCCCCATCTAAATCATCTTCTGAACCTTTTAACTCTTTTTTTAGTTTTCTAATAAGACCATACAGCATTTTAATTATTTCTTCGGCCTCGCTGTCCATTTCACTATATTCTTCAAGCGTAATATAGTTATAGTCTAAAGCATCCTTTAAGCCATCACGAACCTCGGAGGTAGACCCAAGTGCAATATTATAATGAGTTATTTCTTTCTTTTTATATAGTTGTCCGCACCCCTCGGCTATATTAGCACCAACAGAGGAAGAACAGCGTAGGAGTTGAGATGTAAGATTATACTTCTCTAATTCTGGAAACCTTGGAAGTATAGCACGAACCTTTCGCTGTAAAGATTTTGCCTTCTGCCATACAATTAAATCTCTAAAGTCCTTTACATTGACTGACATATTGTTCATATTTAATCATCCTTTCGTGGTTATGATATTGAGTAACGAGGTTATTCCCCTTTATATCTTTAAAATAACACACGCTGATGAGTATTTAGGGTTTAGTAGGAAAAAAATATGATAGAAATTTTATGAGAAGTATCTAAGGACAGAAAAGAGATGGGACATTGATAAAGGCGTGTTTATTGTTCTGTGGGATTAAGAGTTAGGGCGATTATATTTTTGTCGTTATAAAACTTAGTATAATCTAGTAAAGTCAATAAGTTTGAGGGTTTAACTAATAACATATATATTAAAGTATAGAGCAACAGTTGATATGTAATTTAGGGGATAGGTTACATGAGGTTTGAATGTTGAAAATGTTCATCATACTAAAAACAACTACTTGATTCCAGTAGTTGTTCTTGAGAGGTTGGATATTAATATTGTTATAGTAGTGCTAATTTGGTAGAATCGATACTCTTATATGGTAGGGCAAGGAAGATAGATCAATCACTTCGTAGTTTTTGGTCGCAAAAGTATTGTAAAGGCTTAGTTTAGTTTCAGACAATTCTTTTGCTACATAGCCATACTCATTAAAAAAATTAGTAATATTTCCGCAGGTTGCTTTAAACAGTTCTAGTAGATAGTATCTTACAAGAATTTTGGTTGCAATATTTTTCTTTGCGTTAGTGTGGATAAACACGGATTCATTATTTGCTAAGATTACCATGTAATTGTTCATTCAAATCCCTCCTAATAAATTTCTGTAATGATAAATATAATTACTTTCTTGTTTCAAGTTTTTTATAATTGAGTTACCATGAATATAAGAAACTTTTAAGATCATCATATAAGACATTGCATTTGGCTCATTTAAATAGATATGAGGCCTTTCAATATAAGGGATTAAAGGAGAATAACTATTATATACATATTATATAGAGCCAAATGGAGGCTCTTATTTTTTATAAAAAAATACTTGCAATCATCATCCAACAGTTACTAAAATGCACCCGAATCAAAACAAAGGATATTTGATTAAGACTATTGGATTTAATATTAATTTTGTGAGGAGTGATGTATATGAATAAGAATTTAGTAATTGGTATTGACCATGGTAATAGGATGATAAAGAGTGGAGATGGAATGTATACCTGTGGTTATATGGTGTACCGCAATGCACCGGTGGGGGTGGATGAGTATTTAAAATATAATGGAAAATATTATTGTATTGATGGTAGAGCAAAGTACAAATATGATAAAACTGTTGATGATACATATTTTATTCTGACTTTACCGGCTATAGCAAGAAGAATGGAAAAAGAAGGAGTTAATGAAGCAGATATTATTTTAGGTATTGGATTGCCACTTTCACATTTGCAACTAAAGGAAAAGTATATAACTTATTTTAAGAGAGATGAGATAGCATTTGCATATAAAAACAAAAAATATTTTTGTAATATTAAAGAAGTTTTCTGCTTCCCTCAAGCCTTATCAGGGTTTATGCTATATTATCAACAATACAAAGATATTGATTTCTTAAATTTGATAGATATTGGACAAGTAACAGTTGATGCTGTAAAAATCTATAATGGTAAACCAGTATTAGAATCGGCTATAAGTTTAAATTATGGAATGTTAAAACTGGTGAAAAGAATACAAGAGAATATCAGGAAAGAAACGGGGATAGAAATCGGTGAACCACAAATAGAGTCTACTTTACAAGGGAAAAAGAGTATATATTTCCAAGATGATATTGAGAATATTATACAAACTACAACAGTAGATTTTGTAAATGAAATGCTAGACGAACTAAGGGAAAATGGATATGAATTACAAGCCACTATGAATGTTTTAATGGGCGGTGGGGCAATTATAATTGAGAATATCTTAAATTTGGACAAGCATAATAAAAGAATAAATTACTATGAATTGCTTCCTAACCCACAATTGGCAAATGCACTGGGATTCGAGATGTTGACTAAAGAAGCATTGAGAAGAAGGTGATTGGTATGAATACCAAGAGAGTAAATTTGTGCTTCAATTTAGAGAATGAAAGAGCAAGGAAGGCTTTTGAAATCATACAGCAGCAAGGAGCAAAGACGGCATTTATTATAGATGCCGTTCTTGCTTATATAGATAGAGATAATGAACTATATAAGGAGATAGTAAAAGAAGGTGTTAAAGAAGCAATTGAGGAACTTGGATTGGAGATGGCTATAAAGAAAGCCGAAGGCAAAAAAGAAGATGAAGCCCTACCTGATGACATATTTCAAATGCTGTCAGGATTATAAAAAAAACAGGAGTAATCGTGAAGATACACTCCTGTTTTTTTATATAGGTTTTCTACTGTAAAAATTCTGGTGCGTATAGATACACATGCTTTTTAATTACAGTATAAAGATAGTCTTGATCTAAATTATGCTTGTCTCTCAAAGATATCCATTTATCATGAGCAGAAATTCTTAGAAGTATTTGTTGTAAGAAATACTCTATAAGATCTTCTTCTGATAATGTATTATCCATATCATTTGTAATTTTCTTGATTAAAGATTCAGTAGAAGATTTAATAGTATTTTCCAATTTCTCATGAGGTGTATAGTTTAGGCAATCTTCTATAGAGATATTTAAAAAATCTTGGACTTGGACTGTTAATTTATTCATATAGAATCACTCCTTTTATTTTTAGTAAGAGCATAATAAGAAATCATCCTATTCTATGTCAAGTAAAATTTCCTAAACGAGTAATGAAAGTAGGAACGAAAAGGAACTATGTGATTAGACATTGTTAATTAAAAGGTTCGTATTTGTAACAAATAGAAGATGGAATGATTTCTACAAGACTAAATAGAGATTTAGAAACAAGACTCTTATATAGGAAGATAAGAATGGAATTTAGATTAGGCTTTTGCATATAAGAGGAAGGGGTAAATGGAAAAGTGATTATAGAAAAATATAATATTTATTGGCAACATAACTTTCTATATGATATTTTATATGTGGGACAAATCTTGATTAAAGATACATCAAGGATATAAATAAAGGAGAAAGATTATGGAGTCAAATAAGGAAATGCAAGATTTTTTAGCACTGTTCGATAGTAATGTTGTAAATGAGGCTAAGGCAGAGACTATAACTGAATTAGTAAGGAAAAAGATGCTAGTTTCTGCATATAATGAAGAACTGCAACAAAAATCAAAGCGTGAAATTGAATTTGATTTTACAGATAAAGATATAGAGGTAAATAAAGTTAAAATGAAAAATACAGGCTGGATGTTTAGTGATATAGATATAAAAGCCATAGAAGATTTTATTTATGGTCGTAGTTGTTCTATGCAGGAAGTATTAAAGTATGCATTGCGATACTATATTCCACAAGAAATTTATGAGGATATTCTTAAACGACAGGGAGGATCTAAAGAAAAGGTCGTTGATATTAGCCTTGTAAAATTAAATGAGTTAAAAGACAAGTTTGGAGATTTAGAGAACTACCATACAATGATTGATTATGAATCAGCCTATAATAATAACCAGTTTAGCCATATAACCAGTAAACCTTCTTGGAAAATTCCTATTCTCGACTATATGGCAGTAATAGACTTTAAGAAAGCATTTAATATAAGTTATCAAAAAATCGCTATAAATGCCATAAGATTTTACTTGTCAGGTCAGAACTATAAACATGCAGAAGAACTATTGAAGATAATAGAAAAGCATAAAGAAGAAAACATAGCAGTATATAGGGGTGAAATTGATGACAGATTTGAATAGGCTAGAACTGATCATAAAAGAAATAGAGAAACAAAGAAACCGTATTGAATATTGGCTGCCTATAATTGAAGATGATTTTGAGTTTCAAGGTCAGCAGTTTGATGATATAAATACACTAAAAGATTTTAAGGACACCTACATTGGAATGATAGCATATAGGGAACAGTTGGAGAATAAATATACTCAAGCAAAATCTTTAATCAAGATTTGCCGAGATGATAATACAAAGATTGCTATAGAAAGGTTTGAAAAAGAAATAGTTGATTTAGAGGGGGTATATGAAAAACTAGAAGATGTTTTACTGAAAAAGTATAGAGAAGAAAATGTTAGTGACTTTTCTATCAGTGGAACAAAACGAGTTGCTAGAAAAATTGGTTTAAAAATAAAAGGCATCCCAATCAATCCAAAATATATACGGGAAGGATTTATTATTGAAGAACTTGAAGATGATGTAGATGAATATGTATTTGGGATATATAAGGAAAATGCTCTTCTAAATAATGTAGATAGAATATTTGAGGAATTAGAAGAAATAGTAGATACATTATTAAAGGAGATGCTTCTAAAAAAGGAATATCGAAAAGAAGTCTATAACTCATATCTTTATAAGCAAATAGATAAAATAAATGCTTATGCCTCTGAAATGGAATATAAGTTAGATTTAGAGAATGAGCCTTTATATGAATGGCAGAATGAAGCATATCAGGCATGGAAAAAAAGTGAGTACAAAGGAACATTTGAGGTGGCTACGGGGTGTGGCAAGACCAAATTTGCACTTTACGCTATACAGAGGATAAAAGAGCAGTATAAAGACATTAAGATAAAAATTATTGTTCCTACTAAAGCATTAATGGATAACTGGTACGACTCATTAGTACAGAAACTTCATATACCAACTAAGTATATAGGGAGAAGGGGGAACAATAGGAATGAGAAGAAAAGAGAAATAACAATTTATATAGATAAAACTGCCCAAGGAAAATTCAGGGAGGATTTTATAGGCACAATAACTGACAATATGGTAGGTAATACAAATTTCCTAAACTTTATTGTAGCAGATGAATGTCATCATTACGAATCACCACAAAATATCAAGATTTTTGATAAGATTGACTATATGCCCAAGGATCAGGAAACAGGAATAAACTATTTTTCTATTGCACTAAGTGCTACACTACCAAGTGACTACGATAAAACAGGAAAGTTGAGAAAATATCTAGGGGGTACAGTATATACCTATGGTTTTATTAAGGCTTTGGGAGATGGAATAATATCTCCAATAAATATTGTAGATGTTTCTTATCAATTAAGCGTTGACGAACAGAAAAAATTCTATGTATACAAGAAAGAGTTAGCAGAAGCAGAAGAAGAATTAGCAGAGACATTTTCTAAATATAATATTAACTTCAACAAAGAAGGAATCAGTGGACTAGCATATTATTATCTCAAGGAACTTGGGGATGTTCTTAATTATATAGGGGAAAAGAAAGCGGAATTTGAGCAACAATATGGGGAGATGGAATGGAAAGTAAACTTTTATGAATGGTTATACGAATTTGCTGGAAAGAATGAAGAAATAGCACTTTCTGTTAAAAATTATGTAGGCAAATTTGAAAGACTAAAGAGACTGTTACTAAATGCAGAAGATAGAAAGAAAAGATGCATTGAATTGGTTAAGAAACACATTGATGACAAAGTTATTCTTTTTGGGGAATACATTGATGATATAGAGGAAATTTATTTAGAATTGGTTAATGAATTTGGCAGCGAGAAAATAAAACTATACCACTCACAATTGGATAAATCAATAAAAGAAAAGACCATAGAATCTCTTAAATTAGATACCACAAAAGTAATTTGTGTTCCAACTGCGTTTGATGAGGGCGTTGATATACCAGATATGAGTGTAGGAGTTATTTACCAAGGGAAAAGAAGTAAGCGTCAGCAAGTGCAGCGGCTAGGTAGGATCATGAGAAAGGCTAAGGGTAAGAAGTCTGCTGTTATGTATAATCTAAGTAATCCATCTTACGGGGAGCCAAAGTTTCTTAATCGCTTTATAGAGAAACAATTACATTTACTAGAAACTATGGGTGATTCACAAGAAAAGGTGGAGAAGATTAGAAAACAGTTGAGTGTTGAGTTTATTAACTATAATGAAGAAATAGCAAATAACAATACGATCAATGAATTAATTGAGAAAATAAGAATTTAGTAGGAAGGAGCCTCGTATTTGAGGCTCTTTTTATTTTGCGACAAAGTATAAAAGATTGAAACAGAAATAATTCAAAAAAATTTTTATGTGAAACCTAAAAAGTGAAATTTGTATGTTATGTTACAGGTGTAACAGAGAAAAACTGGTTTTTAATATCTGTAGCCACAGATAGATGATAAAAAAGAATTAATAAATTGAATAAGAGAAAGGTGGAATTTATATGAGTAAAATTGTTCTTAGTATAAGGGAAGCGATTGTAGTTGAATATTTTGGCAAGGAGGGTTCGATTGAAAATATTCGTGCCACGCTTCTTAAAGATGAGATGGTTAAGAGAGTTATGGGGAATGGATTAATGGCAGGAGTTTTTCCTAACAATGAAATTCACATTCTGCAAGGCACAAATGCGGGTAAAGAGAAGCAAACCTGCATTATCGTAAGTTTTGTTCCTTTTGATTTGAGAACAGAAATGCATGAATGTTTAGAGTGTAGAGAGTGCAGAAACTTCTTAGATGCAAAGGTAAGAATTGTAAATGTAAAGATAATTGAAATGTAGATTATAGTTTATTATTAACATAAAAATTTTAATTAAAGCCCTGCTAAAACTAGCGGGGCTTAATTTTTACAGTTTTCATACTAACGCCTAAAAGTTCAATCTCAAACTTTATATGAGAAAATTTGAAGTGGTAGTTTCCGTAAAGTGTGTACCTTTTGCGAGATATAGGATCTATAAAAGGAAGTATAAAATTAGCAATTTCATTTTCAATCAATGTCATTTCTTCCTGAACAAACTTTTCAAAAACCTTGTACAATGTAGAAGTTGTAATTCCTTCATCTTTAAGCAGTTCACGGATATCCCCATCAAAATAAACTTCAATATCATATTTCATTATAATACCTCCAAACAAGAAATTAATTTACCTTGTCTGTGGTTAGCAATAAAAAAAGACACAGAAAGACAAGGCGGATTATCATTGTCTTTCTGTGTTTTTATAATGTCATTTTAAATCAATGTAGTAATTGAGTCAATATCAATTTAGAAGTTTTTAATTTTAAACAATGGAATAAAAGTGTTTATGAATTATACTTTTTTAAAAGCATCTTTAACTTGCTTTCTATAGATGATTTTATTTTATAAGAATTTTCAAGCGATATATTTAGTGATTGGCTAATAGTGCTATGAGAATAGCCTGATAGCAGTAAATCGTACACTTGCTTTTCTCTTTTAGTCAAATTTTCTCGTAATTCTTCTAATAATGCTTTGGCAAATATAAGAGTATCCAATTGTATAAAAAGATCGTTTTTAATATAAAAGGAATCTTCTTGATTTTTAATTTGATCTTCAAAGGAAATCTCTTGGAAAGTCTTTTTAGTATCTGTTTTATATCTACCAAAATCTCGCCTTAAACATTTTTCCAAGTAGATCCAATATTTATCACAGAATTTCGTTGCGAGATACCATTCAAAGGAAGTTTTCCATTTTTTCATATCGTTAAAAACCTCATTAAGGGGCAATTCATTTACTAATTCCCAAAACGGATAGGATAAAGAGTATTTTTTGTTAGAATATCTATTATAATCTTCACAGTATATTTGTTTGATATATTCATCTTTATATTTTTCCATAAGAGCAGACATACTCAAATTCTTTTCTAAAGCAGATTCTATGTCATGTATTTTACTATATTTTTGGTTTTCTATAGATGAACCTTTATAGACATAAGTAACATTCGTAATTACCTTTTTCAGTAAAGGTTCTAAGTTAAAATATAGTTCTTCAAATGCTAATTCATCATTATATAATTTATACCTTTTAAAAAGAATTTCAGATTTATTTTTATTCATTACAATTCCCCCTTGAACAATTAGATTTTTTAGCATTTTATCTAGGGGAATCTAAAAATCAAATTTTAAGATGTTTTTTAAAAAAAACAAAAGTAAAAATTTGAATTCCATTTAGTAAGTAAATATAATGCCTTCAAAATTCTTTGGAGGTGGTTTGTATGAAAAATACATTTAGTTTTGGAAAGGTAAAAGGGATGCAGATGGAAGAAGTTTTGAATATGCCCAAAATCCACTCATCTTTTACAGGGCTACAATATTTATGGGGAATGCATAAGATGACACAACATGAATTTATAAAGAAAGAAATAGAGACTTGCTTTAGAATATATGCTAAGGATTATATTATACAGTTTGGACAGTATAAGGGAATGAGTCTATTTGATATTGATTATGAAAACGAAGGATATGTGGTAAATTACTTAGCAAAAAATCAAAGTGAAGAAATTGCTGGAATTGTAAACTATTATCTACAATACTGTAGAAATAAAAATAGAAAGGAATACGATTCATGTCAAGAACATGTATACAAGGTCTATGCCCAATTAAGAGAAGAAATAAATAATATAAACAGAAAAGGAGATATAATCAAGGTTTTAGAAGATATGGGGCTTAGGGTTAAAAATGAAAATGGAAAATACACTCCTTTAATACGCTGCCCATTTGGATGTGAGAAAAAGGTAAGCCCTTATCAACATGCATATCTTTTATATGGAAATCAGGGTTCTTGGATGATAAATTGTTGTAAATGCAATCATGGAACTAATTTTATAAAGTTTGTAGCAGAACAAAAAGGTATTGGTGAGATAGAGGCTATAAATTATATTGCGAATATAATGGGTATTAATTCTAATGGAGTTGAAACATCCAAAGATATTAAGGATATTCAAAAGAAAATTGACCAAAGACTAGAAGAAGTTCAACTTGTAACTAAAGGATTACCTGAAGTTGATCTTGAAGAATTTGGATTCCGTAAAGGAATATATCCACCCTACTACTACAATAGGGGATTTTCTAATGAAGATGGGGAAAAGATGGGAGTCTACTATGCTGGGAAATACTGCAAAAATGGATTTAAGAGTAGAATATGTTTTACAGTCAGAGACCTAGAAAATAGAGTAGTAGGAGTAGTGGGAAGAAGTCAATTTACAGAAAATGAGTATTATGATAATCAAATTAAATACTATAATATAGATATGTCTTTAAGCAGAGATGAGCAAATTGAAGCGTTGAAAGCAATGAAAAGAGGGTATATAAAGTATTACAACAAATTGGAATCGAGTTATGTCTTATATAATTGTAACTCACTGGTAAACAAGAAAGTAAACGAAATTTTTATTTGTGAAGGTCCTTTTGATGTAATGAAAATGGTCTGTCATCATGGATATGAAAATACAGTAGGTATGTTTGGGAAGGATTTAAAAAGTGGGCAGTTGTATCAATTGTATCAGTTATTTAAGGATAATAGAGAAAATTTAAAGATATATTTATTTGTAGATAATGATGAAGCAGGGATAAAAGCCTTTAAAGGAAATGTTAAGAAATTACAAGAACTTGGGTTTAAAAAAATATATAAAATGATTCTTAAAAATGGAAAAGATGCTGCTGAAGCAACAAAAGAAGAAGTGGATTATGCTTACAATAGGTCTGAACTACAAAGTGTTAGATATAGTGAGAAAAAAATTACAATAATTGATGAAGATGTTAGTAAATAAATATATTATAAGAGCCTTATGTTATAAATACATAAGGCTTTATTGATTGTATTAATAAAAAATAAATTAAATATCAATAAAAAATATTAAAAATATATTATAATAATATTGATAATATATTAATTATGTATTATTATTAATATAAGTTATTATTTGTGAGGAGGGCTATATTATGGTGAATAATTATGATTACATTAAAAAACTCAAGAATCAGACCCAGAAAAAGAAGTCCATTACAATAACAATAGATGAGAATGTACTAGACCGATTATCTGAAATTGCAGATCAATTAGAGGTATCTAAAAATCAAATTATTAGTGATATATCCAGTGCATTTGTACAAGATTTTGAAAATATAAACCAACCGGAATACTATATAATTAACTCTAATAATGCCTACATGCCAGAAGGTCATCTTCATATGCTAAAAGGCAATAGAGCATCTGCGTGGGGAGATACGAAAAGTGCAATAGAAGCATTAAAGCCGGGAGACTATGTTTTCATTTATATGAACGAAAAAGGAGTTGTAGGAGCAGGAACAGTAAAATCAAACTATATGATAAATGACTATAGTTTAGTAAAGTGTTACGCCAATGAGGAAGGAACCGAATATACTTATGATGTGTGGGATGAATACTTTGTAAATGTTGAATTTGATAAAAAATCTTTAAAGGTAGATGCTGAAGGAAATTACTTGGTTGATGAAAGTAATATAATTAGGGCTGCTGATTATAGAGAAAAGGTTTCTGCTAAACCGCTAAACAGGACCAAAATTCACTTAACAACAGAAGAAGGGGCAAAATTGAAGAAGTTATATCTTGGGAAATAGTATAAGTTCATTATTAAATAAGTCTATGTAGGATGCATAGGCTTTACTCATAAAAAAAATTAAAAAAATTTATAAAAATTTCGTAAGGTTCACCCCAAATCCACCTGTATGTAATATAGTGAAAGGTAAAATAGAGGTATAGAGTTTAATTGTTTAATAAGTTATAACAAAAGGGTACTTACAACAAAAAAATATTTTACATAGGATACTATACCTTTAATAGACCTAAAGTTATTACACTCATACGGGTAATTAGTGAGTTGTAAGATTTCCCTATATACAAGCAAGAGTTAGGTGGTTATTTCCAATGCAATATTGTGTTCCATTGTTTGTAAATATAAAACAATAATGTTCAATTGTTTGTAAAGATAGAAGATGTTATTCTTTTTAAACAATGGAATAACAATATGCAATAAGATGTAAACTAAAATCTTGGTTTGATATTTGTATAAAATTGTATATTTCATATTTGGATTATAACTTTTATGATATAATTTGAATTATAATGAAAACATTGAAATTACTTATATGCAATAGATAGAAGGAGTGGGACAAATGGATAAACTAACACTTCAAAAATTAGAATCTACACTATGGAGTGCAGCAGATATATTAAGAGGGGAACTTAGTGCAGCCGAATATAAAGACTATATATTTGGGCTTTTATTCCTTAAAAGAATGAATGATCAATTTAATATAGAAAGAGAGATAAAAAGACAAGAATTCTTAACACAAGGAATGGATGAAGAAGAAATAAAGTTGATCTTAGAAGAATCCTCATTATATGAAACATTTTTTGTGCCAGAGAGGGCTAGATGGGAAAATCTGAAGAATCTTAATCTAAATATAGGACCAGAGTTAGATAAGGCATTTAAAGCGATTGAGGATGAACCTAAAAATGCTGAATTAATTGGGGTTCTTACTACAGCCAACTACAATGATAAAGAAAGGGTTCCAGACAATAAACTTTCACAGTTATTGCTTTTATTTGACAGTATTAATTTATCAAATGACTATCTTGAAAATAAAGATATTTTAGGAAATGCTTACGAATACTTAATTAAACAGTTTGCAGATGAAGGTGGGAAGAAAGGTGGAGAATTCTATACTCCTGAAGAAGTAGTAAAGGTACTTGTAAATATAGTAAAGCCACAGGAAGGGGACAGGATTTATGACCCTACAGTAGGTAGTGGAGGTATGCTAATTTTTTCTACACATTACATAGAAAAACATGGTGGTAATCCTAAAAATGTTTCTTTGTTTGGACAAGAAATTAACCTATCCACATGGGCTATCTGCAAAATGAATATGCTATTTCACGAAGCGAGAGGAGCAGATATTAGAAAAGGTGACACCATTAGAAAGCCTATGCACCTAGAAGGCGGAGTATTAAAGACTTTTGATAAGGTACTTGCTAATCCACCATTTTCATTAAAGAATTGGGGATACGAAGAAGCAGGAGCAGACTCTTATAATAGATTTATTTACGGAGTACCACCAAAATCTTATGGAGATCTTGCCTTTGTTTGCCATATGATAGCAAGTTTAAATGCTAAAGGGAAAATGGGGACAGTAGTACCCCACGGTGTATTATTTCGTGGAGGAGCCGAAGGAAAGATTAGAAAAGGAATTTTAAAAGATGATTTAGTTGAAGCAGTAATCGGGCTGCCACAAAATATTTTCTATGGTACTGGTATTCCAGCAGCATTGCTTATTATTAATAAAGCAAAACCAGTTGAAAGAAAGAAAAAAGTTATATTCATTGATGCAAGTGAAGGATTTGTAAAGGATGGCAACAAAAATAAACTTCGAGAAGAAGATATTGAGAAGATTACAAAGACTTATGATGAATATAAAGATGTAGAGAAATATGCTACAGTGGTAACATTACAGACCATTAAAGACAATGATTATAATCTGAATATCAGCCGCTATGTAGATACCAGCGAGGAAGAAGAAGAAATAGATATTGAAGGTGTTATTTCAGAAATCAAAGAACTTAAAGCAGGATCATTAGAAACAGAGAACAAATTAAATGAATATCTAAAAGAACTTGGATTTGAAGAAATATAGATTTGAAATAATATTTAAGTGGGGGATATATGGAGCCAGAATTATTTAAAAATATCTTCTATACATCATTAGTTCAGGGCTTTAGAGAAGCCTTTAAGATGATGTGGGGTATTGATGAATTTAAGTCTGCTGTTATTGGTATTCCTGTATCTATAATTACTTTTAAGGTTGTTGGCTCAATATTTAGGTGGGGAAGAAATAACGGGATTTGGTTCGGAACTATAGGAGGTAAAGTTCTTTATTATTTGATTAATACATTTATTGTATGGATAATTATGAAATTTGTATAGAAGTTGAGGTGACATATGAGTAAACAGATTAGAGAAGGATACAAGATGACAGAATTAGGTGATATACCTGTTGAGTGGGAAATTAAAAAACTTGAAGAAATAGCAGAAATTATCATGGGGCAATCACCGGATTCTTCAAGTTATAATGAAGAAGGGCAAGGTATACCATTCTTTCAGGGGAAAACAGAATTTGGAAGTATATATCCAGAAGTTAAGAAGTGGTGTACACAGCCTACAAAAACAGCAAAGCCTTTAGATATATTGATGTCTGTAAGAGCACCAGTTGGAGATGTGAATATTAATAATATTGAATCCTGTATTGGGAGAGGGTTAAGTGCTATAAGGGCATCAAAGAATTCTAATTATAGATATATTTATTATTTTTTACAACAAAATAATAAACAATTAGAAAGATCTTCCCAAGGTAGCACTTTTACTGCAATAAATAGTTCGGACTTAAAAAACTTGTATATAATAGTACCTCCATTAATAGAACAAGAAAAGATTGCTTCAATTCTCTCAACAATTGATGAACATATTGAACAAGTAGATGGATTAATTGAAAAAACAAAAGAACTAAAAAAAGGTTTAATGCAGAGATTACTTACTAAAGGGATAGGGCATACGGAATTTAAAATGACGGAGATAGGTAAGATACCGAAGGTGTGGGAAGTTAAATCACTAGAGGAGATATCAATTGGCAAAGGCGAATATGGCATTAATGCTGCTGCAAAAGAATATGAGCAGAATGAACCTAGATATTTAAGGATTACAGATATTGATGATAATTATAAGTTATCCAATCAGGAGATCAAGTCAGTTGATGCAGATGAAGATGAATACAAAAAATATATATTAAAAGAAAATGACATAGTTTTTGCAAGGACAGGTAATACAACAGGAAAATCTTATTTATATGAAAAATGTGATGGAGAATTAGTTTTTGCAGGTTTTCTAATAAAGTTTACAATTAATCCTTTATTATACGACTCAAGTTTTTTAAAGTATTATGTTCAAACAAAATATTATTGGGATTGGGTACAGAAAATGTCTCTGCGAAGTGGTCAACCGGGAATAAATAGTAAAGAATACAGTTCTTTATTAGTACCAGTACCACCGGTGGATGAACAATACAAAATTGCAACTATATTACGAAAGGTTGATAATCGAATTGAGAAATATGATATTAAAAGACAAAAACTACAGCATCTTAAAAAGGGGTTAATGCAGAAATTATTAACTGGAAAGTTAAAGGTTTGTTAGTAGATTTTAAGGGGATGGGGAAATGGAGAATATCAAAATCCTATGTATTAATATAAAGAAAGAAGATGAGTTTGAAGAAAATTCTATAGTTTATGATGTATATGCTAAAATTAAAGAAAAAGTTGAGATTACAGATGAGAATGTAAAATATAAAACATACGAAGATTATGGCTTGGTAGAACAAGATGAAGAAGAAACTGAAATTCTTGAAGTGGAAAGTAATTTTAAGTATATGGGTGAAAGGTATAGCATGACTCTATCTAAATCCACTTTTAGCAATGACAATGCAATTTTATATGTGGATGTAGACTTTATAGAAGATACTGTTAGAGTAGATGAAACAGGAGTAATAATAAGTTTATATGACTTTAAAATAAAGTTAAAAAATGTATTGGGAAAATTATACCAAGAAGTCCATTGGCAAAAAGATACTCAAAATGAGAGTTTATCAACTAAACTATATTCTAAAGTTCACAATATAGAGAATAGATTTAGAGAAATTATAAATGAATATATGATTAGAGTATATGGGGTAGGTTGGTTTAAGAATAATATACATTCCGATTATTATAAAAAATATGAGGACTTCAGTAAGTGGTTTAGAAAATCTAAATATCACACTTTCAAAAATATAAAAACTGAATTGTTTAATCTTCAGATTACTGATCTGATTGAAATGTTGAAAGAAAGTTATCCAGAAGAATATGTAAACAAAGTAAATAGCAGTATCAATACAATAAGAAATATTTTAAAGGATAAAGCAGATCAAGTATTAAAAGAAGATGTACTAGGTCTTACATCAATATGGGAAAAAGAAAAATTTAGCAACATATTCGGAGAAGATATAGAAACAATATGGGAAAGTTTTTCTAATATGAGAAATATGATTGCTCATAATAAGCCTATATGCAAAGAGTTGTTTGAAGATATATGCAACAATGTGAGTGATTTAGAAGCAAGGTTTGAACAATCAGAACGAATTTTAAATAGAAAAATAAAATCTAATGAAGAAATACTTAGAATGAAATTCTATGATGATCAGATGGATAGGTTTTACTTACAAGATTGTGATTTAGAAGAACTTCCAGATGAAGAAGAAATAATTGAAAGGATTACTGACAACGAAGATATAATTACATTGTTCAATAGTTTTGAAGAATATAAAAGTGAATTTTCTTCATATGTAGAAGAAATATTGGGTTACTTTAGTGAAGTATTTGATTATATTGATTTAAGTGACATAGAAGATGCTAAGGAAAAGTTAAACCTCCTTAATGAGGTATTGCATTATGATAATAAATATGAAAAATGTAGATTTGAAAAATATATTAACGCAATGCACGACCAGCAGGGATTGGAGTTAATAAAAGAAGATTTTGAGGACATTATTGAAAATATGACTCATCAATTTGAAGAAGTAACCGAAAAAATTGAATATGACGATATCAGTGATTTCCAAGAAGGAGTAATTGCGAAATTAGCCAATATAGAGGGACAAAATCTCGAAGTAGAAATTGTAGATTGGTTTTGTCCAGAGAGAGGATCAAGTGATACTATACATGTTAAGGTCAGATATAGGGGGAAGGAAGAAGCCCGAGGAATAATTGAAAAATCATATGGTGACTATGAAATACTTGATGATACATATCCAATGCCTACACATTCAGATGATTTATATATTAATATAGATGAGGTTAACGAATACTTAGATGGTTTTAAGAATAATAATTGTGGGATTTTAGAAGAATTGAGAGACCAATTATATACCATATGCAGTTAATGAGAGGGGGGATACAATGGGGTATCTGGGGAATGAAGAAACGCTAGTAGAATTACCGGCTATAGATTATCTACGGGATAAACTAGGTTATGAATTCATTCATGGGCAGTTCTTAACTCCTGATTATGGAGAAAGAGCAACCATGACAGAAGTTATACTAGAGAAAATGCTTGAAAAGGCTCTAAGAAGAATTAATCCTTGGATGAATGATGGAAGCATATCTAAAGCAATACGATATTTAACGAGACCAGAAGGTCTAGGTGTTAGCCTATATGAGATAAATGAAAAAATTTATGATGCTATTGTAAATCTATCATATTCACTAGATCAAGATTTAGATGGAAGTGGACAAAAAAAATATCACACTGTAAAGTTTATTGATTGGGATAACATTACTAATAATGATTTTCTAGTAACAAGACAGTTTAAGGTTCATGGTCCCCATGAGAAAATTATTCCTGATATCATTATTTTTATTAATGGAATACCAGTAGTGGTGTTAGAATGTAAATCCCCTTTCTTGGAAAAAAGTAAGAATGAAAATATGGGAAAATATGAAGCCTTTAATCAACTAAGAAGATATATGAATGCAAGGGAATCTAATGTTGTAGAGGGGGCAGAACGGCTTTTTTACACTAACTTCATTACGGGGATATTGAATAAATATCATGGATATTTAGGAACTATTAGTTCTACATACGGACATTATCAAGAATGGAAAGATCCATACCCATTTAAGGTTAAGGATATACAAGGAGTAGAGGATAACGGGCAGAACATATTCTTACAGGGAATACTAGAAAAGAAGAATCTACTAGATATTATGAGGAATTTCCTTCTATATGAAGGTGGCATCAAAAAAGTATGTAGATATCAGCAATTTAGAGCAGTTAATAAAGCACTGAAAAGACTTGTGGATGGCAAAGATTCTATAAGCCGTGGAGGGGTTATTTGGCATACACAGGGATCAGGTAAATCTTTAACCATGGTGCTTTTGGCAAGGAAAATAAGAAGGATAGAAGAACTTATGGATGCTACTATAGTTGTAGTAACCGACCGGGTTGATTTAGACAAGCAAATCTACAACACATTTATGAGGACTTTATCTACAATCACAACGCCTGTACAGGCGGATAGCGTTTCAGCATTAAAGGAACTACTATCTCTTGCACAGCCACAAATCATTATGACCACTATACACAAATTCCAAGGTGAAAAAGAAGAAAAAGAAGTATTTAAGGATGATAAACAGAACAAAGGACTATATTTTGAAAAGGAATTTGGGGTATTAACGACAAAAACTAATGTAATTGTACTAACTGATGAAGCCCACCGTAGCCAGTATAAGGGTATGGCAAAGAATATGAGGGATGCCCTACCTAATGCAGCCTTCTTAGGATTTACAGGGACACCAATTGATAAACAGGATAAATCAACAAAGAGAACCTTTGGAACATATATAGACAAGTATGGAATTAAGGAAGCGGTAGAAGATGGAGCAACAGTTAAAATTGTATATGAAGGAAGAAAGCCTGAATTACAAATAGATGGAGATACACTAGAAGAACTATTTGATATAGAATTTGAAGATAAAACGGATGATGAAAAAGAAGCCATTAAACAGAAATATGCTAACAAGAGAGCAATTGTAGAAGCAGATGAACGAATTGCTGATATTGCCAAGGATATTCTTACCCATTATAAAGAGCAGATATTTCCAAATGGATTTAAGGCTCAAGTAGTATGTGTGTCTAGGGAGGCTTGTGTAAAATATTACAATGCTTTAAATAAATATATGGAAGGTAGTATTGGAGAGAAACTGGAGGTAAAGATTATCTACTCTGGTAGCCCAAATGATGAACCGCATCTAAAAGAGCATTTTACAACTAAGACAGAGCAGGATCAAATTATAAAGAGATTTTTACAGCCTATAGATAAAGATAAACTCTGTTTTATAATCGTAAAAGATATGCTATTAACAGGCTTTGATGCTCCCATAGAACAAGTAATGTATTTAGATAGACCGCTGAAAGAGCATAATCTACTACAAGCAATTGCTAGAGTAAATCGAACATTCGGAGAAACAAAGAAATGTGGTTATATTGTTGATTATTATGGCATATCTAATCATTTGGAAGAAGCCCTTGCTATTTTTGATAAAGAAGAATTGGGTGAGCCAATGGAAGGTATTGATGCAGTATATAATCAGATGCTTTCTTATCGAGAAGCCGTAATGAGTATGTTTAAAGGTATAGACTCTAACGATTTAGATGAACTTGTAAAATGCATAGAGAAGGAAGATAAAAGGGCCGAATTTGAATTGGCATATAAGCGATTTGCATCCACCATGGAACAGATCCTCCCTGCCCATGTACCTACAGAAACAATAAACGATTTAAGATGGCTATCTTACATTCGAGCAGCAGCAAAGGCAAGATTTGAGCCACAGGATCAACTTGATATTGCAGGATGTGGAGGAAAGGTTAGAGAAATTATATCAGCCCATTTAAAATCTAAAGGGGTTGAGACTTGGATTGAACCCATTACTTTATTTGATGCAGACTTTAAAAAGAAGATTAACACTCTTGAATCTGATGAAGCGGTGGCTTCTGGTATGGAACATGCCATCAAAAATGTGATTCATGTGAAAATGGATGATAACCCTGTATATTATACTTCGCTTCTTGAAAAACTCCAAAAAATTTTGGATGAGACGAAGAATAATTGGATTGAAAGAAAAAATAAGTTACAGGAGTTTATTCAGAATGATGTTCAAAAAGGAGAAATAAAAGAAGCAGAGGCTTTAGGACTTTCCAAAGAAGAATATGCTTTTTTTGAAACAGTGAAAAAACATTTAAAAGAAGATGAAACAAATACTGAAGTTGTTAAAGAAGAACAAGCGGAATATATTTCAAATGAAATTATAGAGTTATCCAAATCAATTGCTACTGATATAGCAGAAATTGTAAAGAAAAACTATCTGATAGATTGGGTAACGAATCCAACTAAAACCTCCGATATAGAGAGGGCCATCTATATGATGCTTACAACCAAGTATTTTAAGAAAATCAAATTAGAAGTAAGAAAGCAATTGGTGCAGCCATTACTACAATTAGCAAAAAAGCATTATGCAGTATTGACAGAGTAGAGGTAATAATATGAGATTAGCATTTGCATATGGAACAAAGACGATTGCTTTTGAAGTAGAATTTAGACACAGAAAAACACTAGAAATTTCTATTGAACCACCAGACATTATAAAAGTAGTGGCTCCTATAGGGACATCTGAAGATGATATTATAAAGAAGGTGAGGAGCAAAGCAAACTGGATTGTTCAGAAGTTATTTGAGTACAAAAATATGAAATATATAAAAATCCATAAGGAACTTGTTAATGGAGAATCTTTTATGTATTTAGGCAGAAATTACTCGCTCCAAATAATAATAGATCAATCCAAAGCAAAGCCAGAAGTAAAACTCCATCAAGGTAAATTTTATATTACTACAAATACGAGCAATGAAACGATTCTAAGAATGGCATTACAAGAATGGTATCGTGAAAAGGCTTTAGAGAAAATTAAAAAAAGAATTATTTATTTTCAACCTTATTTCAAGATGGAGCCTTCTGATATAGTGGTAAAGGAACAACAAAAACGGTGGGGAAGTTGCACTTCAAATAATAAGTTGCTATTTAATTGGAGGTGTGTAATGGCTCCTGCCCCTGTGTTAGATTATATCGTTGTTCATGAAATGTGCCATATGGTTCATATGAATCACTCTAAAGAATATTGGAACTTAGTAGAATCCATTATACCCGATTATAAAGAAAGAAAAGAGTGGCTAAGGAATAATGGTGTGAGGATGGATTTATAATAGAATGAACCATCAAGGAAGTTTTAATAAATGGATTTCAGTATTGTTCTCCATTGTTTAATAAAAAAGAATAACAAGCATTTCATAAAACAAGAACTCTACTTCTACTTGTAATAGAAGTAGAGTTCTTTAAATTTTGAGAGATGAGATGTAAATATATATATTACATAAATTTACAATTTTTCGATTGCGGCTACTTTATCTTCCTCTAGGGGTACTGCATATACATCTGACAGTAACTGGATGGAAGAATGCCCCACCAAATTTGCTATGACTGTAAGAGGGACACCTTCATCAACCATTTTTTTGATTGCGTAATGTCTAAACTGGTGGGGAGATATATGAGTACCGATCTTAGCAGAATACTTATCTATTATTTTCCAAAGCCCAGACCTAGTGTAAGGTGCTTTTCGTTCGGATAGAAATAGATTATCATACGGGCTTTTAATTTTTTGTCGCATTTCTAAATAATCTATTAGGGCATTACGGCAATCTGAATTTATAGGAACCTTTCTATATTTTCCTTGCTTACCATAGACCATTATAAAGGAACCTTTTTCTTTTAGATGAAGATTATCGATTTTTAATGTTATAATCTCATTGATTCGGAGAGCATGTCTAAGCAATTCGATTAATGCCACATGGTGTTTATAGCCACTTCTATATATTTCTCTCCTCATTTTGCGGAATGTCTGCTCATCTATAGACTTCACGATAGGTGGACCCTGTGTTTTTATTTTTCTAATATTTTTTGAAATATCCTGCTTAATGTAACCATAAGAGTGAAGAAAGTAAAAATAACTTTTCAAACTCATGACTTTAAGATTTATTGTATTTGCTTTTGCATTTCTTACCGTCTGTAGGTGAGACCGATAATCCCTTAAATCTATTGTTGTGCAAGTTGTGGGTTGAAATGAGTCTGAATTTGCCACATTAAACCACTCAATGAATGTTATAAATGTCAATATTAAAATGTAACTTTTTGATCATTTAAGAATGTAGCTTTTACTCATCTTCTTCTTTAATATG
>NZ_JACSQB010000023.1 GCF_014836835.1 Clostridium faecium | reverse complement strand
AATATAAGATTTAAGGTGAAATCAGTTATGAATGATATAAATTTAAAAAAAAAATAAGGCAAAAGATAAAATACCTCAAAGCATACTAAATATATTTGTTAATAATAAATATTACTTTATTACTGTATTGATTATTTTCATAAAAATAATTCTTTTTATGGCAGTAATAGATTCAGTAGGGGCATCTTCTATAAATTTAAGAAGAATAATAACAAATATACCAGTGATGCCTATACACTTAACTAGTATAATATTACTTTTATCAATAAGTTTGTTATTTAATAATAAGTTAAAATTTAATATTTTATTTATTTTAAATATATTAATATCAGTGATTATAATAACAGATTTATGTTTTTACAGAAGTTTTTCCAGCTATTTCAACTTATTTGTATTTCAAATGGGATCTAATACGGAAAACTTAGGAAGTGCTGTTTTAGCTATATTTAGACCTATAGATATTTTATTTGTAATAGATATATTTTTAATTATTTTATTAAAAAAGAGAAAGAAATTAGATATTAATATAAGGAAAAGCAATAAGTTGTTTGCTATGTTAAGTATATTGTCCTTTTTCTATTTATCTATAAATTTTTTAAACATAAATAAAAACTTTGAAAACTTTACTGGAGAAAAATCTTTTAGTAAGAGTATGATGCCTAGTGATAAGATGTTTTATTTAGGACCTATAGGATATCATATTTATGATTTATATAATTTTTACTCAAATGTAAAGCCTTATGAATTTTCAACAAATCAATTACAGGAAATAGATAATTGGTATAAAAATAATACTGAAGATTTAGTTGATAATAAATATAAAGAAATGTTTAAAGGAAAAAATTTATTAGTTATTCAAGTTGAATCCCTTGAAAATTTTGTTATAAATAAAAAAGTAAATGGACAAGAAATAACACCTAATATAAATAAAATGATAAACAACTCTTTGTATTTTGATAATTTTCATGAACAAGTATGGAATGGAAATAGTTCGGACAGTGACTTACTTATAAATACATCAATTCATCCAGTAAGAGAAGGGTCAACGTTTTTTAGATATCCGAACAATACTTATCCCCATTCGCTGCCAAATTTAATGGAAGGTTTAGGATATTCATCTATTGCTATACATCCAGATAGTGGTAGTTATTGGAATTACAAAGAGGCATTAACTTCTATTGGATTTAATAAGTTTGTTTCAGCAGAAAATTTGGATACTAGTGAAAAAATAGGATTAGGTATTAGTGATAAATCCTATTTTAAACAAGCTGTTAATTTTATAAAAGAGCAAAAACAACCTTTTTACGGATTTACAGTATCTTTAACTAGTCATACTCCTTTTAAACTTCCTAAAGAATATAGAGGTTTAAAACTTGACAAAGATTTAGATAAAAGTGAGTTAGGAGATTATTTTCAATCTGTCAATTATACAGATAGTGCCATAGGAGAATTTATTGAAAAACTAGATAAAGAAGGTTTACTTGATAATACAGTGATAGTACTTTATGGAGATCACACAGGGGTCCATAAATATTTTCAAGATAAAATAGATCAAATGGAGTCTAAGGAACTATGGTATACAGATAATGAAAATAAAATACCATTGTTAATTTATAACAGAGGATTAAAAGGTGAGACTATTTCTACCTATGGTGGACAAATAGATGTGCTGCCTACAATAGCTTACTTAATGGGAGTAAATAAAGAAAATTATAAATATGCTATGGGTAAAAACTTATTAAACACTAATAAAAACAATGTAATATTATCTGACTTTAAGGTTAAAGGAGAAGTAACAGAAGAGGATATAGAACATCTTTATGATAGTATAAGATTTTCGGACAAGCTTATAAGGGGAGATTATTTCAAAAAAATCTCTAAATAGTATAAAAAACTGCTGATTTTAATTGGCAGTTTTTATTTTAAATAAAAGTTATTTTTGAAATTTTGAAAATTTTTTCCAAGGATAATTTCATATTTTATAAGGAATACTATTGTTATTGAAAATATAACAGAAGGTGAGAAAGATGAAAAATTTGAAAAGATTTTTACTATTAATTTTATCATTTTTTTTGATGACTACATATGCATATGCCTTTGAATCTGCAGAAATAAATAGTAATTCTGATGAAAAAAAAGTTGCTTATTTAACCTTTGATGATGGACCTAGCAAAGTTACTTTAGAGATATTAAAGATTTTAAAAGAGGAAAATGTAAAAGGAACTTTTTTTGTCTTAGGTGAAATGGCTTTAGAAAATCCTGAAATATTAAAGCAGGTTAAAGAAGAAGGACATGGGATTTGTATACATAGTAATTCTCATCTAAACAAAAACTACAGTTCAAAAGAAGCATATTTTGAGGACTATGAAAAGTGCTATGAGATTATAAATAATATTACTGAGGAAAAGCCTAGTATATATACAAGGATGCCAGGAGGTTCAAGTACTAGAATTCCAAGTAAAGAAGTACTTAAGAATATAAGAAATGAACTGTCAAATAATGGGTTATACTATGTAGATTGGAATGTATCTTTAGAAGACGCTATTGGAGTGAATATTCCAGTAGAAAAGCTAATAAAAAATTTTACAATGGAGATTAATAAGAAGAACTTAGATAAATCCACATTAATGATATTAATGCATGATGGAACTAGCAATAAAACAACCCCTGAAGCTTTAAAATATGTAATTAAAACATTAAAAGAACAGGGATATGAATTTAAGTCTTTAAATCAGATATCAAAAGAAGATCATGATAAACTTTTAAAAAAGAAAATTATAAACAGATACAATAATATTTCTGAATGTGATTCTCATTGAATAAATATTTACAATTATATGTATATAATAAAGGGGGGCTGTAGACTATATGTTAGTCTACAGCCTGATTAGTTCTTAATCTAGGCTAAGAGCTATTTTATTATACATGAATAACTTTAAATAAACTTATTCCAATAAGCATAATCCCTAGAATAAAACTAACTTCACCAACGGCTCTAATATCCTCATATCTATATGCAATTTGAGTAGTACCATATCCAGTACTTACTGGCTCTTTTGTTTTATATAAATCATATTGTACATAGCCATCAAAAAAGTAACCAGTCGCTAATGAAACAAGACCTACTACAGATGCCCAGTTTGCAACTTTTGATGCGATAACAGAAGTTGCAATTGAAACTCCAAGCAATGCAGCAACAGCAATTCCCCCACCTATAAGAGTAGCAATTTCACCAATTGTTGTTACCGTTCTGCTTATATCTAATTTGTAAGTAGCTACATAAATAGGGTCATATGAACTTAACTTTTGAATAGTTGACTCTGCTAAGTTTTCATTATATGTTACAGTTTTTACTATTGGTATCTATTCTCCATCCATAACCATATAATCGTCATTTTTGTTATGTGTTAATCTATGACTTTCTCATTTATTGGTTGTAGTTAAGACTTCAATATTATCTTCGTCTATTTAGGTATAAATAAATTATCTGAAATGCATTTCCATTCTTCATCAAGAACAGAAAGCTGCTTCTTCAATTGTTTCATAAAATCCTGGTATTCCTTTAAGGCTCGGGTGCGCAATCTTTGGTTAAACATATTTTCAAGACATCTTACATTACCTTTCCATATGAAGGTTGTTTCCAAGCCTAATGGCAGCACATACCCTGTTATATCATTTTCACAATTAATTCACAATTAAGCTCTTTAAGTTTTTTATATCCCTCTTGGATGTGATCCATTGTTTCCTTATACACTTTAAATTGCTTTTCAGTTATACTTGCTGGGATATAATAACTGAAATTATTATATGATATATATCTTGTTGACGCCTGTACTTTAGTAGGTGAACCACCTAAATGCGTGTACATTTCTCTTCCTTACCTGGTAGCTGTTTGTTATAAAATTGTTTTGCAATTTCTGAAAATCTATCCAATAAAGCAAGGCGGTCAGCTTCAGTAACTTTTATATAAAAAGTTCTTAGGTCAACCTTGGCTTCAGCTCCTTTGTTCCACCCATCTTTTGCAACAGATTCATATGTGAGTATACATTCATCAACTCCGAACAGTATGGAATATGCAACTGCCTGTATTTTGGTAAAAATCATAATAATAATTGTAAAATTAAAATATTGAAGAGTAATTTTAAAATAATGAGTAATTTTTATTTAGAAAATTGATTATTATTTGGTATACTATATAAATAAAAACATATATACACTACACATAGATAAATTATTTCTTGGTTTAATCTATAAACTTATAAAATTGCTAATATATCTAGAAGGAGATGATTTTTTGGTAAGTAGTAATTCCATGCTTTTTATGATTTTGACTTTTTTAGTAAGCACTATATTGCCTATTTCATTGGTTATATTTTTTTATAAAAAAGAAAAAATCTCCTTAAAAGTAGTATTAATTGCAGCCATAGCATTTTTTATATCTACCCAAATTTTAGAAGCATCAATTCATAAAGTAGTTTTAGTAAATAACAAAACCACTGCAGAGTTCTTTGAAAATCCATGGTTTTATATGCTGTATGCTGGTTTTATGTCAGGAATATTTGAAGAAGTGAGCAGATATTTGATGTTTAAATTTGTTTTAAAGAATAATAGACAGTGGAAAGATGGACTTGCCTATGGATTAGGTCATGGTAGCATAGAAGCAATGCTATTAGTAGGAGTAACTTTCTTTAATAATATTATAATGGCATTTCAAATAAACAGTGGAAACTTTCAAAAGCTGCTTCAATTAGAAAATGCACCAGTTGATGTACTAAATGAGATATATATTCGAATGGTGAATTTACCAAGTTATATTTGGGGAATAGCTTCAATAGAGAGAATTTGTACAATGATAATTCAAGTTGGGTTATCACTAATAGTACTTTATGCTGTAAGGGAAAGAAAAGTAATTTATTTATTCTTAGCTATATTGATACATGCAATAGTAGATTTCCTACCAGCACTTCATCAAGTAGGGGCAATACAAAGCATTGCTATTGTTGAAGAATTTTTAATTATTTTAACAGCTTTAATGTTAATATTCATAATGAAAAGTAAAAAAATATTTAAAAATGCGGGTATATCTAATTAAGTTAATTGATAAAGTATATATATATAAATTATAGGATAAATAATATGATTATTGTTTATCTTATAATTTTTTCATAAAGGTGACTTTATTACTTGATATGTGTATATATAATATGGTGGAGGGATATTTGTGAGAGGTTTATTAGTGTTAGATCCGCAAAGATATGTATTAAATCAGAAGGAATTTAAAGAAGAAAAAAGTAAGGTTAAAAAAATAATTCAAATATTTAAAGAAAGAGGAGAAAGGGTTATATTTACAAGACAGGTGGAAAATATAAAAGACAGTCCTTTTAACAAGGACAACAGCTCTTCAGAAATATATGAAGAATTTAATAAGTTATATGACTACTTAATTGAAAAAACAATGCCTAGTGCTTTTCACAAAAGTAATTTGGAAAAAGTTTTAAAAGCAGAGGAGATAGATGAATTAATTATCATAGGATTTAGTATAAGGTATTCACACTTATTTACAGCAGCTTCTGCCTCTGATAGAGGGTATAATGTGACTTTTATAAAAGATTCCTTTGGAATAGCAGATACTGAAGAGTTAGATACTAAAGAAATCATAGAGTATGTAATGAAGAAATCTAAGGTTATTACAGTTACAAGTTATGATGAGTTTCTTAAGAAATCAATTTGACAATAGGTGATTTTAATCAAAATTATATGTCATTTAATACGGATTATTAGTTATAAATTAGCTTTCAAAACATTTATCTGCAGTACTATTACTGACTACACATTAACAGTGTTATGTTGTTTTCTCATTAATTGGTGTTATAATATTAATATGCAAATAATTATCAATATTTTAAATAGTATATTTATTTGCAATATTTGGATACAGTAATTTATATAAGGGGGTTAAGAGGGAAAAAACTATGGGGAAAGAAAAAGTAATTGTTACAGCAGATATTCATGCTAATATTCATGCATTAAATGTTTTTTTAGATTATTTAAACAATGAAGAGGTAAGTCATGTTCTAAACTTAGGAGACTTTATCCAAGAAGGACCTAATCCAGTAGAAGTCTTTGATGTTGTAATGAATGATGAAAGATTTATAAATATCTTGGGTAATAATGAACACATACTGATAAATAGAAAATTTGAAGATATTTCAAAGGAAGAAATTGAGCACCAAAATTGGAATATTGAACTTTTAGGAAAAGAAAGAATATGCAAATTAAAAACTTTACCAACGGAAAGAATTATTAAGATTTGTGATAAAAAAATACTTATGGTACATTCAAGAATAGACAGCATGGTAGAGTTACCACTGCTATATAAAGAAGTTAGTTTAGATAAGTATACAGAGGATTATGGGGATATATGTGATTATGTGCTAATTGGACATACTCATTATCAAAGTTTAATTAAGCATTGGACTGGAAGTCCTATAATAAATCCTGGTTCAATAGGATGTTCTAAAGATGGGCTCGTTAATTTTGCTATTTTAGAATTTGACGGAAATACAGTAGATATTAGCTTTAAAACCTTGAGATACAATTTAAATGCAGTAATTACAGACTTTTTTAAATATAATGTCCCAGATAAAGAGCATATTTTAGAATGTATATATGGAATAAACTATAAAGATGCATTGTAAATTTAATTGCTCTAAAAAATATATAGCTTAATCTCTTAAAATTCTAATGATTAAGGAGGATACAAATTGAACAGTATTTATCTTTAGGAGTGTTTAAAAACCTTTAATAAAAATATATAATTATAATTTGTATCCTTTATTTTCAATTTAAAGATGCGAATATTTATTATGAAACCCTATATAAATAATAAGAGTGAACTTTTGAAATTGTATATTAATTAATATACAATTTTTAATTTACCAATTATCTTTAGGAGGAGAACTTATGAAACCAAAAGTATTTATAGCTCAAAATGTATCAAAAGAGGTAGAGAGTTACATAGGAAATTATTGTGATTACAAAATTTGGAATTCAGATGAGAAAATACCTAAAGACATATTATTTAAATATGTATCAGAGGTTGATGGATTGATGCAGGCTGGAGTTAAAATTGATAAAGAATTATTAGATGCATCACCTAATTTAAAGGTAGTAAGCAATACTGCTGTAGGATATGACAATTTTGATTTAATAGAAATGAAAAAAAGAAATATAATAGGAACAAATACACCTTATGTACTAGACAATACTGTTGCAGATTTGGTTTTTGCATTAATATTATCTGCTTCTAGAAGAATAGTAGAACTTGATAAATTTATAAGAGATGGTAAATGGACAAAAGATATAGATAAAGAAAATTTTGGTTTAGATGTTTATAATAAAACATTAGGAATTATAGGAATGGGAAGAATAGGTGAAAAAATTGCTAAAAGAGGCAAGTTTGGCTTTGATATGGATGTAATTTACTTCAATAGACATAGAAATTTAGAAATGGAAGAAAAATTAGATATAAAATATAGTACTTTTGATGAACTTTTAATTAAATCAGATTTCATAGTTATTATGACTCCCCTCAATGAAGAAAGCAAAAATTTAATAGATTATAGAGAATTCAATTTAATGAAAAAATCTGCTATATTTATAAATGCTTCAAGAGGGCAAACTGTAAATGAAGCTGCTTTAATAGATGCACTTGAAAATAAAAAGATTTATGCTGCAGGATTGGATGTATTTTATACAGAACCCATAAATAAAGATAATCCTCTTCTCAAGATGAAGAATGTTGTATTATCACCTCACATAGGTTCAGCTACAGTAAAAACTCGTGATGAAATGGCTATGATGGCAGCAAAAAATATGGTATCTGCATTAATAGGAGAACCTGTTCCTAACATTGTAAAAGAATTAAAATGATTTTAAGTATAAAAATTTTTATATTAATTTATGTATAACTTACCATTGAGTAAGTTATTTTTTATACCAATAAATCAATTTTAAAATATAAGATAATCTCTCAAAATTTATGAATTATAAAGGAAAATAATTAAATCAGTAGAATATGTTTTATTGTAAGTATAAAAATGGAGGCAGATACTATGAAAGTATTCACTAGTCCAAAAGATTATTTAATTCCCATAATTAGAGATTTAGATGGAAAATTTCAAAATGATTTTTATTTAAGATTGATTGCCATAGAGAATGATTTAAATGAAAATATAATTTTAAATTCAATTTCTTTTATTTTGTTTAATAGTAAAAAAGAAATTTTAAAAGAAATAAAGTATACAGACAGTGTTCTAGAGAAAAGAGCAAAAGACAGCGTTGAAGAATTGAATATATATAGAGAAAATATAATTTATGAATGTTTAGGAATAGAAAAGTTTTGGAATGATGGCAGCTTAACTACAAGTTTAGAAATAGAACCTAATAAGCAATTTGTTGTTATGGCAGAATATTTTAATTTAATTACTTATGATAATATTGAAAAAATGGAAGTAGTTATAAATTATTCTAAAAACAATAAACAGATGACACAAACTTATGACATTTATCTTAAAGCTTATGAATCAAAGAATCAGTATATTTTCCCATTAAGAGGAACTTGGATAGTTACAGATATTTATTCTTCTATAGATAGTCATAGATGGTGTTATAATTCAGAATTTGCCTTTGATGTAGGTCAACTTAATAAGGATTTTATGCTTATACATAAAGAAAACATGGAAAATAAGGAGTATACTCATTATGGTAAAGACATAATTGCCATTGGGGATGGAAGGGTAGTAGAAGTTTACAATGATTTTCCAGAATACTCCTTAGGATATAAGAATAAAATGGAAAGAAGCCACTATGATGAACTTGAAAAAGTTCATGGTCCTATACCTCGTTCAGCAGGAAACTATGTGGTTATTGAACATGAGAATAAGGAATATTCATTTTATTGTCATATGATACCTAATAGTGTTCAGGTTAAAAAAGGGCAAAAGGTTAAAGCTGGAGAAGTATTAGGTAAGTTGGGCAGCAGTGGAAATTCTAATTGTCCTCATCTTCATTTTCATTTAATGGATGGACCTAATAAACTTACATCAAGAGGATTACCTTGTAGTTTTATAAATATTAAAAATATAACAAATGAAAAAGTAGATTTTATTAATGAAGATTCTATGATAATAAAAACATTTTAAGTAAAATCATATAGGAGAACAAAATGAGAAAAAATGAGTTAAAGCAATGGGGTGTATCAGCTTAATAGAATTAAGAGGATTTAATATAAATTATTTTACAACACCAAATTTATAATTAAAATTCTTACAATTACTATTGAATAAATATTATTTAGGTCTACAATCTTCTTGTAGGCTCTTTTTCTTTTATGTATTTTTATATATAATCAATAATAGAAATTACTTAATAGCTATTGTTAAATAATTTCATTAATTAAGAGGTGAGAGATATGACAGAAGAACAAACCATTGCAATGCTTGAAAGGGATCCAATTTTAATAAAGAATATTTTAAATCCCACAGAAGGGATGAAATTAACAGCAATTAAGAAGAATGGAGCAGTAATAAAATATTTAAAAAATCTTACAGAAGAAATGAAAAGTTTAGCTTTAAAAAGCAATATATGGGCAATAGAATTTATTGATGACCCCAGTGAAGATATGTGTAAATATGTGGTTAAAGAAGCTTGGAACACCTTAAAATTTATAAAAAATCCTAGTGAGGATTTAATTTCGTTGGGTATAAAGCAAAAAGGCTGGGCAATACAATATATAGAAAATCCAAGTGAACAGCTGCAGCTCATGGCTGTTAAAAAAGATTTTGATTCTGTAAAATATATAAAAAATCCAACAGAGAAAGTAAAACTTACAGCAGTGAACATAAATTATAATGCTTTAAGATTTATTAAAAATCCCTCCATAAAAGTGGAAATTGCAGCAGTGAGGCAAAATGAATCGGCATTAAATTTTATTGAAGATATAGATGAAAACAAGAAACTTTTATTTTTAAAGGAAAATATACTTGTAATGAAATATTTTAAAGACAGTATTCCTGTTGAAAAAATAGAAAAAGTATTGAAGGCTAAATTTAGTGATGAAAACATAGATGAAAAATATGTAATAGATTTTTTAAACTGCAGTAGCATAGAAAAAAGATATAACAATATATCCGTGGATAAAATTCTTTTTATACACAAATATGGAAGCAGAAAATCAAAGAAAATTGCAGTAGATTATAAGTTAAGTTATTAAGGAGGAAAAGATGAATTTTACAGACACATTATTAAGTGCTGAAATGGTGATTAAAACTGATTCAGTACCATTGATTGTTGGTGAAAGTGGTATAGGTAAGACAGCACTTGCTAAAAGCCTTGCTGATAAAAACGGCTATCAGCTAATAGTTATAGATGGAAACCTTTTAAAGGAAGGGGAAATAGGAGGACTTCCTACAATTGAAGATTATATAGAAATTAATAAAGATGGAGTAAAAATTAAGAAGAGGAAAACAGTATATGCTATACATACAAAACTTCAAGAAATTGATAATGTTATAGCTAGTGGGAAAAAAGTCCTATTATTTATAGATGAAATAAATAGGTGTGAGCACACTGTGCAGCAGGAGTTGATGAATTTAATATTAAATAGAGAGATAAATGGATATAGTCTGCCTAACGATGTGAGTATATTAGCAGCTATGAATCCTTCAAATAAATATAATAATTTTGAAGAGACAGATTATCAAGTAGTAGATATGGATCCTGCCCAAGAAAACAGATTTGTATGGCTGGAAATGGAGAGTGAGGTTAAAAGCTGGCTCCAATGGGCAATTGAAAATGGCTTAGATAATAAAGTTATAGAGTTTATTTCAACTTTCCCAGAGTATTTACATACTTCAAATGAAGAAGAAACTATTAAGGCCACCCCTAGAAGTTGGGAAAGAATATCAAAGAGTTATAGTTACTATAAAGACAATAAGGACAGCATACCATCAAGGATATTATTTAATGTATTAAAAGGAAATGTAGGTACTAAAATTGCACAGGAATTTATTAATTTTATTGAGAACCATAATGAGCCTTTAATAAGTTATGATGAAATATTTGAAAATAAAGAATTTTCTAAGGAATTAAAGGATAGGGTGAAAAATGAAAGTCACTCTAGATTGTATTTAACTTCTAAAAATGTATTGTATTATTTAGAAAATAAATTTGATAATGAAAGGGAAATAAATATATTTTCAAAGTTTATTAATTTATATCCAGTAGATTTAAAAATAGGGGTAATGCAGGAAATAAAGGAGAACTATAAAAACCTATATGATAAATTTTTAGACAATGAGGATTTTATTGAAGGATATTTCAAGACTTACAGTGATGTGAAAAGCTAGGTGGTGTTTTTATGGAAAATAAATTTGAAAGCTTGAGAAAAGAACTTTATGAAGAGATAAGCAGTTTAAAGAAAAATCAGCAACTTAAAGAAAATTTTAGTGATAGATTTTTTAAAATTATAGATATGGTAAACTTTTCTCTTATGGAGGATAAAGATAACTTTTATGGACATTTTCTTCTTCAAATGAAGAGAAATATCAATTTGAAAATGGAAACACCTACTGGAATAACAGCAAGCATTTCAAAATTTACTATACATTTTAATCCGTTAATTTTTATTCAACTAAGCTTAAAGCAAATGGAAGGGCAAATTAAACATGAAATTCATCATATTTTATCATTACATTTAAATCGTGCAAAAGAACTAAGAGGAAAGTATAGTACTCTAGCTCTAAATATAGCTATGGATTTGGCAGTTAATCAATATATAGATAATTTGCCGCCATATTCTATTAATATAGAATGGGTAAATTTAAAATATGGGCTTAAATTAGAACCTTTTAGTATTATGGAATATTATGCGGATAAAATACAAGAAGCATTGAATCTTTTGGATGAAGACAAAGATGGTGAGGAAGATGATACTAAAGAAGATGAAGAGATTGCTAATGAATATAATCCAGAAACAACTCATGATATATGGAAATTTTCTGAAGAAATAGAAGAAAAACTCTTAAAAGATCTTACTAAAAAATATGTGGACAAAGCATATAAAGGAGATGTTCCTAAATTTATTGATACTATGATTAAAGGATTAGCTAGGAAAACATCAGAAATTCCATGGAATATGTATTTAAAAAGGCTTATGGGAAATATACCTAGTGGATATAAGAAAACCATAACTAGAAGAAATAGAAGGCAGCCAGACAGGTATGATTTGAGAGGAACACTATCGAATCAAATAGCTAAAATTACTGTAGCAATTGATATAAGTGGAAGTATGAGTGATGAAGAAATAGAACAGGCATTTATAGAGATTTTTTCTATTGTAAAAAATTATAATCACAGTATAACAATAATTGAATGTGATAGTGAGATAAGAAGAGTGTATACTGCAAAATCTATGAAAGATTTAAAAAAGAAAATAGATACAAAAGGCGGCACAAAATTTTCTCCAGTTTTTCAATTTGTAAATAAAAATAAATCTAATATACTTATATATTTTACTGATGGGGAAGGAGAAGAAAGACTTAAAGTAATGCCTAAAGGTTATAAGACTCTTTGGGTTATAAGTGGAAGAGGAGAAAAATTATCTTTAATAAAACCTTTTGGCATAGTAAAAAAATTAAAAAGAGTTGAAATTGCAGATAATATATACATGTCTGATGTAAGATTTGATGGCTGGTCTATGAACAGTCAAGAACCAGCAGAAGATTAAGTTAATTCACAATGAATAATTATGGGTGAAATTATATTTAAGCAAAATAATTTCTTTGGACTAGCAATACAATTGATAGTTATGTGGTAAACACTGTTTGCTGCTACAGAATTAATTCTAAATTTGTCAATATTAATTTGTGTTCCAAATTACACTGCACCTCAGGGGAACCCTAGGGGTTTCACTACTGTTCCCCTGAGGTGA
The DNA here is from genome assembly GCF_014836835.1 of Clostridium faecium. Lineage (GTDB taxonomy): Bacteria > Bacillota > Clostridia > Clostridiales > Clostridiaceae > Clostridium_J > Clostridium_J faecium. The sequence goes on along the minus strand of NZ_JACSQB010000023.1, from coordinate 44,818 downwards.
AAAACTGGCTCAGTGTTCAAAAAATTATTTAAATCTCAATTCCAGCCATTTTCAGAAGGTATAGAGCATTTTTAGTTTTACTAATTCCTTCTCTTAATTTGTAGTCAAATTTAATACTGTTATCAGTATAATATTCTCTAAAATTGTAGTTTTTAATTTTAGGGTTTTCTAAAGCAAGATCGCAAAGCTCAAGATCGTGAGTGGATACCATTCCTAGAGTATTTTTCTTGCTCAATTGATTTATTAGAACTTTAGCACCTATATGCCTATCTGTAGAGTTAGTGCCTTTAAATATCTCATCTAATAAAAAGAAAATAGGAGTATTTTCTTTTGAAGCTTCAATTAAAGCTTTAACTTTAAGGATTTCTGCATAAAAGGATGAAATATTTTCTTCAAGATTATCAACAATCCTCATGCAAGTATAAATTTTCATTTTACTGCATTTAAAATTAGAAGCAGCTACTCTAGCTCCACTATATGAAAGTATCATATTAATTCCTATGGTCCTAAGTAAAGTACTCTTTCCAGACATATTAGAGCCTGTAATTAACGCTATAGAGTTAATGTTATTTAAGGAGAAGTTGTTTGATACTGCATTTTCTCCTAGCAGTGGATGATAAACTTCTTTAGCTTCTAATATTAAATTGTTTTTTTCAAAGACTGGTAAAGTATAATGAGGATTATCATGGTTTATTAATGCTAAGCTGCAAAGAGCTTCAATTTCACCAATTACTTCCACATAGTTTTTAATATTTTTTCCATAGGATTTTTTCCAGTTTTCCAGTTTTAATATCGCTCTATAATCCATTAGAAACAATATATTTAGTGGAAAATAAAAAAAGTTCTTTTTATCTTGAATAAGAGAAATTATTTTAGATAGCTCTTTTATTTGATAATTTACTTTTTTATTTTCAACAGTTCTTAATTGATGTTGAAGTTTTTTAAAATAATTGCTTTTAAAATTTTTGTTTTCAAATTGATATAACATTGAACTGTAAGCATATATATCATTTTTATATTTAACAACATCACTTAAAAGAAGTTCTCTATTTTTTACATCTACTATTAAAAAAATAATTTGTAATCCTACTAAAATTTTTCCTATGCTAAAAGATAAATTAGCTATAAAGAATGGTAATATTAAAAACATTACTGTCACTAAAGGGAAAAGTCTAATAACTGCAGATAATAAAGGGTTTAAATAAGTTTTATTATAGGAATTTCCCCAAGCTATAAGCGGTGATGGATCTTTAAAATCTTCTTTATTTTTTTCGCCTTCACTAATAAATCTTTGCATAAATCCTAAGTTAGAGGAGAGTTCATCTATGGCAGTTTGCCTTTCATATATTTCCTCTACAGAAAAGTTTATTTCTGTGCAAAGTATGTCCCTTAACCTATGTCTTCCTAAAAAACTGCTGCAACAGTTTATCATTTGAAAAAGAGAACCTTTACCTAATATATCTAAATCCATAGCATAGTTATGATTCTTTATTATTAAATCTTCACCAGTATCTAAAAAATCTTTCCATTTTCCTGAAATTCTATCTATAGATTTCATATTTAAATTTTTAATAGCAGATGTAAGGTTTCTTTTTAGTTCAAGATTTTTATGTATATTCCCTAAAATAAAAAATGCTATTAAAAATGTAATAAAAGTTAAAGAAGCTAAATTATATATTCCCTTTTTATATAAAAGAAAAAATATAGAAAAAGACATTATTACCAATACAAGCCTTAAAGTACTAATAAAATTCATTAATTTTTGCTGACGTTTTTCAAGATGATTAAAAGCTTTAACTCTTCTTTCATACTTTTTTGTAAGTTTTTTCATAATACACCTCCTGTATTTATATATTACCATTATTTTTTAAATGCACAACCTTAAAAATAATGGAGAATCCAATTTATAATTAACAATGCAATTGGTAGTTTTGTGGTGAACACTGGTAGATGTTACAGGCAAAAATTAAAGTTTATCAGCAATTGCTGAGAAGTGTCTATAATTTTCCATTATAAATTACTTAAATAAGTATTATAAATTAAATAAATTTGACACTTAGTATAAATAGCCATTAAAATATAGTTTTGTAGTATATTTTAATAGGTTATTTGTAATTCTATTAGTTATGGACAAAGAAAATGAAGGTGAGAAAAGATGATTAGGACAATTGATTACAGGGAACTTCAAGGAGAGTATGTTTTAGTTGATGTAAGAAGTCCAAAGGAATATCAGGAGGCAACAATTCCTGGGGCAGTAAATGTTCCATTATTTAATGACGAAGAAAGAGCGTTAATAGGGACTATTTATACCAAGGAAAGTACAGAAAAAGCTAAAAAGATAGGAGTAGATATAGTATCAAAAAAGCTTCCTGAAATTTATGAAAAGATAAGGAATTTAGAAAAAAAATATAAAAAAGTAGTAATGTTTTGTGCAAGAGGAGGTATGAGAAGTGCCTCTATAGCAGAGTTACTTGGAGCTTTGGGACTAAAGATAGAAAGAATTAAAGGCGGATATAAAGGATATAGAGCAGTAATAAATGAAGAACTTCCAAAATTAAATGATGAAGTTACTTATGTAGTGCTCCATGGAAATACAGGCGTAGGAAAGACTGAAATTTTAAAAAAACTTATGGAGAATAATCGTGATGTACTAGATTTAGAAGGCTTTGCTAATCACAGGGGATCTATTTTAGGATCAGTTGGATTAGAAAAACCACATTCTCAGAAGTATTTTGAGTCTTTAATATATGATAGCCTTAAAAATAGAAAATCTAATTATGTTTTTATTGAAGCTGAGAGCAGAAGAATAGGAAAGATTTTAATACCAGAATATATACATACAAAAATGAAAGAAGGCATACATATTTTCGTTGATGCAGATTTAGATTTTAGAAGTAATTTGATTATTAATGAATATACTAAAGGAAAAAATTGTAATGAACAGCTTTGTGATGCTATAATGAAGATTAGAAAGTATATTAGCATAGCTAATTTGGAACAATATTGTGAAAGAATAAGAAATAATGATTATGAAGATGTGGTAAAAGAGCTCATGGTAAAGTATTACGACCCACTTTATATGCATAGTTCTAATCAATATAAATATGATTTAAAAATAGTTGTAGAAACTATAGAAGCTTCTGCAAAGCAATTAGAAGATTTTATTGATAATTATAAAAATCAAGTAAACTAGTAAAAAGCAGAACATTTGTTTCTGTTTTTTGCTTTTATATCTTTACTATGAAGGAGGAAAGATATAAAATAACATTTGTAGCCAAAAACAAAGTTAGTATGGAGGTAAGAATGATTTTGGAAAATAAAGATATTAACAGTTATGAAGTTACGGATTTAACTTCTTTAGAAAAGCTAGAGCCTGTTAGAGTTAGACCAGGAATGTATATTGGTTCTACAGGAACAAAAGGACTTCATCATTGTATTTGGGAAATCTTTGACAATGCTATAGATGAAATTGCTAATGGCTATGGAGATAGTGCAGAATTGATTTTAAATAGTGATAAAAGTGTAACTATTATAGATAATGGTAGGGGAATTCCTACAGGAATACATCCTGTAAAAAAGAAATCTGGAGTAGAAATGGTCTACACAGAACTTCACACAGGAGGAAAATTTAATAATTCCAACTATAAAACTTCAGGAGGACTTCATGGTGTTGGTGCAGCAGTAGTAAATGCTCTTTCATCTTGGCTAGAGGTAGAAGTTAAACAAAAGGGGCAAATTTTTCGCCAGCGTTTTGAATATGCATATGATAAAGAACTTAAAAAGAAAATGCCTGGGACTCCAGTTACTAAACTTGAAGTAGTAGGAAAGACTAAAGAAACAGGAACTAAAATAACTTTTATGCCTGATAGTGAAATTTTTGGAAATATAGATTATAAATTTGACTTGATTGATGAAAGGCTTCAAGAACTGGCTTTCCAAAATAAAGGAATAACACTAATTTTAAAGGATAATAGAAAAAATGAGCCAGTAGAAAAAACTTATCATTCTGAAAGAGGATTATTAGACTTCATAGATTATTTAAATGAAAGTAAAATCGTACTTCATAAAGAACCTATTTTATTTAATGGAGAAAGAGAAGTCAATGGAGTTAATTTAGAAGGAGAAGTTTGTATTCAGTTTACAGATTCTACTACAGACCATATAGCCAGCTATGTAAATAATATTCCTACAACAGAAGCAGGGACACATGAAACTGGTTTTAAAACTGGAATGACTAGAGCATTTAAAGATTGGAGTAGAAAACTTAATTTAATTAAGGAAAAAGATAAAGAATTTGAAGGCGATGATTTAAGAGAAGGTATGACAGCTATTGTAAAAATAAAGGTTAGCAATCCTATCTTTGAAGGTCAAACTAAGACAAAGCTTGGAAATACAGAAGCTTATTCTATGATGAATGACCTATGTTATCAAAAGATTGGTGAGTGGATAGAGGACAATAAAGAAACAGCTGCCATTATTATAAATAATGCTATTTCTGCAGCACAGCGAAGAGAAAAGATTAAAAAGATAAATGAAGCTGAAAAAAAGAAAATAGGAAATGGAACTTCACCTTTAGCAGGTAAAATAGCAGTTTGCACTTTGAAAAATTCTAGTTTTACAGAATTTATAGTAGTTGAGGGAGATTCAGCAGGTGGTAGTGCGAAACAGGCTAGAGATAGAAGATTTCAAACTATCATGCCTTCAAAAGGTAAAATAATGAACACAGAAAAACAAAAATTAGAAAATGTATTAGCTAGCGAAGAACTTAAAATTTTTAATACCGCCATTGGAACAGGGGTTTTAGATAATTATAATGAAGAAGATTTAAAATATGATAAGATAATTATTTTAAGTGATGCTGATGTGGATGGGTATCACATACGCACATTATGGATGACTTATGTTTATAGATATATGAGACCATTAATTCAAAATGGCCATTTATATATAGCACTTCCTCCATTATACAAAGTATATAAAAACAGTAAAAATGGTGAGATTTCTAAATATGCTTACAGTGATGAAGAGTTAGAAAAGGTAAAAAAAGAAATTGGAAAAGGTGCATTAATTCAAAGATATAAAGGTCTTGGAGAAATGAATGCTGAACAATTATGGGAAACTACTCTAAATCCAGAAACTAGAACTCTTCAAAGAGTAACTATTGAAGATGCATCAAAGGCTGAAAAAATGATTTCTCTTTTAATGGGAGATATAGTAGAACCAAGAAAAAATTACATGTATAAGTATGCAGAATTTTAGGAGGTGTTAAATTATGGCTAAAAAAAATACTCAAATTCCAACAGACAATAATATTATTAACACACCATTACATGAAGCAATGCCAGATAACTATCTTCCCTATGCAGTAGAGGTTTCAAAGGATAGAGCTCTGCCAGATGTAAGAGATGGATTGAAACCTGTTCATAGGAGAATACTTTATGGTGCATATATGCTTAAAGCTTTCCCAGACAAACCTTATTATAAATCTGCAAGAATAGTGGGAGATATATTAGGTAAATATCATCCCCATGGAGATACATCTGTTTATGATGCTATGGTAATTTTAGCACAGGATTTTTCCACAAGAATGCCCCTTATTGATGGACATGGAAACTGGGGAAGTATTGATGGAGATAGTGCTGCTGCTATGCGTTATACAGAAGCAAGATTATCAAATATATCCATAGAACTTTTAAAAGATATAGATAAAAATGTAGTAGATATGGTGGATAATTACTCTGATACAGAAAAAGAGCCAGCAGTATTACCAGCTAGATATCCAAATCTCTTAGTAAATGGAGCTTTTGGTATAGCTGTAGGTCTTGCCACTAATATACCTCCTCATAATTTAGGAGAAGTAATTGATGGAGCTTTAGCCTATGCAGATAATTCTGAAATAACTACAAAAGAATTAATGTCATATATTCAAGGTCCAGATTTGCCAACAGGGGGCATACTTATAGGTAAAAATGCTCTTTTAGCTGCTTATGAGACAGGAGAAGGAAAGGTAACTTTAAGAGCTAAGACTCATATTGAAACCTTAGAAAATGGACGTTTAGGTATTGTCATAACAGAATTCCCATATAGAAAGAATAAAGCAAAGCTTCTTCAATCTATATCTGATATGACTGGAGATAAAAAACATTCTAAAGCATTAGAAGGAATTTCTGATATTAGAGATGAATCAGATAGAGAGGGAATAAGAGCTGTTATAGAATTTAAGAAAAGTGCTACTAAAGAAAGTGTAAATAAAGTTTTAAAATATTTATTTAAGAAAACTGAACTTCAATCTAATCTTTCTTTTAATATGGTAGCACTAGCAAATGGTAAACCAGAAACTTTAGGATTAAAAGCATTAATACATCACTATGTTGAACATCAAAAAGATGTGGTAACTAGAAGAACTAAAAGAGAACTTGAAATTGCTGAAAAGAGATTCCATATAGTTGAAGGTTTTATAAAAGCTATTGATATTATGGACGAGATTATAAAAACTATAAGAACTTCTAAGTCTAAAAAAGATGCAGCTATAAACTTAATAGCTAATTTTGGCTTTACTGAGCTTCAAGCAGAAGCCATATTAGAAATGATGCTTTATAGGCTTACTGGACTTGAAATAAAAACTTTTCAGAAGGAATATAAAGAGCTTGAAATTCTTATGAGAAAACTAAGAAGAATTTTAGATAGTGAAAAAGAACTGATAAAGGTGATAAAAAAAGAACTTATAGAAATAAAAGAAAAATATCAAGATAAAAGAAGAACAGAAATTGTTGAAAATGATGATGAAGCTAAGATAGAATTAGAAGAATTAATAATAGAAGAAGAAATAGTTATAACTATTTCTAATGAAGGATTTATAAAGAGAACTCCACTAAAATCTTTTAATAGAACTTCTCAAGATGTAGAGGATATAGACCATAGAGAAGGAGATTATAATAAATTTTTACTTCAAAGTAATACAAAGGATAGTTTAATTTTCTTTACTTCAGAGGGAAATATGTATCAGCTTAAAGGAATTTCTATTCCAGAATTTAAGTGGAAAGAAAGAGGAGAAAAGATAGAAAGTTTAATAAAAAGTTTAGATTTATCTAAAGAATATATTGTGGCAGCCTTTTCTATAGATAATTTTGGAGCCTCAAGAGATGTATTGTTATTTACCTCCAGCGGTATGCTTAAAAAAACAGAACTTTCTAAGTTTAACACTGCATATACAAAGCTTTCTGCTTTAAAATTAAGGTCAAAAGAGAAGCTTGTAGATGTACAATTAGTTAGCAAAGATAGAGAACAGCGTTTTATTAAAATCAATACAAAAAATAATTTATGTTTTAATGTAGAAGAACCAAACATTGAGGAAAATGACAGAAACCTATTAGGAAAACAAATTTTTAATCTTCCTAATAATGATGAAGTTGTATCTATAGAATACACTGATGAATATGAGTTTAAAGAATTTTTCTTAAGTATAAATTCTAAAGGATTTATAAGAACCAGCAATAGAAAATCTAATGATAAGCTTATAACATTAACTAATAGCAATGAAGAAATTCTTTTCTTTACTGAAAGAGGAAAAACTTATAAATTAAAAGGATATATACTTCAAAACATAGATAAAAAAGGCATAAACTTAGTTGAGTTGCTTCAAGATTACAATAAAGATGATAAGATTATCAGTATGATTTCTTTAAATAAGTATGAAGATAAGAAAAGTTTTTATTTTATTACTAAAAAAGGATTAATTAAAAGAACTTTATGCAGCGAATTTGAAGGAGATTATATTGTAACTATTGGATATAAATTAAAGACAGAGGATGATAGAGTAATTTCTGTATCCTTAGAAGAAAATGATAATTTAGCACTTATTGTTACTGAAAAAGCTATGTGTATTAAATTTAATATTTCTGCTATAAATACTATGGGGAAAAATGCTAGTGGAGTTACTGCTATTAGTTTAAAAGATGATGATAATGTTATATTTGGAGATATAATTTATGAAGATGCAGGAAGAGAACTTGATGAAAAAGAGAAGTATTTATGTGTGGATAAGCTAAAAACAAATTTAATTTTGAATAGTCTTAACGGAGAAACTAAGATAATTCCTATAAGCGATATAAGTACGCAAAATAGGGCAGGACGAGGAAAAAATATAATGTTATTTTTAAATGATGACAAGATAAAGAGTGTTGAAAGAGAGTAGGTTTTATGGAGAATACATTCTTAAAGAATAAATTAAAATTTATCTATACTCCTAGTGAAAATTCCATAACTTCTTTTACTATAGGATTAAACGCAGGAGCTATAGTAGAAGAAAAAAATGAAATTGGCTTAGCTCATGTAGTTGAACATATGGTTTTTAAGGGAACTAAAAATAGAAGTGAGGCAGAAATTAACAGTCAATGTGATGAGGTTTTTGGATTTCATAATGCTATGACCAATTATCCTTATGTAGTTTACTATGGCACCTGCCTTTCGGAAGATTTTGAGAGAGGCTTAGAAATTTATAGTGATATATTGTTAAATCCTGCTTTTGAAGAAGAGTATTTTAAAGAAGAAATATCTGTTATTTGTGAAGAGTTAAAAGAGTGGGGTGATGATACATCTCAGTATTGTGAAGACAGAGTACTATTTAATGGATTTACTAATAGAAGAATAAAAAGTCTTATTATAGGAGATGAAGATACTATAAAATCTTTTACTATAGATGATGTAAAAGATTTTTATAATAAGCATTATATACCTAATAATTGTACTATATCTGTGGTGTCTTCATTATCCTTTGAACAGGTTTATAAAATAATAGATAAATATTTTTCAAGTTGGAAAGAAAAACATTATGAGAGAGCTGAAATAACTTATGAGGAAAATGTATCAGGAACTTTTATTGAAGAAAAAACTCATATAAATTCTTGCAAAATACAATATATTTATCCAATGCACAATTTAAATCAGAGAGAAGTAACTTTGCTTAGAATATTTAATTCTTTTTTTGGAGAAGGAACCAGCAGTGTTTTATATGATGAAATAAGAACTAAAAGAGGATTGGTTTATGATATAAGCTCAAAATTAAAGAATGAAAATGGTATTAAACTATATACTATAACCTTAGGAACTTCAAAAGAAAACATAAATACTTCAATTGAGATTATAAATAGTGAAATTGAAAAAATTAAAAATTTAAATGGATATTTCACAGATGAAAAAATTAAAGATATAATAAGATCATTAAAATTAAAAAGAATTTTAGGATTAGAAAAATCTATAGCACTATCTTTTAATATATGTGTTTTTGATATCATGTATGGAGATTGCAATATATTATTTAATGAATATGATATGGAAGATATAAATGAAGATGAAATACTTAAAACTGCAAATAAAATACTTAAAAAACCAACTATTCAAATAATAAAATCAAAGTAAGGAGCCGTGGCTAGTGCCACAGCTCCTTTATTATAAGGTTATAATGATTCATAAATTTTTTTAATAAACAAAGCATCATTTTCAAGAATAGGGCTTTCACAAATTATACATCCTTTTATATTAAAATCCTTAAAAGCTTTCATACAGGCATTATAATTAAAGTCACTTTCCTCAAAAGGAAGATGATTTTTTTCACCTTTAGGACCATAGTTTATGCCAGATAGGTGAATATGCATATCATTTAATGCTTCTTCGCCTAAATTATCACCTATATAAGATAATATTCTTGCAAAATCATCATATTCTTTTAATGCACCATTGTATCTTGCATGTAAGTGAGAAAAATCTACACAAAGTTTGCAGGTGGATACTTTCTTACAAAGAGCTACAAGTTCTTCAAGAGAACCAAATTGAGTGGGCTTACCTGTGGTTTCTAATCTATAATCCACTCCAAAGTGTGGAATTTTTCTTAAATTTTCTTCAATGGTATCAAAGGTTTCTTCTGGAGAATCTTTTAAATAAAATCCTGGATGAAATATTAAACTTCGTCCTCCTACCTTTTGAAGTCCTTCTGCTCCTTTAATTATACGTTCAATAGATTTTTCTTGTTTTTCAATTTCATCAGAATTTAAATTTATATAATAAGAACCATGAGCAGAAAGGTAAAAATTATTTTCTTCCTTAGCTTTTAAAACATCATTTTTATTTTTATCTGTTATATTAACTGAACGGACAAAAGGCAGTTCCATAGCATCCAAACCTAAATTTTTTAAGTGAGGTATGCCAGTTTTATATGTGAATTTTGTATTTTCATCTCCAAGTGGAAGACCAGAAATTCCAAATAATAATTTATCCATTAAAATCACCTCAAAAATTAAAGTATGATGTGATTATATCACACTTTTGAATAAATTTATAATTAACCTTAGACAATTGAGAATTCAAAAATTAAAGAAAGGTCAATTGTAAATTTATTTAAATTTTTGCTATAATGTTAAATAGTATGATTTAAGAGGTGAGCCAATGGAAAGTAGATGGATGCTTAGAACTACTAAGATAGATGTTAAGTCACTGGCAAAAAAAGTAGGCTTAAATCCAATTACAGTAAAGGTAATGGTAAATAGAGGAATAAATACTGTTGATAAAATAAATAAATTTATAAATACAACCTTTTCTCAATTTCATAATCCATTTCTTATGAAAGATATGGAAAAGGGCGTATCAATAATTAAAAATGCTATAGAAAAAGGCGAAAAAATAATGATATATGGTGATTATGATGCCGATGGAGTTACAAGTACAGTTATATTATATAAGGCTTTAAAAAGGTGTAATGGTGATGTAGCTTATTACATACCAGACAGAGAAAATGAAGGATATGGTATGTGCAGTGAAAGAATCGAGAAGATAAAAGAAGACGGATATAATACTATAATCTCCTGTGACAATGGAATTTCTGCTTTAGAACAGGTGGAAAGAGCAAAAGAATTAGGGATGACTGTAGTAATTACTGATCATCATGAATTGCCTTTTGAGGATATAAATGGAGAAAGATTATATAAGATGCCTGTAGCAGATGCAGTTATAAATCCTAAAAGAAATGATTGTGAATATCCATTTAAAAGTTTGTGCGGTGCTGGAATTGTGTTTAAATTTAGTTGTGCATTATATAAATCTATGGGAATTCCAGTAGAAGATGCCTATGAATTAATAGAAATTGCTGGTATAGGAACTATATGTGATGTAGTTGATTTAGTCGATGAAAATAGAGTTATAGCTAAAGAGGCTCTTAGACTTATGAATGATACAAAAAATACAGGGCTAAAGGCATTAAAAGAAATCTTAAACATAAGAAATACAATGAGCTCTTATCATGTTGGGTTTTTAATAGGACCTTGTATAAATGCAACAGGTAGGTTAGAGACAGCCTTTTTATCTGCAGATTTATTACTTTGTGAAGATGTGGAAAAAGCTAAGGAATTAGCATCTACTTTAGTAGAATTAAATAAAAAAAGACAGGAAATGACCAATGATAGTGTAGAAGCAGTGATGGACATAATAAATAACTCTTCATTTATAAATGATAAGGTTTTGGTTGTTTATAAAGAGGATATACATGAAAGCATAGCAGGTATTGTAGCTGGAAGAATTAGAGAAACTTATAATGTTCCAACTATAATATTAACAAAGGGAAAAGATATGCCTAAAGGATCTGGAAGATCCATTGAAGAATATAATATGTTTGAAGAACTTATAAAATGTAAGGATTTACTTCACAAGTTTGGTGGTCATCCAATGGCAGCAGGACTTTCAATAAAGGAAGAAAATATAAAAATTTTTAGAGAAAAATTAAATGAAGTTTGTAAGTTATCAAAAGAAGATTTAATTCCTAAAATAAGAATAGATGAAAGATTACCACTTAAGTATATAGATTTTAATTTAATAGAAGAGCTTCACAGATTAGAGCCTTTTGGAAAGGGAAATAATTCTCCAATTTTAGCAGATAAAAACATACCTATTGAAAGAATAAGTATACTTGGAGAAAAAAAGAACACTTTAAAGTTTAGATGCAGGATACCAGAGACTAATAAGTATATAGATGCAATATGTTTTAACAGAGTAGATGAATTTATTGAAATGTTAAAAAATGAGTATGGAGAAAGCTATGAATACATGTTAGAAAATCCTAAAGGAATGAAAATGGACATGGTATTTTCACCTTCTATAAATGAATATAACGGTAATGTATCTTTGCAATTAAAAATTAATAATTTTAAAATATCAAATTAAATTGTATAATTAAACTTTAAGAAAATAAAAAGGAAAAGTGATAAATACTTTTCCTTTTTCCTTTTATCTACAAATCTATAATAAGATTTTTACTTTTTTTATTCTATTTTTTTCTATTTCTTCAACAATAAATTTTTTATCTTTAAAATTAATTTGTTGTTTCAATTGAGGGAACTTTCCTAATTCACCTATGATAAAACCACCAATAGAATCAAATTCATTTGAGTGAATATCAGTTCCTATTAAGTCATTGATGTCTTCAATTTTAACACTTCCATCAACTAAATATTCATTATCATTTATTGTCACGATTTCTGAATGTTGTTCATCATATTCGTCATCAATCTCTCCAACAATTTCTTCCAACATATCTTCTATAGTTATAATACCAACAGTACCGCCATATTCATCTAAAACTATATTCATATGTTGTCTTGATTTATTTATTTCTTTAAATAAATCTATAACCTTTTTATATTCATAGGTATAATAAGGTTTTCTCATATGGTCTTTTATACGGAACTCATCTTCTTTGAAATCAGCCATTAATATATCCTTTACATATAAAATACCTACTATATTATCTATAGTTTCTTGATAAACTGGTATTCTTGAAAACTGTTCTTCTTTAATAATTTGCATAATTTCTTCAAAAGTAGAGTTTAGTTCTACGGCAATTACATCCACCCTTTGAACCATAGCATCTTTTACGTAAAGATCACCAAATCCAAATACTTTATGGATTATTTCTTTTTCTTCCTCTTCTAAAATCCCTTCCTCTTCACTTACATCTACAATAGTTTTTAATTCTGCTTCCGTTATTAGTGGAACATCATTAGAAGTTTTACCGCCTAGTATGGAGATAAAAATATTAGCTACAAATGTAGTTAATACAACTAAGGGTTTTAAAATTATTGAGATTACAGATATAATAGGTGCAACTATTAAAGAAATTTTTTCTGAATTCTGTGAAGCTAAAGTTTTAGGTGTGATTTCTCCAAAGATAAGAATTATTATAGTCATCACTATAGTTGATATAGCAACTCCTTCAGCACCTAAAATCTTTATGGAAACAGCAGTTGCTATAGATGAACTGGCAATGTTCACTATATTATTACCTACCAATAGAGTACCTAAAAGCTTACTTGGATTATCATTTAGCTTTTGAACTTTATCTGCACCTTTTATTCCCTCGTCCACCATATTTCTCAATCTAATTTTATTTAAAGACATAAGGGCAGTTTCAGAAGCTGAGAAAAAAGCAGAACCTCCTATGAGAATGATTAAAATAATTAATTGCCACGTACTACCAGGCTCCAAAATTACAACACACTCCTTAAAGCACAATATTTAGTTATTTTATATATTATAGCATACATATGAATTTTACAAAAGTTCGAAAAAATTTCTTTAAAGGGGGATTTTACTAGATTTAAGTAAAAAATAATAACTAAATCATCTTATATCTTAAGCAGCCTTATTTTACAATAATTTTCAGCGTTGAATTATTAATTTAAATAGTTAATAATGATGGATATTTTTCAATGTAACTGAAAATTTATTAGATATAAAGTATTCACTATTATAATAAAAAAACTAGCAACATAAAGCTGCTAGTGAAAAAATATATTAAAAAAATTATTTTATCTAAAAATAATTTCAACATAAAATAAGCGTGACTTAAAGCCACGCTTATCTTTATATTATACTTAATTTAAGTGTTAATTTAATTATTTTAATACTATAATCCTCTTTCGTAAGATTCAACCATTTTTTTAACCATTTGTCCGCCGATTGAACCAGCTTCTCTAGAAGTTAAATCTCCATTGTAACCATTTTTAAGATTAACTCCTACTTCTTTAGCAGCTTCCATTTTGAAGTTGTTTAATCCTTCTCTTGCTTGTGGTACTAATATTCTGTTATTTCTAGCCATAGAAATTGCCTCCTTAAATTTTATACTAATTTATTTATTAGCATAATATTAATTTTGAATTTATAGCATTTAAATTTTTTAAGCTATTATAAATTTTTTTCGTAAGCTTCCACCATTTTTTTAACCATTTGTCCGCCAACTGAGCCATTTTCTCTAGCAGTTAAATCTCCATTGTAACCATTTTTAAGATTAACTCCTACTTCTCTAGCAGCTTCCATTTTGAAATTGTTTAATCCTTCTCTTGCTTCTGGTACTAAAACTCTGTTTCTGCTCATTTATGAGCACCTCCTTATCATTTAGTACAAATTACTATAATCCTCTTTCGTAAGATTCAACCATTTTCTTAACCATTTGTCCGCCAATTGAACCAGCTTCTCTAGAAGTTAAGTCTCCATTGTAACCATTTTTAAGATTAACTCCTACTTCTTTAGCGGCTTCCATTTTGAAGTTGTTTAATCCTTCTCTTGCTTGTGGTACTAGAATTCTGTTATTGTTGTTAGCCATTTCTTGAACACCTCCTTTTCTTTTGGTACTATTAGTTTAACCGCATATAAATCTTTTATTTTATAAATTTATAGGAAACAACTGAATATAATTCTTTATTTGGTATATATTAGGTAATATAATCGTTAACATTAACAATTTATGTTAAAATACATAATATATTTTTAGTAGAAAATTAAAAAAATATTTTAAAAAATTTATATAAAACCTTCAATATCAACGACAAAATAAAATTTTTAATAAAATAAAAAATATTTTTATATTTTAATTTTTATTGACATTTAATTTAGAATTGATATATATTTATTTTTTAAAAGAATTTATGTATTAATTAAAATACTTAGATATTTCTAGGGGGTAATATTTTTGAGTGAAAAAAAAATAATAATGACTGGCGGAGGATCTGCTGGCCATGTTACACCAAATATAGCATTGATGCCAAAGTTAAAAACTTTAGGTTATGATATACAATATATAGGAACTAAAAATGGGATAGAGCGCCAATTAATTGAAGCAGAACATATAAAATATCATGTGATTTCTAGTGGAAAATTAAGAAGATATTTTGATCTTAAAAACTTTACAGATCCTTTTAGAGTTGTAAAGGGAGTTTTTGATGCTATATCGATACTTAAAAAAGAAAAGCCTAATATAGTATTTTCTAAAGGTGGATTTGTATCAGTACCAGTAGTGTTAGCAGCAAAATTTAATAAAATTCCTGTTATCATTCATGAAGCAGATATGACACCGGGACTTGCAAATAAAATTTCTATGCCCTATTGCAGCAAGATTTGTGTAACTTTCCCAGAAGCTCTTAATCAAGTGGATAAGAAAAAATCAGTACTTACTGGCCTTCCAATAAGAAGTGAACTACTAGAAGGAAGTAAAATAAAAGGACAACAAATATGTAGTTTTAAAGATGATAAGCCAATTGTGCTAGTAGTTGGAGGAAGCTTAGGGTCAAAATTTATAAATGATATAATAAGAGAAAATTTACAAGAGTTATTACAAAAATTTAATATAGTTCATGTTTGTGGTAAAGGCAATATATCAGAAGAGCACAAAAATGTTAAAGGCTATGTACAATTTGAATATGTAAAAGAAGAATTGCCTCATTTAATGAAAGCAGCTTCTATAGTTGTATCAAGAGCAGGGGCAAACTTTATTTTTGAATTATTAGCGCTTAAAAAACCTAATTTACTCATACCTCTTTCAGCAAGAGCAAGCAGAGGAGACCAAATATTAAATGCTAAATCCTTTGAAAAAAATGGTTATAGCTTAGTTATAGAAGAAGAAAATTTAAATTCTAAAATTTTATTGGAAAAATTAGATGAACTATATTCAAATAAAGAAAAATATATTGAAGCCATGGACAAAAGTGATGTAAAAAACAGTATAGACAAGATTATAGAATTAATAGAAAATAATAAAAGACCGTAGCTACGGTCTTTTATTATTTTCACAATTAAGGATGAATTTATTTTTAGATAGAATAATTTTTTTGAAGATATTTTTGGCTATCAGCATAAAGTTGATAGTTTTTTTATAGATAAGTTACTCTAAAGTCAAATGTATATCTGAATGTAAGTTGACAGTTTAATGTATTAATTAACAATCTAAAAAATGGACAATGGAGAATTGACAATTATAGTTGAAATTAGTTCTATTGAACTAATTTATTTAATTGATTTTTTTACACCACTGGAAAGCATCACGAAGCCCTTTAGGGGTACCCTGAGGTGCAGTAAAGCTTAAAAGTAAAACCAGTAATCCAGTAATATAATACTAATATTATAGAGATAACTAATGTTACTAAATTATCATCCAATGTTTTAGATGTAGCACCATATCATACTGCATCCCAAGGGTTTAAATAAAATTAGTTTTAAATTAAAATTTTATGATTACTCTAATATTATTTTAAATCTATAATTGTCCATTGTTAATCGTCAATTCTCAATTATATAAATATAAGCGTAACAACTTAATTAATACAAATTCTTAAGTATACAGATTAAATTTAGAGATGGTATATCCATATAATACATCTATGATTTAATATTTATTCAACAATTATATGGCGAATACTGTTCACTGATGCTACAGTTAATCAATTATAGATATAATTGTGCATAAATCAATACAAATGTATCTTTTTATGCACAATTTATGATAATAGTATTTATAATACATCACATTAATGTCTTAAAACTTTGACAAAAATAATACAAATTTTTTTAGAATACAGAAGGAAAAAATTGAAGTTAGTATTACATATAAAAATATATTTTTAATAAAAAATTACTTAATATCAAAAAATAATACATGTTTTTACTTTATTAATTAGCAAAATTTTAAAAAAATTTAGAAAAGGGAAACTTTGAGAAAAAATTCTTATTAATTATAAGTGGTTATTTTATTATTATAAGAAAAATAAATAGTTAAAAATGTAACAATTAAAGTGGTAATTAATACTTGAAATTTAAAGACTATAGTATATAATGAAAAGTGTATAACATGCTATTTTTTAGTGAAAATATTATATATAAAATATACTTTTAAAAGGATTTCTTCAAAATTATTATTAATTTTATTTCAAAATAATGTAGATTATGGGGAGAAACTCAAAAGTAGATTTTACCAAGAAAGAAGGGTTGGACGATGAGAAAAATGAAGACTATGGATGGAAATACCGCTGCTGCTCACGTGGCCTATGCTTTTACAGATGTAGCTGCGATCTATCCAATAACACCATCATCACCAATGGCAGAACACTGTGATGAATGGGCAGCACAAGGAAGAAAAAATATCTTTGGTCAAACTGTAAAAATGATGGAAATGCAATCAGAAGCAGGTGCAGCAGGTGCAGTACATGGTTCATTACAAGCTGGAGCTTTAACTACTACATTTACAGCTTCACAAGGATTATTACTTATGATTCCTAACATGTACAAAATTGCTGGTGAATTACTACCAGGTGTATTCCATGTAAGTGCTAGAGCACTAGCAGCTCAAGCCTTATCTATATTTGGAGATCATCAAGACGTAATGGCTGCAAGACAAACAGGATATGCATTACTTGCAACTAACAGTGTGCAAGAAGTTATGGACTTATCACCAGTAGCTCACTTAGCTGCATTAGAAGGAAGAATTCCTTTCCTACACTTCTTTGACGGCTTTAGAACATCTCATGAAGTTCAAAAAATTGAAGCTTGGGATTACGAAGTATTAGCTAAATTTGTTAATAAAGAAGCTGTTGAAGCATTCAGAAATAAAGCTTTAAATCCAAACAATCCAGTAACAAGAGGAACAGCACAAAACCCAGATATATACTTCCAAGCTAGAGAAGCATCTAATAAATTCTACCATGCAATACCAGAAGTTGTTGAAAAATACATGGAAATGATAAATAAAGAAATAGGTACAGATTACCACCTATTTAATTATTATGGTGCACAAGATGCAGATAGAATGATAGTTGCTATGGGATCAGTTTGTGATGCTATAGAAGAAACTATAGATTACTTAACAGCTCATGGAGAAAAAGTAGGACTATTAAAAGTTCATTTATATAGACCATTTTCATTAGAACACTTCTTCAAATACATACCAAAAACTGTTAAGAAGATAGCTGTTTTAGATAGAACTAAAGAACCTGGTTCTGCTGGAGAACCATTATATCAAGACGTAAGAAATGCTTATTATGATGTAGAAAATAAACCAGCTATAATAGGTGGAAGATATGGATTAGGTTCAAAAGATACTACTCCATCTCAAATAGTTACTGTATTTGATCATTTAAAAGATGAAAATTTAAAGAATGGATTTACAATTGGTATAAATGATGATGTAACTCATACTTCATTAGATATATCAAGAGAAATCAGAACTACAACTGATGGAACAATAGAATGTAAATTCTGGGGACTTGGATCAGATGGTACTGTTGGAGCTAACAAAAGTGCTATTAAAATCATTGGAGATAACACTAATATGTATGCTCAAGCATATTTCTCATATGATTCTAAAAAATCAGGTGGTATAACAGTATCTCATTTAAGATTTGGTAAAAAACCAATCAAGTCACCATATTTAATAAATCATGCTAACTATGTTGGATGTCACAACCAATCATACGTTAATAAATATGATGTATTATCTGGAATAAAAGATAATGGAACATTCTTATTAAACTGTATTTGGGATAATAATGATTTAGAAAAGCATTTACCAGCTAATATGAAGAGATATATAGCTGAACACAATATTAACTTCTACACTATTAATGCTGTTAAAATAGCTGAACAAATAGGATTAGGTGGAAGAATTAATATGATAATGCAAGCTGCATTCTTTAAATTAGCAGATATAATTCCAATAGAAGAAGCAGTTGATCATTTAAAGAAAGCAGTTGTTGCATCTTATGGTAAAAAGGGTGAAAAGGTTGTCAAAATGAACCATGATGCTATAGATGCAGGTATAAATTCAATTGTTAAAGTAGAAGTACCAGAATCTTGGAAAAATGCAGAAGATGAAATAAAACCAATCCAAGATAGACCAGACTTCATTAAAAATATAGTTGATGTTATGAATAGACAAGAAGGTGACAAACTTCCTGTAAGTGCATTCATAGATAGAGCAGATGGTACATTTGAACCAGGTACAGCTGCTTTTGAAAAGAGAGAAATAGCTATTAATGTACCAGAATGGCAACCAGATAAATGTATACAATGTAACCAATGTTCATATGTATGCCCACATGCAGTTATCAGACCATTTATAGGAACAGAGGAAGCTTATAAAGATGCTCCAGAAACTTTAACTTATATAGATGCTAAAGGTGGAAAAGCATTTGAAGGATTAAAATTCAATATAGGAATAAGTGTTCAAGATTGTACAGGCTGTGGAAACTGCGCTCAAGTTTGTCCAGCTAAGGAAAAGGCTCTTATCATGAAGCCATATGATACACAAACTAAACAAATAGAAAATTGGAAATTTGATTTATCATTACCTAAGATGACAAATCCAATGGGAGTAGGAAGCGTTAAAGGCAGTCAATTTGAAACTCCATTATTAGAGTTCAGTGGTGCTTGTGCAGGTTGTGGAGAAACTCCATATGCTAAACTTGTAACTCAATTATTTGGCGATAGAATGATGGTAGCTAATGCTACAGGATGTTCTTCTATTTGGGGAGGAAGTGCTCCTTCAACTCCATATACAGTTAACCATAAAGGTAAAGGACCTGCTTGGGCAAACTCATTATTTGAAGATAATGCTGAGTTTGGATTAGGTATGTTCTTGGGAGTTAGCCAATTAAGAGAAAAATTAGAATTAGCTGTTAAAGAAGCAGTAAACAGCAATATTTCTGAAGAATTAAAAGCTCTATTTAATGAATGGTTAGATAAAAAAGATGATGCAGAAGCTACAAAAGTTCTTGCAGATAAAATATTACCATTATTAGAAGCAGAAAAATCAAATGCTGTTTTAGCAGAAATTTATAATAAAAAAGACTTCTTTGTTAAGAGATCACAATGGATCTTTGGAGGAGACGGTTGGGCTTATGATATCGGATATGGCGGAGTTGACCATGTTCTAGCTAGTGGAGAAAACGTAAATGTATTAGTATTTGATACAGAAGTTTACTCAAACACAGGAGGACAATCTTCAAAATCCACTCCAACTGCTGCTATAGCTAAGTTTGCAGCTGCTGGTAAGAGAACTAAGAAGAAAGACCTTGGAATGATGGCAATGAGCTATGGATATGTTTACGTTGCTCAAATAGCTATGGGAGCTGATCAAAATCAAACTCTTAAAGCTATAAGAGAAGCAGAAGCATATAATGGTCCATCTTTAATAATTGCATATGCTCCATGTATAAACCATGGAATTAAAAATGGTATGGGAGCTACTCAATTAGAAAGTAAACTTGCAGTTCAATCTGGATATTGGGCATTATACAGATACAACCCAATGTTAAAAGAAGAAGGCAAGAATCCATTCAGCTTAGACTCTAAAGAACCAACATTATCATTTAGAGATTATCTAATGGGTGAAGTAAGATATGCATCATTAGCTAAAGCTTTCCCAGAACAAGCTGAAAAATTATTTGCTAAAACTGAACAAGATGCAAAAGAAAGATTAGAAGGCTACAAAAAACTTGCAGCTCAAGATTTTTCTAAATAATAGATTATAAAAGGATGAGAGGGGACTCTCATCCTTTTACAATTGAAAATGGACAATTGTGGTTGAAATTAATTCTAATGAATTAATTTCTTGAATAGATTTTTTACTACCAATTTTATTGCTAGTTTTTTATTCCACCTCTTTGGAATAGTAGTGAAGCCCTTTAGGGTTCCAATGAGGTGCAGTATAGTTTGGAGCAAGAATTAGTGAACTTATACTAGTATTATGGAGATAAGCAATATAATTAAAATATTGTTTAATACCGCAGATATAGTCTCCTAGAATACTGTACCCCAGGGATTTAAATGGAAAATAGTTACAAGTTTAAATTTTATGGTTACTTTAATTTTGTTTAAAATATACAATTTTATTATAAATCTCAAGGATGGAAATTAATGCTGAGAAATGCTCACAATTGTGCACTGTGAATGAGAAAAAGGAATTCAAGAAACTCCTTTTTTATGGACTATTTAGTATTATAGATTCTAGAATCATAAGTATATTGATATAATAATGATAGTTGATAATTTTAATATCAGAATATGAACTATCTATCCAGTATCTAATAATGGAAACTAATCTGGATTTTGTGGCGAATGCTGTTCGCTGCTACGTTGGTGATGGAGAATTGACAATTGTCAATTTTCCATTGGATAAGTTTATTATTTACAATAAAGGGTATAATAATATAAAATTAATGTTATAAATTAATTTAATATTTAAATTTTTATATTTTTGCACAAAAATGCTTTTATTATTTGATGATTAAGGGTAAAATGATAACATAAACATAGAGGAGGTAAATACTATGGAAGAAAATAAAAATTGCGGATGTGGTTGTGGTCATGAAGAACACAATCATGAACATAATCATGAACATGAAGGCTGTGGATGTGGTTGTGGAGATCACGAAGTATTAACAGTTGAATTAGAAGATGAAAATGGAAATACAGTTTTATGTGAAATAGTAGACGGATTCATGTACAATGAAAATGAATATGCGCTAGTTCAAAATCCAGAAGATGGTTCTATATATTTATTTAAAGTTGTAGGAGACGATGAAATAGGAGAATTAGTTATTCCAGATGATGAGGAATATGAAGCAGCTAAATCTTACTATGAAGAACTAATCACAGAAGAAAATCAATAAAACAAAAAAGTCGCTATTATAAGCGACTTTTTACTTTTTTGGTGTATAATTAATTATATAAATAGTAATATATAGATAAACTACCATAAAATTTTTGGTATAATTTATGAAATTGTCATATAATAGATAGGTGATAAAATATATTTTTCAAGGTAGGAGAGAAAGAATGGAAAGACTAGCTATATTTGATATTGACTATACTCTTACAAAAAGAGAGACATTATTTGAATTATATATATTTATGTTAAAGAAAAATCCAAGATTAATAAAACATGCACCGAGAAACATAGTATCTACCCTATTATATATATTAAAGTTAAGAGATGCATCAAAGGCTAAAGAAACCTTTATAAGATTTATTGATGGAATAAAAGAAGATGAAATGCGAGAAATAGTAAAGGATTTCTATGAAAAAAAATTATCCAAAATTTTTTATGAAGATGCTATTAATATGATGAGAAAACTAAAAAAAGAAGGATGCAAAATTTATTTAATTTCAGCCTCAGCAGAATTTTACCTACAAGAATTATACAATATAAAAGAAGTTGATAAAATTATAGGAACAAGATTTAAAGTAGAAAATAGTATTCATAGACCTATTATTGAAGGAAAAAACTGCAAAGGTGAAGAAAAGGTTATAAGACTTATGAAGGAAATTAAAAAGGATAATATAGAAGTTGATTTTAAAAATTCCTATATGTTTTCTGATTCATTATCAGATTTACCACTTTTTAATTTAGTAGGAAATCCTTATTTAATTAATTATAAAAAACATCATGATACTATTAAAGTGTTAAAATGGAAATAAAGGAGAGGTTGGATATGAGTGAAATAAAAAACAAATATTTTATATATAATGGCAAAATAAAAGAGGCTGAAGAATATGATAGTATAAAGCCAACTGGAAGTAAATTATTATATGAAGTAATAAGAATCATAGATGGAAAACCATTGTTTTTAAAAGAACACATAGAAAGGCTTGAAAATTCTATAGAATTAACTCATGAAGAAATTGTTATTAATAAGGAAGGATTTTCTAAGAATATATTAGAATTAATAGAAGTAAATAAAAATTATGAGGGTAACATAAAAGTTATACTAGATAAGGAGGACATATATATTTTCTTCATTAATCATAACTATCCAACAGAAGATATGTATAACAATGGGGTAAAAACTATATTGTACTTTGGAGAAAGAGAAAATCCTAATGCTAAAGTTATAAACAATAAATTTAGAGAAAAAGTAAATAGTGAAATAAAAGCTAATGATGCTTATGAAGCAATTTTAGTTGATAGGAATGGATATATAACAGAGGGAAGTAGATCAAATATATTCATGGTAAAAGATGAAGTGATTTTAACAGCACCTCTTAAAGATGTATTACCAGGAATAACTAGGATGAAAATAATTGAAGCATGTAAATCCTTAAAATTAAAAGTTGAAGAAAAGCCTATAAGCTATACTGAAATATCTACTTTAGATGGTTTATTTATTTCTGGAACATCACCAAAAGTATTACCTATAAATTCTGTAGGAGATATAGTAATCAAATCTCAGGAAGATAATACAACTAAGAAAATTATGAACAAATTCAATGAAATAATTGCTGATGATATAATTAAGTTTAAAATTTTTTAAAAAATATAAAGTAGGTAAGAAAAATGACGATAATTAAAATAAAATGTCATTAATTCTTTTACCTAAATGTATTGAAAAGGTAGGGAGATGTTTATGGCAAATTTAAATGGCAGCTTAACTGATAAACAAGGAATGGGACTTATAAAAATTGAAAATGGAAAAGTTGTTGTTATTAATCCTATAGATGGAAATAAACCAGCAAAGATCTTACCTTGTGATGAAGTGCAAATAATTGTAGATGGTAGAGAAGTTATTTCTCCTATTGAAGTTTTTGAGGAGAACAATATTGAGATAAAAGCTAGAGAAATAGAGGCTAAGAGAGAATTAGATGTATCAATATCAGAAGATATAATGGAGGCAAGAATTTCTTTAAAATACATTCCAAAAGAAGAGTACAAGCTAAAAGATACAGAGCTATTACGAGAACTAAAGCCAACTGTGGAATATGTAGGAGAGACTATGCCACCTAAATATACGGAAGTTCAAATAATAAATGAGTTATCTAATTTGGGAATAATCTATGGAATAGACGAAGAGACAGTAAAAAGATGCTGCAAAGAAGAAAATATTGTGAACCTAGTTATAGCTAGAGGAAAAGAAGCAGCACTTCCTATAGATGATGAAATAGAAGTACTTTTTCAATCAGAATTTGATAAGAAGTTAGCAGTAGATGAAAAAGGAACTGTGGATTTTAAATCTATTGGAGAAGTAGAAGTTGTTCATAAAGGAGATGTAATAGCAAGATTAAAAGAGGGACAAGAAGGAACTGTAGGATTTAACGTATATGGTCAATTGCAAAGACCTAAAAAGCGTAAAGAAAAAAAGATTTTTGCAAATAATGGCTGCAAACTGAAAGACAATTTAATTATAGCTACTATTGATGGCAAGCCTCATGTAAAGGGAAATATGTTTTCTGTAGAACAAGTACACCAGGTTAATGGAGATGTAGATATATCTACAGGTAATATTAAATTTATAGGAGATATAATAGTTTATGGTGATGTTAAAGAAGGAATGACTGTAGAGGCAGGTCATGAGTTAACAGTCAACTCAAATGTACTTCGTGCTGAACTAAAAGCAGTAGGAAACATTACAGTTAAAGGTAATGTAATATCATCATCTATTATAGTAGGAAGTGAAAGCTTAGATTATTCTATATATATAAATGAACTTGAGAGCTTTCAAAATCTGCTAGGAAAGCTTTATGATAATTTAGTTAAAGTAAATCACAAAAAGATGATTACAAATAATATATCTGATAGAGAGTTAGTAAAGTTTATTGTGGAAAGCAGATTTAGAAATTTTGAAAATAGTGTTAAGAAGCTATTAAGTATAATGGAAAAACGAGGAGAAATTTATGATAGTTTATATGCTATAGTAAAAAACAAACTAGATAACAGTTATTTTTCTAATATATTGACTATAAATGAAATAAAACAAATACAGCAAATGGTTATACAAAAGCTAAACAGCGTTAAAGTAGGCGCTATGCATCAATCTAATTTAACTGCTAACTATGTACAAGATTCTAAAGTTAGTTCTACAGGTTCTGTTTATATTAATGGAAAGGGCGTTTATAAATCTGAAATAAATGCACTGGATAGTGTGTATTTTATTGCTGAGAGAAGTACTACAAGAGGTGGAATTATAAATGCAGCCAATGAGATAAAATGTAAGATAGTAGGAACTATTGCAGGAGTTTCAACTATTTTAAAGGTGAAAAGAAGCGGTCATATCTATGCAGATACTGCTTATTATAACACTAAGTTTATTGTAGGTGAAAAAGAATATTTGTTAGAAGAACCTAGCAGAAATATACATGCTTATTTAGATAGTGACAGAGAACTAGTAGTTGATAAATTTAAATTGTAGAAGGTGAAATTATGAGTAGGGAAATTAAAATGTTAATTTTTTCTATCGGAGATCAGTTCTATTCTGGAGATATAATGGAGGTAGAAAGAATTTTAACTTATGAAGAGCCAACAAAGCTCCCAGATTCTCCAGATTTTTTAAAGGGAGTCATAAATTATGAAGGAAATATACTTCCAGTTATATCTCTTTCTGATAGGTTTCATAAGATACCTAATGATTCAAAAGAAAATTTAAAGATTATTGTAACAAGACAGGGTGAAAAAAAAATAGGTGTTATTGTGGATTCAGTTTCAGAGGTTAAACCAATAATGGAAGATCAAATTGAAGATGCCCCAGATATTGCTTCTCAAGTTTCTAAAAGGTATATTAAAGGACTAATAAAAGAAGAAGAAAGAATAATTGTATTTTTGACTCTCGGTAGTATACTATCTGAAGAAGAAAAGCAATTAGTATAGTAGTGTAGTAAAGCTATGGAATATAAAGAGATAAAAATTGGAATCGGCGATTGCAATATAGCAAAACCACCAGATAGATTAATTACTATAGGGCTTGGTTCATGTATTGGTATAGCACTTTTTGATAAACATTCAAAAGTTGGAGGGCTAGCACATATTATGCTTCCAGACAGTAGTAAGTTTAATAAGATAACTAATGAACTTAAATTTGCAGATTTAGCAATACCTAAGCTGATAAAACAAATGAAATGTGCAGGTGCTAGAGAAAGTTTTTTAAGGGCAAAAATAGCTGGAGGTGCTTCTATGTTTAACTTTTCTGATAAAAGTATGAATATGGACATAGGAGATAGAAATGCAAAAGCAGTGAAAGATATGTTACAAAAGCTAAAGATACCTATAGATAGCGAGGACACTGGGGGCAAAAAGGGAAGAACTGTAATTTTTGATACAGTTACAGGAATATTATATGTGAAAACAATAGGAGAGGGCATAAAGGAGATTTAAATTCACATATTGAGGTGATTTGATGGATAGAAAAATAAAGGTTATGGTAGTAGATGATTCTGCACTTATGCGTAAGATTATTTCAGATATGATAAATGCTGAGGTAGACATGGAAGTAATTGATACTGCAAGAAATGGAGAAAATTTATTAAGCAAAATAAATACAACTGTTCCTGATGTAATTACATTAGATGTGGAAATGCCTATAATGGATGGAATAACCACTTTAAAAAAGCTGAAGGAATTGAAAATATCTTCGAAGATTATAATGTTGAGTAGTTTAACTAAAGATGGTGCAGAAACTACAATGGAGTGTCTTCAAAATGGTGCCTTTGATTTTATTGCTAAGCCATCTGGTTCCATTTCTTTGGATATAAATAAAGTAAGAGAAGACTTAATAGAAAAAATCAGATCTATTAAAATAAGTAAAACTGCAGTAGAAATAAATAATAAATCAGCAACATCCTTTAGAACAAGGTTAAAAGCTACAGAAAAAAGGTTTAATAATAAAATAAACTGTGTGGTAATTGGGGCTTCTACAGGAGGACCAAAGGCACTTTATAGTGTAATAACTGCTCTTCCTAGTGATATAGGAGTGCCAGTATTAGTGGTACAACATATGCCCGTAGGATTTACAAAAGCATTTGCAGAAAGACTTGATAGAGCAAGTAATTTAAAAGTAGTAGAGGCAGAGGATAAAATGCCTATAGAAAAAAATGTAGTATATATAGCAAAGGCTGGCTACCACATGGAAGTTGAAAATAATAGGATTGTGTTAAAAGAAACTCCAGCAATTTGGGGAGTAAGGCCAGCAGTAGACAAATTATTTATTTCTGCATCAAAGGTTTATGGTAATGGACTATTAAGTGTTGTATTAACTGGAATGGGGAAAGATGGTGCTGAAGGTACAGTGGAAGTAAAGAAAAACGGCGGGTATACTTTTGCAGAAGATGAGTCTACCTGTGTAATTTATGGAATGCCAAAAGCAGCTTTTGAAACAAATATGGTTGATGAGGTATTGCCACTGCACCACGTATCAAGCAGTATTGTTAAAACTATTAGAGGAGTTGAAAGAGGTTAATGGATTTTAGACCGCTAGAACAATGGGTACTTAAGGAATTGGGGATTGATTTAACAGCTTATAAATCAAATCAACTTCAAAGAAGAATATCAAGTCTAATGTCTAGAATAGGTGCAAACACAATAGAAGAGTATATAGGAATTCTAAAGAAAGATTTAAATCAAAGACAAAAATTCATTGATTATTTAACAATAAATGTAACAGAATTTTTCAGAAATCCTGAAATTTTTAATGAATTTGAAAAGGTGATTAAACAGTATTTAGATTTTAAAAATTCATTAAAAATATGGAGTGCAGCTTGTTCAACAGGGGCAGAACCCTATTCATTGGCTATGATGCTAAAGGAAGCTGCACCTAATGTAAATCATAAAATTATAGCAACAGATATAGACAACACCATACTTGAAAGAGCAAAAAAAGGAGAATATTCTAAACAAGAAGTTAAGACTATTCCAAAGCCATTGATGAATAAATATTTTAAAGAAGAAGGAAATAATTATTTAATAGATAACAATATTAAAAGAATGGTAACTTTTAAAAAACATGATCTTATATTAGATAATTATGAAAATAATTTTGATGTTATAGTGTGTAGAAACGTAGTAATTTACTTTAATCAAGATATTAAAGATAAGATATATGATAAGTTTAGCAAGTCTTTAAAAAAAGGAGGGATACTTTTTGTAGGTGCTACAGAAAGTATATATAACTACAAAGCTTTCAATTTTGAAAAGGTATCCACTTTCATTTACAGAAAGCTTTAAGGGGGAATAGTTATGGATACGTCACAATATCTTTCAATGTTTCTAGAAGAATCTATGGACAACCTTCAGACCTTGAATGAATGTCTTCTTATTTTAGAGCAGGAACCAAATGATAAAGAAAAACTAAATGAAATATTTAGGGTAGCTCATACTATAAAAGGTATGGCAGCAACTATGGGATATAATACTATAGCTGAACTTACTCATAAAATGGAAGATGTACTTTCAAACTTTAGAGAAGGTAAGCTAAATGTTACACCAAAGGTTGTGACAGTATTATTCAAATGTTTGGATACTTTAGAAAATATGATTGATAATATTGCAGAAGACAATGACGAAGAGGTTGAAATTCATGAAATAGTAGAAGCCTTAGAAGAAATTGCTAAAGGTCATGAAATAGAAGAAACAGTGGAAGAGCCAATAGCTGCTTCAACACCTGATAAAGTAGAGGCAGCAAGTGCACTAGAAGGAATTGAATTAAACGAATATGATATTGATGTAATTAAAGAAGCAAGAAACAAGGGATTTAATTCCTATAATATACACATATCCCTTGACAGTGGAACAATGCTAAAATCCGCAAGAGCTTTTATAATAATTAAAAATTTAGAAGAACATGGGGAAGTAATTAAATCTCTACCAGTGTTAGAAGATTTAGAAGCAGAAAATTTTGACTGTGATATAGATTTTGTTTATTTAACTAAAAAGTCAATGGAAGAAGTAAATGAAATATTAAATGGTATTTCAGAAATAAACAGCATTGATGTTTATAATACAGAAGCAGACAAAATTGTAAAAATTAAAGAAGAATACACTGAACTTAATGAATATGATATTAGTGTGATTAAACAAGCGAAAGATAGTGGGTTTAATGCTTATAATGTACATGTAGTATTAGATGAAGGTACAATATTAAAGTCTGCTAGATCTTTTATAATAATTCAAAATTTAGAAGAACATGGAGAAATAATAAAAACAATTCCTGTTCTTGAAGATTTAGAAACAGAGAACTTTGACTTAGATATACAATTAGCTTATTTAACAAAAAAATCAAAAGATGAAATTGAAGAAGTATTAAATAGAATTTCAGAAATAAGCGAAATTAGAATTTCTAATATAGAATTAGAAAATATAAATAAAGAAGAAAAGTCTATAGAAAATAAGGGTATAAACACAGAAAATAATTCTAAAAAAACAGCAATTGAACCAAAAGATATTGCAAAGAATAACAAACCTAAGAAAAAAGAAGAAAACAAAAAACAATCAACTAAAAATGGTGAAAAATCTTCTCATGAAAAGACTGGCAAAAGCAGAACAGTTGGTCAATCAGTAAGGGTTGACCTTGAAAAATTAGATAAGTTTATGAACATGGTTTCAGAATTGGTTATTCATAGAACTAGACTTGAACAAATAAGTTTAAGCCATAGAATTCCAGAACTTAATGAAACCTTAGAGCAGGTAGCAAGAAGTACTTCAGATCTTCAAGACTTGGTTATGAAGATAAGAATGCTTCCATTAGATGTAGTATTTAACAGATTTCCAAGAATGATAAGAGACTTAGCGTTAGAGCTAAACAAGGAAATTGAATTAGAAATACTAGGACAAGATACTGAGCTTGATAGAACAGTTATAGAAGAAATTGGAGAACCATTAATACATTTGCTTAGAAATGCAGCTGACCATGGAATTGAAAGTCCTGAAGAAAGAATAAGTGCAGGCAAAAATCCTCAAGGTAAAATTAGACTTATAGCTTATTCAGAAGGAACAAAGGCTGTAATTAAAGTTGAGGATGATGGAAAAGGTCTTAATGTAGAAAAAATTAGAGAAAAAGCTGAAAGAGTAGGAATTAATACTGAAGGCATGAGTGAATTGGACATTAAAAATCTAATTTTCAGTCAAGGTTTCAGTACTAATGAGCAGGTTACAGATATCTCTGGAAGAGGAGTTGGAATGGATGTTGTTAAAACTAAAATTTCTACTCTAGGTGGTACTGTAGATGCAGTTAGTGAATTAGAAAAAGGTACGAGCTTTGTTATAAGACTACCATTGACACTTCAAATAATTCAGGCACTGCTTGTTAAAGTAGGAAGTGAGACAATAGCTATATCCTTAGGATATATAGATAGAGTTATAGAATATAGGGAGTCTTTGGTTAAAAAGACTAATAATAAAGAAGTAATTATCTATAACGATACTGTAATAAATTTAATAAGAGTAAATGAAAAATTGTGTTTGGAAGATGAAGACCATGGTAAAAAATATATAGTTATGGCTAATATAGGAGAAAAACAAGTGGGATTACTTGTGGATTCATTACTTGGTCAACAGGAAATAGTAATAAAGCCGTTTGGAAAAACACTAAAGAGCATGAAAGAATATATAGGTGCGACAATTTTGGGAGATGGATTAGTAACCTTAATATTAGATGTTGCATCGTTAGTATAAGGAGGTGCATTTAATATTGGATTATACAGTACTTAGTGAAATTCAATTAGATGCTTTAAGGGAAATTGGTAATATTGGTATAGGAAATGCTGCAACAGCAATGTCACAATTGCTAAATAAAAAAATAGACATTACCTTCCCTGTGGTAAATCTAATTCAATATGAGGATATTTTTGAAAAATCAAATGCTGAAGAATTTGTTTACGCCGTTATAATTAGAGTACTTGGAGATGCACCAGGAAACATGCTTTTTATAATTGAAAAACAATCTCTTGCAAACATTGTAAATACTTTATGTAGTGGTTGTGATATAGATGAAATGGGTATTTCTATACTTGCAGAACTAGGAAATATAATTTTTACAACCTATATGAATGCTATTGGAAAAATGACAAATTTACTACTGGTACCATCTGTACCAGCAGTAACTTCAGACATGCTTGGTGCCATATTATCTACCAGTTTTATGGAATCAGGTCAATATGGTGATTATATATTAGACATTGAAACACAATTTGTACAAGAAAATGAAAAACTTAACGGGCATTTTTATTATATTCCAATGCCTGGTTCACTAGAGAAAATTTTAAAATCGTTAGGTTTAATGGAGGGAAATTAAAATGGCTAGAGTGTTAATTGTTGATGATGCCACTTTTATGAGAATGATGATTAAGGACATATTAGAAAAAAATGGATTTGAAGTTGTAGGAGAAGCTGGAAATGGTATAAAAGCTGTGGAACTTTATAAAGCTGAAAAACCAGATGTAGTAACAATGGATATAACAATGCCTGATATGGATGGAATAGAAGCAGTAAAAGCAATAAAAGAATTTGATCCAGCAGCAAAAATAGTTATGTGTAGTGCTATGGGACAACAAACTATGGTAATGGATGCAATAAGAGCAGGAGCAAGAGATTTTATAGTTAAGCCTTTCCAAGCAGATAGAGTTTTAGAAGCTATCAATAAGGTAGTTGGATAGGGAGGATTTATAATGCAAGTTGTTATATTTAGGATTGGTGAGGAACAGTTTGCAGTTGAAACCAATAAAGTGCAGAGTATTTCTGACATGATGGAGATTACCAAAGTCCCCAAATCTCCATCTTATATAAAAGGGTTAATAAATTTAAGAGGAATTATAATAACAATTTTAGATATTAATCTTATTTTAGATATGAAGGCAAGTGAGTGTAAAGATCAAAATATTATAATTTTGGATTTAAAAGATGAAGCAGTAGGAATTACTGTAGATGCTGTAGATGAAGTTTTAGATATTGAAGACAGCCATATAGAAAAAACTTATAGTGAAAAAGAAAAAGTTTATATTAAAGGAGTAATAAATTTAAAGGATAGAATTATTACGTTAATCGATTTAGATAAATTAATATTATAAATTTTTTATAATATTTAAGGAATGAGGTAGAGTAATGTCAGAAGTATTATCTCAAAATGAAATAGATGCTCTTTTGAATGCTTTATCTTCTGGAGATTTAGAGCATGACTTTTTAGAGGAAAAAGAAGAAAAAGTTAAAGGAAAACCTTATGACTTTAGAAGACCTCAAAAATTTTCTAAGGATCATATTAGAACTTTAGAACTTGTTCATGATAACTATAGCAGAATAATCTCAAATTATTTAACTGCACAACTTAGGAGTAATATCAAAGTAAAAGTAGAAAGTGTTCAGCAAATAACCTATGAGGAATTTATACATTCTATTCCAAATCCTACTGTGTTAACACTTTTTAGAATGCCGCCTTTAAGTGGACAAATACTACTTGAAACTAATGCAGAATTTGTATTGAGAATTTATGATGTTATGGCTGGAGGTTCAGGAAGTAAAAAACCAATGCTTAAAGAACTTACGGAAATTGAAAAGAATTTAATAAAGACTTTAAATGCAGGAATGATTTCCAATTTAAAATTAGCATGGGAAGATGTATTAAAAGTTGAACCGGTAATTGAAAACATAGAAACAAATCCAGCTCTAAATCAAACACTAGCACCAAATGAGCCAGTAGCACTTATAACTTTTACAATTGAAATGTTTAATACAAATGTTTTTATGAACATTTGTATTCCGTTTTTAAGCTTAGAAAAGGTGCTTGATAAACTAGTAATTCAATACTGGTTTAGAGAAGATAATGAAATATTAGTTAAAGAGTCAAGAGAAAAATTACAAAAAAGATTAAATGTAGTTGATGTGGACCTAAAAGCAGTATTAGGTAAGGCAGAAATTACAGTTAAAGATTTCTTAGAATTAAATGTTGGAGATGTTATAAACTTAAATAATAATATCGAAGAACCTATTGGGGTTTATGTAGAAGAACAGCTAACTTATATTGGTAAGCCAGGATTACATGGCAAAAATAGAGCAGTTCAGATATTAGACTTTACAGATAAGGATGTGGAAGAAGATGAATAACGGATTTCTTTCCCAAGAAGAAATAGACTCACTATTAAATGGTGGAGATGCCCCAAAAGAAAGTAGTGAGAAAGAAGTTTTTAATGATATTGAAAAAGACTTACTTGGAGAAGTTGGAAATATATCAATGGGTTCTGCTGCTACAGCACTTTCTACCATCATTGGGAAAAAAGTAAATATTACTACTCCAACTATAAAGGTAAGTACTTTAAATGATATAAAAAAGGGGTTTGAAACTCCTAATGTAATTTTAGATGTTAAGTTTACTAGTGGAATAGCAGGAGGAAATTTACTTATAATGAAAGTAAATGATGCTTCAGTTATTGCTAACTTAATGATGGGTGGAGATGGAAAAGTAGAAGGGTCTTTAGAACTTTCAGAAATAGAAATAAGTGCTGTTTCAGAAGCTATGAACCAAATGATAGGTTCTGCAGCTACTTCAATGGCAACTATGTTTAGAAGAGAAGTTAACATATCTCCTCCAGTTTCAAGCGTTTGTGATGAAAATACATCACCTATTGCTGAAGATATACATGACGAGGAAAATGTAGCCTTTATATCTTTTAGGATGACCATAGAAGATTTAATAGATAGTAACATAATGCAGGTATTGCCGCTTGTAACAGCACAAAAAATAGTTAGCATAATGATGGGAACTGATGAAGAACCAACAAATACTTCACAAAATGAAAATAGTAGCAATGATAAGGTAATGAACTCATCAGCAGGATCATCAGCTCAAAGTCATGAGCCAACAATGGGGGAGAGCAAAGACATGGGTTATAATGAAAACAATTCATCAAATTACAATGTCCAATATGATCATAAGCCTATTGAAACTGTGAAAGAACCTATACAGGTTAAGGAGGCAACTTTTACTCAATTACCAGAAAATCAAAATCAAATAATGCCTAAAAATATTGATTTAATTTTAGATGTGCCTCTAGAAGTATCAGTAGTTCTTGGAAGTACTAAAAAGAATATTAGAGATATATTAAATTTGGGAACAGGATCACTAATTGAATTGGATAAACTTGCAGAAGAACCAGTAGATATATTAGTAAATGGTAAGAAGATTGCCTATGGTGAAGTTGTAGTTGTAGATGAAAATTTTGGTGTAAAAATTACAGGAATAATAAGTGGAGAAGAGAGAGTTAGAACTCTTGGAAAATAAAGCAGCATCTTCAAAAATAATAGAATTAGGAACTGGCATTTTGTAAGGAATTTAATTTAGATGAATTAATCCTTTAAATGATTTTTAAGAAAAGTGGCATTGCCACTTTTCTTTTCTCTTTTATAAATATGCATAATTATCTATAAAAGGATATATTAAGAAATAAAATGATGAAAAATGGCGATAGGAATAAAAAGCTGCTATAAAAAAGAATAGAAATTAATATAAACTTTTTATTTATAATGACGATATAAGACATATAAGCAAGTACTTTTATTATTGAGGTAGGAGTGTAGAAATGAAAATAAATAATACATCAAATATTATAGCTATTAGTTCATATAAAGCTAATAAAATAAAGCAGGAAAAGACAGAAGAAATGAAGCAACAGGATAGTTGTGAGATATCTGATTTAGGTAAAACTTTAAATAATTTTTCTAATGAAGAATTTTCTGGAGTTTCTAAAGAAAAAATAGAAGCTATTAGAGAAAAAATATCACGGGGAACTTATAAGGTAGATAGTAAACTAGTAGCTGAAAAACTTATAGAGCATATGAAAGGAAGAGAATATTAACTATGATTGAAAAGTTAAAGGAAACTTTAATAAAACAAATAGATAGTATTAAAAAATTGCTCCAGTTATTAGAAGAACAGCATGAGTATATTATTGCTAATGATGTATTTCAATTAGAGGGCATAATTCCAAAATTAAAAGAAGCAAATAGAGAAATTGCTATAGCTGAAAGCGAAAGAAGACAATTAGTAGGAAATAAATCTATGAATGTAGTGATTAACGAATCCAGTGATAAAGAATTGGAAGAATATTATCATAAATGTATTATGACTTTGGAATCAGCAAAAACTCAAAAGGAAAGCAATGAAATTTTAATAAAGCAATGCTTAGGATATACAAATTCAATGCTGAATATGTTAAAGCCAAGGGAAAATAATAATGTATACAATTCTTATGGAAAAATTAGAAAATGATGAGGTGAAAAGATGTCAGGATTATTTGGAACTTTAAATACATCTAAAGGAGCTATGTTTGCTCAACAAACTTCCATAAATGTAACAAGCCACAACATTGCAAATGCTGGAACAGAAGGCTATTCAAGACAACAGGCAAGACTGGTCACATCAAGACCAATAACTTTAACTGGTCCAGGACAAATTGGAACAGGAGTAACTGTTGCAGCAATAGAAAGAACAAGAGACAGCTTTTTAGATTTTCAAATAAGAAGAGCAGTAAGTAATAAAAACATGGAAGAAATGAAACAAAAATATTTATCAGAAATAGAAAGTATATATAATGAACCTGGAGATACAGGAATATCAAAGTTATTAGCAGAATTTTTTGAGTCATGGCAGACTTTATCAGGCAGTGCAGATAAAGAAGGAGCTAGAACAGTAGTAGCGCAAAAGGCTAAAATGCTTGCAGAAGAATTAAACCATGTTCATAAGCAATTGACTGATGTTAAAACCAATACTCAAAAGGAAATACAACATTCTGTACTTGAGGTGAATAGTTTAATAGATCAGCTTAATGCAGTAAATAAACAAATTATAACTATTACTGTAGCAGGAAATAATCCTAATGACCTTTTAGATACAAGAGATCTACTTTTAGACAAGCTTAGTACTAAATTTGGAATTTCTACTAACAATAGAAATTTAAATGGTATGACCTTAAAACCAGAAGGTTATGATGTGGATTTACTTAGAAATATAGATTCAGAAGAAATTCATAAGTTTGCATATATAAGCGATATAAAAAGTGCCAAAGATGCAAAAGGAAACGTTATTGATGGGGAATATACAGTAACTTATTATAAAAATGGAGATGTAACAGATCCTAATAGTGAAGTAACAGTTAATATGAAATTAAATGAAGCGGAATATAAAAATTTAAATGAAGGTAGAGTATTGATAACTAATGAAAATGGAAATTTAGTTAAAGATGATAAAACTGAATTAATTCCACCAATTACAGACACTATAGAATGTTCTGATATTGGGAAATCAGTTTTCAAACCTAAATCTGGTGCAATAAACGGTTTCCAAAATATTCAGCAAAATACAGATGATTATATAGCTAAATTAGATGTATTAGCTAAAACCATAGCACTATCTGTAAATGCAATACATGGGGACGTGGACGGCAACAAAATAAATTTCTTCTGTATAAAAAATATTGATGGAACTATTGATGATAAAGATGCTACAGATGGTTCAGGAATAGGAATAACTGCTGGAAATATTACTATTAATGATGATATATTAAACAATGTAATGCTTATAAATGCAGGAGTAGACAGGAATTCAGGTTCCAATGATGGTAATAGAGCACTTGCCATAGCTCAGCTTAGAAATATGGCTTTTCAAGTTCAAAATGTAGATGGAAATACTACTTTAGAATTGTTTAAAAAGGGCAATGGTTTTGGAGTTAATCAAGATGGGGTAATTACATTTACAAATGATCCTTCAGGAATGAAAATAGAAGGATATTTTACTAATACCATAAATAAACTTGGAGTAGACAATGAAGATGCAAAAAGAAAAATTGCTAATGAAAATGCGTTGTTAAATGGATTGATTTCCTCTAGAAGTTCTATTTCAGGAGTAAATAGAGATGAAGAAATGGTAAATTTGATTCAATTCCAACATTCTTTCCAAGCTAATGCTAAGATGATATCCACTGTAGACCAATTACTGGATGTAGTAATAAATGGATTAAAGAGATAATGAGGTGAAGTGATGAGAGTAACTGATAAAATGTTATCTGACAGTTTTTTAAATGACATGTATATAAATCTTAATAATATGAAAAAGATTCAAGAACAAAGAACTTCAGGAAAGGCCTTTAAAAGACCTTCTGATAATCCCTTTGCTGTATCTCGTTCTATGCAAATGTATGAACAAATTTCTGCTAATAAACAATATAATACTAATATTAAGGACACAATAAATTGGTTAAATACCACTGATTCAACACTAGATCAAGCAGGAAAAGCACTTGCAAGAATAAAAGAACTTATGGTATCTGCAGGAAATATTACATATGGAAGTGAAGAGCATAGGGCAGTAAAAGATGAGATAAATGAAAAAATAGGAGAACTTTCTCAAATATTGAATTCTTCCTTCGATGGTAAGTACATTTTCGCAGGAACTAGAGGAGATAAAAAGCCTACAGAAATAGGAACAGACGGGAATGGAAACAATGAAATCAAGTTGACTATAGGAGATTTTAGTAAAGAAATTAATGAAATTGAAGGGAAAATAGGCGATGATGCAAATGGCATAAAAGATTTCGTTGAAATAAAAAAAGATGCTGATGGTAATATAGAGTTAATACTAAAAGAAGATATAACAGATGATGAAGTTGGAAAAATTAAAGAAGTTCTAAAGGAGCAAATAGGTAAAGGAATAGTTAACATAGCTGAAGTTGAATCAGATGATAATAAGAAGAAGTATGAATTGAAACTGAAAGATGTTGAGTTTGGTCAAGTCAATCAAAAACTTAAAATTGAAATATCTCAAGGGGTAGTTGTAGACTACAATGTGAATATCACAGAAATCTTTAATTTCAATTATAAAGCTGAAGATGGTACTACTGAAAAAGTAACTTTAGGTGAATTACTAAAAGGCATTGTAGATCACTTGGATGATAAAAGTCAGTTAAGTGAAGTTGTAAATAGTGACTTAGCTAAAATGGAAAGTGCCATAAATAATATTTTAACTGTTCGCTCTAAGGTTGGAGCTATGCAAAACCGTATGGACAGTGCAAAACGTTTAAATGAAGATCAAAATATGAATTTAACTGACATATTGTCTCACAATGAAGATGTAGACGTTGTAGAAAAATCCATAGAATATGCCACAATGGTTACAGTATATATGTCAGCACTACAAACCAGTGCACAAATACTACAACCATCACTTATTGATTATTTAAGGTAGTTAATCACCCCAAGGGGTGATAATTAAGAATTAAGTATGAAGAATTGCAAATAAAATTAATTTTAATAAATTAATTTCTTTGAAGGAATTTTTTAGCTAGCAATATAATTGTTAGTAATTATGGTGAACATTGTTCACCGCTACAGAATCAATTTTAAATTTTTTAGTAAAAGCTAAGAAATACCTATAAATTTTTAATTCTTCATTATTAATTTTTAATTAATAAAATTGTCAAAGGGGTGGGATTATGGAATTAAACAGCACGCATCATGGAGTGATAAGGTATAATGAAGAAGATGTCATCTTTTTTAAAAATGGGTTACCAGGATTTGAAAATTTAAAAAAATTTATTATATTTCCTTTGAAAGATAATGACAGCTTTACTGTCATTCATTCCATAGATGAGGATTTAGGTATAATACTAATTTCTCCTTTTATGGTTAAGGAAGATTATGAGTTTAAATTAAATGAAAATGTTATAGATGAACTAAAAATTACAGAACCAACTGACGTTATGGTATACACTACAGTGACATTAAATTCTAATATAGAAAAAATTACAACTAATTTAAAGGCTCCAATTATTATTAATAGGTTTAGCAAATTAGGAAAACAAATTATAATAGATAATGAAAGTTATAAAATAAAAGAACCAATATTTAAGGAGAAATAATATGTTAGTTGTAAGCAGAAAAAAAGGTGAATCCATATTAATTGGAGAAGACATAGAAATAACTGTAGTAAAAGCAGATAATGGTTCAGTAAAATTATCTATAAAAGCGCCTAAGGAAGTTACCATCCTAAGAAAGGAATTGAAGGAAGAGGTAATGGAAGAAAATAAAAATGCTATTTTAATGGATAGTTCTATTTTAGACAAGTTAAAAAAATAATGAGAGGTGCAAATATGGAAATAGGAGCAATAAATACTACCATAGTTAACAGGGAAGTAAACTATGGTATAGGTCTTGAAAATGAAAGATTAAAGCAAGATGAAAATATTATAGCTTCAGATAAAGATACACTGGCATTAAAGGGAGACAATTATCAGAAGGTTAAAGAAAAAACATTAAAAACTGCAGTGGATAAATTGAATTATTTCTTTAGTGATAAGGAATCTTCTATAGAGTATGAAAAGCATGATGTATTTAATACTTATATAGTAAAGATTGTTGACAGAGAAACTAGGGAAGTTATAAGAGAAATTCCACCAAGAAAAATATTGGATATGGTTGCCTCCATGTGTGAAATAGCTGGTGTATTGCTAGATAAAAAAGCATAAAAATTCCAAAAAGGTGGGGTAAAATTGAAGGCTTATAGTAATGCATATAATACCTATAAGAATAATAGTGTAAACTATGCTTCTAAGGAGCAGTTATTATTGATGTTATTAGATGGTGCAGTAAAATATGCAAAAATAGGGAGACAAGCTATTTTAGATAATGACATTCAAAAAAAACATGACAATATAATAAGGACTCAAGATATATTTTATGAACTTATGATTTCTCTAGATAGAAATGCTGGAGGAGAATGGGCTGATAATTTATATGCAGTTTATGAATTTATAAACCATAGACTAGTAGAAGCAAACATGAAAAAAGACGTAAAAATCATGGATGAAGTAATTCCGCTAATAGAAGAAATAAGGAACTTGTGGAATGAAGCATATAAATTATCTGTGAAAAAGTAATAAGTTATACAAATTATGATTAAAAATGAAGAGTTAAGAATGAAGAATTATAGTGAAAAAATTATGTTTTTTAACTGATTTAATTAATAAAAATAAAGAATTTATTTAAGAAGGTCAACAGTTGTTAAGCTTCATCTCAAATTCTTTATTTTTCATTCTTAATTATTAACTAAATAAAGTTATGCATTGTGCATTAAAAAAAGGGGATGTTTTAATATGAGAATACCTGGACTTGCTACTGGTATGGATACAGATACAATGATTCAACAAATGCTTAAGCCATATAAGATGAGAATAGATAAAACTAGTCAAGATAAACAAATTCTCCAATGGCAACAAGAAACTTATAAGGATATAATTAAGGATGTAAATAACTTAAAGTCAAAATATTTTGATGTGTTAAAAACTGATAACTATTTGTTAAGCAGTAACTCTTATTATGGAGTAAAAGTAGATGTTAATGACAAGTTAGCTAATTTAGGTAATATAGTAGCTGGCTCTACAGCTAAAGAAGGAAAATATAAGTTAAATGTAGAAGAGATAGCTAAAGTTGCTAAAATAATTTCAACTGATAAAATAGAGAAAACTGAGAAAGAACTTAAACAAACTAAATTAGGTGAATTAGGTTTAAATATAGATGATAAATTAAAAATAAATTATACAGGAGCAAAAGGAGAAGAAGAAGTTGTAATTGATGTAAATAAAGATATGACTGTTGGTGATTTGATATTAGAAATATCAAAAAAAACTAATGGAGAAGTTAAACTGAATTTTAATGAATTAAGTGGAAATTTTTCATTTGAAACTAAAATTACTGGAAGCGAAGCAAAATTGAAATTATCTGATGAGTCCGGAAATATATTGAGTGCTCTTAATATTAAAGAAAAAGATGTAGATGTAAAAGGTTCAGATGCAAAAGTTAAGATTACGGAACCAGATGGAACAGAGGGAATAGTTACTAAAAATACTAACAAATTTACTATTAATGGTATAACCTATGATTTAAAAGAAACTTCTGCTGATAATGAAAATAAAAATATGGAATTTACTATTACTAAAGATACACAAAAGGGTGTAGACCTAATTAAAGGTTTTATTGAAGAGTATAATAAATTAGTTGAAAAGACTAATAAATTAACTACCACAAAGAAAAATTATAATTACCTTCCTCTTACAGATGAACAAAAGAAAGAAATGAAGGAAGATGAAATTAAAAAATGGGAAGAAAAAGCTAAAGAAGGAATTATAAAAGGTGATCCATATATTGAAAGAATGATGAGAGAATTAAGAAATGTTTTCTTTGCAGAAGTAGATGGGAATACTACTACCCTAAAATCTATTGGAATAGATACTACGCAAAATTATCTTGAAGGTGGAAAGCTTGTAATAGATGAGGAAAAATTAAAAAAAGCTTTTGCAGAAGATCCAGAAAATGTTATAGAATTATTTACTAAACAATCTACTAAATATCCAAGTTATAATCCAGATGCTACTTCAGAAGAAAAAGAGTTAAGAAATAAGGAACAAGGCATATTGTATAGAATAGAGGATATATTTAAAGATTATGTAAGAACTTCTCCAAATAAAAATGGGCAAAGAGGAATATTATTAGAAAAGGCAGGACTTGAAGGTACTTACACAGAATTAAATAACGAACTTTCTAAAAAAATAAAGGATAAAGATAAGATAATATATGATCAAAATAGAAAGTTGGCAGAAAGAGAAAACAGGCTTTATATACAATTTGCTCAACTGGAAAAAGCTATGAATTCTCTAAATTCACAACAATCATGGTTTTTGCAGCAAATGGGTATGGGGCAATAATGGGTGAATTAAAAAATTTATTATTGGAATATAAAAATATTAATGATAAACTAATTGATATTTTATCTCAGTCCTTAAAAGATAGCAATTATGATGAACTTCAACCATTATTAAGTAAAAAACAACAAATCATAAACTCTATGGATATTTTAAAGTATACCACTGAGGAATTTTCTAATATTTCAAAAGAATTGAACATACCATCCTCAGAAGAAGTATTAAATAAATTATTTATAGAAAAAAAAGAACTGCTAAAGGAAAAACTAATTACATTAAAGCAAAGTAAAGCTGCAAACAATGAATACCATAGCAACTTTTATAGAAATATATATTTTATAAATGACAAAGCTTAAAAGGGAGTGAAAACTCCCTTTTTTCACCCCTGGGGAACAGAGCGAAGCCCGTTAGGGTTACCCTGGGGTGCAGTATAGTTTGCAACAGAAACTAGTGAATTTGTAGTGAGTTTATAAAGATGAGAAATATAACTAAATTATTCCTAAATACCAAAGACACTGTGCTATATTTCACTGCGCCCCTGAAATTTTATCAATGGAGAATTGACAATTGCGGTTGAAGTTAATTCTAACGAATTAATTTCTTAAATTTATATTTGTAGCGGCGAACAGTGTTCGCCATTTTTTTATTATATTAATTTAAATTTTACTGATGAAATAATATTTTAAATATTATTTATTATAATGCAAATTACCTATTTAATTTTTATAGAACTAGCATATTTTAATTTTAGTACAATAGTTCACAATCATAGGAATGATTAAGGATTTCAGCTATATAACAATGCTAAATATATACTTTAGAAATAAAAAATAAAAAAAACTAAAAAAAATTAAAAAAAACTCTAAAGTATATATAAAATCTACGATAATTATATTGTAAAGTAAATAATTAAATTTTGCACAGGGAAGTGCAATGTTAAAATTCAAGGAGGTACTTATTATGATAATCAATCACAATATGAACGCAATGAACGCTCATAGAAATATGGGAATAAACACAACTAATTCTGGAAAGGCTATGGAAAAGCTTTCTTCAGGATTAAGAATTAACAGAGCTGGAGATGACGCAGCAGGTCTTTCAATTTCTGAAAAAATGAGAGCTCAAATAAGAGGACTAGATCAAGCATCAAGAAATGCTCAAGATGGTATTTCATTAATTCAAACAGCAGAAGGTGCGTTAAATGAAACTCACAGCATTCTTCAAAGAATGAGAGAAATATCAGTTCAAGCAGCTAATGATACTAACGTTGCAGTAGACAGAAATTCCTTAAATGATGAAATGCAACAACTTATAGATGAAGTTAACAGAATAGCAAATGCAACTCAATTTAATGAACAAGATATTTTATCAACTGCTCAAAGCTTAGATATGCAAGTAGGAGCAAATAAAGGTCAAGTTATTAACCTTAAATGGAAAGCTCAAACAAAAGATAAATTAGGTGAAGATGAAGTAGATATATCATCAGTATCAATATCTACAAAAGATAGTGCACAAAGTGCTATATCAACAGTTAATGCGGCAATAGTATCTGTATCTAAAACAAGATCATTAATGGGAGCATACCAAAATAGATTAGAGCATACAGTAGCAAACTTAAACAATGCTTCAGAAAACTTACAAGCAGCAGAATCAAGAGTAAGAGATGTTGATATGGCTAAGGAAATGATGAATTTCTCTAAAAATAATATTCTTCAACAAGCAGCTCAAGCTATGCTTGCTCAAGCTAACCAAGCTCCACAAGGTGTTCTTCAATTATTAAGATAATTTTAAGACTGAATTTATATATAAAAACTCTCCTTTATAGGGGAGTTTTTATATATAAATTATAAATTTAAATGATATGAGTAATTTTAAATTAGATAATTGCTGAAAGGGGAAGATAATTTATGACTAAGAAATCAAAAATATTTCCTTATAAACTTAGTATTTGCATGATAGTAAAGGATGAAGAAAAGTATTTAGATAAATGTTTAAAAAGCTTATTGCCATTAACAGAGTGTAATCTTGCTGAACTTATTATCGTAGATACTGGCTCTACAGATAATACTGTAGAAATTGCAAAAAAATACACTGACAAAGTATACTTTAAGAAATGGAATAATAGTTTTTCAGAGGCAAGAAACTATAGTATTTCTTTTGCACAGGGAGAGTACATTTTTATAATGGATGCAGATCAAGAGTTAGAGCATGATGAAGCAATCAAATTAAAAGATTTTTTTTATGGAAAAGAATACAAAAAATACAATACATATTCTCTTATTTATAAGAATTTTACTGATGAAGAGCTTAAAAATTATAATTTATTTACATTACAACTAATATTTAAAAATGATGGAAAGTTTCATTATGAAGGAAAAGTTCACAATCAGCCTATATACAAAAAACCAGTAAAGGCTTTAGATATATATATGCTTCATTATGGTTACATAATGACTGAAGATGTAAAAGAAAAAAAATTTAAAAGAACTGCAACAATGCTTAAAGAAGAACTAAAAAAAGATTCAAATAATATATATTATATTTATCAATTAAGTAGAAGTTATTCAATGCATGGAGATGTAGAAGAAGCTATAGGCGAAGTTTTGAAATATTTAGATTTAATAAATGATAAAAATACAAGTAAGATGCTTTTAGTTAATTATTATCAAAATGCTGCAATATTAATGCGTAATGGCAAACGATATGAAAAAACTAAAGAAGTTTGTAAGAAGCTAATTAGTATAGATAAAAACAATATGGATGCATATTATCTTTTGGGAGATAGCTATGAAAAAACTTACCATAGAGAAGATGCTATAAGAAGTTATTATACTTATTTAGAATTAAATGAGAAATTTTCATATAAGTCTAGCATGGAAAAATATAGCGTAGAAATTAATTCATTGAAATTCAAAAATGTAATAATTAAAAGATTATTATTTTTAGAAGAAAAAACAGAAAGATTTACAACATTAAAAGGTTATATAAAAACTTTATTTTTAGAAAAAGATTATAT